>JAZQRY010000062.1:0-34836 GCA_045629825.1 Candidatus Nanosyncoccus sp. | reverse complement strand
GCTAGGATTAGACCGGCAAGCGGGAGTTCACCATAAAGTCCGTCATAGATAGCAAGAAAGCTGAGTACTAGCGTAAAGATTAGCAACGTAATGAAGATAGTCCAACTAAGAATACTAGATGAAAACGGGTCAAAGGTGGTGCTGAGCCCGAGAAAGGCGAGAGCGACGCCAAGCTCGGAGAGAATTTCAGCGATGCCAATTCTGTGGTGGCATTTGCGACATTTACCCCTTAGAAATAACCATGAGACAATCGGGATATTGTCGTACCATTTTAGTTGATAGCCACAATGGAGACAAATGGAGCGATGACCGAACTTGGACGACTTAGCTTTAGCTGAATTCGATGTGTTTTCCTTCTCTTTGAGGTGAAGCCTGCGGGCTTGGCAACATAAGAATGAGCCAAAGCAACCGCCGAGAATAAATAATAAGACAAGAAATAAAACTTTCATATTGTTATTTTACCATAAATAATTTATAATATAGAGTATGAAAAAGGGTGAAGCACACAGTGGTTTTACGATAATTGAAGTAGCATTAGTAATTGCTGTTGCGGGGGTAATTTTCTTAATGGTGATAATTGCACTGCCAGCACTCAGAGCTTCGCAGCGAGATACAGTTCGCCGCGAAGATGTCATCAATTTCATCAACGAGGTAAAGCAGTACCAGAAAGATAACCGTGGTACCCTACCAGGAGCAGCCGAGAATTTAAATGACGGAAGGGTAGTCCAGGTGTCATGGGATGATGACGATATAGAGACCAGCGCCACTACTACCTGGGCTGGGTTCTACCGAGACTATATGGGCGAGGATTTTATTGAGCCAAATGGGGAGCATTATCGACTAAAAGTGAGACTATGCGAAGTGAACATAGTAGGTGAAGATTGCGGATTCGCGGTCGAGGATGAGTCTTTTCCGAATAATTATGAAATTGTAGTAGTGGAGTCAGCAGTTTGCAGGGGCCAACAAGTAGTACAGACCAACAATCCGAGAAAATTGGCTGCCGTATATAGATTGGAATCTGGCGGAGCTTACTGCGCAAACACATAAAAAAATCCCCCTTTCGGGGGATTTTTGATTAGGGATTCTACTGATCATCGATACAATAAGTACCTGCGCCTTCGAGACGATAGACGATAGCGAAGTGACGCTGGGAATCACCAGTAACTGATTCACCATTACACTTGGCGCCGTTGAAAACGTAGATCATGTGATCCATGGCATTGCCTTTTTTCTCCTGATAGTTCCAGGTACCACCATTGTCGGTTAAGCCAGATTCGGAGTGTGTCATAATCTCCATACCGTAATACCAACCATCCGGATCCTGGAATGCGTTGATAGTCACATTGTCTGAAGTACCCGAGTTCATATAGTTGCGGAGGAATGTACAGGCAGTGTTAGACCTACAGTTATCTGGGAACGCATTGGATTGGCTCGCTTCATATTTTCCTGCCATCGGTAGGTTGGAACCACCGTTCGTGCCCTGGTTGTTGGTTTGATATTGCACCAATGAAGTATCTACGCGAGATAGATCGTTACGGCGCTGGGTATCACGCTGTGAGCGCTGCAAGGCCGGGAGCGCGACGAAGACCATCAAGAAGATCAAACCTGCGATAGCAAGCACAAGCACGACTTCGATGATGGTGAAGCCCTTTTTAGATTTAATATTTGCTTTTGCCATGTTATAAATCCTTTCTAGATTTTATACTTATGTTTATAATACCTTAATCAAATGTAAAAATCAAGTATTTTGTGTAAGATTTTATTACGCTGCGACGGAATTTACTAGTGAGTAAATCGGAAGCAAAGTACCGCCAATAACTACACCAATTAAGCCAGCCATGATAACCATGAGAATAGGCTCGATCATAGTAGAGATAGAGTTAATCTGCTCATCTAGTTCGTTTTCGTAGACCTGGGCGGCTTTGCCGAGCATTTCATCAATCTTACCGGACTCCTCACCGATGCTCGCCATTTGGGGGACGAGGGGTAACATATAGTTGCGGTTTTCTAAGGCCTGGGAAAGTGGCTTACCGCCCTTGATTGGCTCTAGAGCTTTAGAATATTCGGATTCGACTACGACATTACTAGTAGAATTGATAGCGATCTTGATAGACTCCAACATGGGGACGCCGGTCGCTAGCATCATCTCAGCAGTACGAGCAAAACGAGAAACGTACAACTTGCGGAAGAGTCCGCCAAAAATCGGTACGTGAAGTTTGAAACCATCGGCGATCTGGCGACCGGTCGGGGTCTTTTTGACGGCATACCAAATTCCACCAACTATGGCTACAACAATCAATAGCACTAACCACCAGAAATTGCCGAAAAAATCTGAAATACCGACCAGGAACTGGGTAAGGCCGGGGAGCTCTTCCCCCATATCTTCGTAAAGACCTTTGACCTGAGGAACCACCATAACCATCATGAAGGCAAGCACCGCAATAATTACTACTAAAATAATGGCTGGATAGACGAGAGCGCCTTTGATTTTGCTCATCATGGCAGCATCCTTCTCTTCCTGATCAGCAAGACGCTTAAGTGCTAAATCGAGAGTACCGGAAGTCTCGCCGGCTTTAATAAGGGCGAGATATACGCCATTGAAAGTATCTGGATATTGCGAAAAAGAATCATGAAGTGTTTTGCCGGATTCGACGTTGGCTAGAATTTCTTCTACAATCGTCTTCATAGCCTTTGATTGAGTTTGCTCAGAAACGGTACGGAGCGAGGCGGCTAGTGGAAGCCCGGCACCAATAAGGGTAGCAAGCTGACGGGTAAAGGTAATGCGGTCTTTAGTAGTAACACGTCCTTTGCCGCCAAATAGACCGGTGCCTTCTTCTACAACCGACTGCGGGATATACCCTTGCTCGATCAAAAGACGACCGGCGGTCTGCTCGTTTTCAGCTTGGATACTGCCTTTGACGAGTTTTCCGGTCTCCTTCTCCTTGGCTTTGTAATTAAAACGCTTCATGTTTTATCCTCTTACTAGGCGGTCAAATTCTGACACATCGACAGCATATTCACGAGCGGATTCGAAAGAAATAACGCCGGTCTGGACTAGCTTGGCTAGAGTGCGGTCCATGGTCTGCATGCCGGCTTCGGCACCGGTCTGGATAGCATTATCAAGCTGGTGAGTCTTGCCTTCTCGGATAAGTGAGCGGATGGCGGAGTTTGCGACCATAATTTCGGCAGCTACAACACGCCCGCCACCAATAGCCGGGACGAGACGTTGTGAACAGACGGACATGAGCATATTAGCAAGCTGAGACCGAACCTGGGGCTGCTGATGTGCTGGAAATACGTCGATCATGCGGTCGATAGACTGAGCGGCAGAATTAGTGTGCAACGTAGCAAATACAAGGTGACCCGTTTCTGCGATAGTAATAGCAGCCTGGATGGTTTCGAGATCGCGCATCTCACCAATCAATACGACATCAGGATCTTCACGGAGAACCGAGCGTAGTGCAGCAGCAAAGCTAAAGGTATCGTAGTGTACTTCGCGTTGAGCAATGACGGAGCGGATAGACTTGTGCGTAAATTCAATTGGGTCTTCAATAGTAATAATATGACATGATTTCTCACGGTTAATTTTGTCAATTAAGGCAGCTAAAGTAGTAGACTTACCAGAGCCGGTAGGACCAGTGACTAAGACTAGTCCACGCGGAAAATTAGCAAAGGTTTCAACGATAGAAGGCATGCCTAGGTCATTGATATTTTTAATCTGATTAGGAATAAGACGGAAAGCAGCAGCTAGCTTGCCGCGCTCATGGAAGGCATTCACGCGGAAACGGGCGATATCACCAAAGGCAAAGGAGTAGTCAAACTCTTTGTCTTTGATTAGAATCTTTTGCTGTTCTTCATCCAAGGTGGAGAAAATGAGCCTCTTAATGATCTCTTCATTTAAGGGGGCGGAACTAGCAATAGGAGTCAGAACTCCATCGACGCGCAGGATTGGTGGGAGCCCATATTGCAAATGGATATCCGAAGCGTTGCGTCGGACGCATTCTTCGAGTAAAGACTCTATGCGTATATTATTTGTTATTGTTTGCTCACTATTTTGCATAATAATATTTTACCACAAGCATTATGATAAGTCACTAGCTACGCGGTCTACCTCCTCTATTGTTGTAATTCCTGATAGCGCCTTAAGCATGCCATCTTGACGCATCGTGACGGTACCTTTGGACTTCGCCAGCTGCATGATTTCATTTGATGTAGCATGTGAAATAATCATTTTTTGGATATCATCATCGACGACGATAGTCTCGTAGAGACCAGCTCGGCCCTTGTAGCCACCTGGAGTTTCTTTGGAATTGACGCCTTTGGCTAGCATATAGAAGTCTTCATTTTTGATCGGAAGATCAGGATAGCCAAGATCTTCGCTAACTTTCGCGACATCCTCTTTAGTTTCTGGCAGTAAATCTCCGAGAATGGTATTGATTTCTTTGGTTTCAATTTCGGATGATTTGTGCATTTCCCTTTTCTCGGTTACGCGACGCACGAGACGCTGACCAATTACGACGTTGAGAGTGGAAGATAATAGGAATGGCTCGATGCCCATATCAAGTAAACGTGGCAAGATACCGGCAGCGGAGTTGGTGTGAAGGGTACTAAATACGAGATGCCCAGTAAGAGCGGCCTGCACAGCAAGACCAGCAGTCTCGGCATCACGAATCTCACCTACCATTACTACATCGGGGTCTTGACGCAAGATAGAACGCAAACCCGATGCAAAGGTGAGACCAGCGTCTACATTTACCTGAATCTGGTTGATGCCATCCATCTTATACTCTACCGGATCTTCCAAGGTCACGATGTTAATCTCTTCGGATTTGATTTTCTGAATTAGAGCGTAGAGGGTAGTAGACTTACCAGAGCCAGTAGGACCGGAAGTCAGAATCATACCATTAGGCTTTTGGATGCCTTCCAAGACATCGCGCAAAGCTCGGCCGCTCATACCCATCTCTTCGATTTGCATAGATACACCAGTCTTATCAAGCAAACGAATTACAACTTGTTCACCCCAAGTGACGGGTGAAATAGCGATACGCAAATCAATTTCTTGGCCATCTACCATGACGGTAAATTGGCCGTCCTGGGGGATACGGTGTTCATCAATCTTGAGATTGGAGAGGATTTTGACGCGCGACACTAAGGCGGGAGCAACAGTCTTAGGTAATTCCATGATTTTGCGGAGCACACCATCGATACGACATCGAATAATCAGTGAATTTTCGAGTGGCTCAATATGAATGTCAGAGGCTTTGGTCTTGGCGGCATAGCTCAAGATAGTCGTTAAGGCTTTAGAAATAGGAGAATCCTGAACGATAGTCTTGACGTCTTTTTGCTGATCGGATTTAGCTTCTTCGTCGGTCTCGCGAACGGCTTCGTTGACGCCGGAAAAATCACCATGGTATTGCTCAAGAACGTCTCTGATACCGCGTTCGGAAGACATCCAAACACGGATAGGTTGACTAACTAAACTAGACAAATAATCAGTAGCTTGGACATTAGTGACGTCGACCATGGCGACGTTGAGCATGCCATCCTTTTCGCCGAGTGGCACCGCAAGAACCCTGGTCGATGCCTCACTGGGGATTTTGGAAAGAATTTCTTGATCGATAGCGATGTTCTTAAGTTCAACATAAGGAATGCCAAGAATTGCGGCAGTGGCGCGGGAAACCATGTCGCCATTAATGACGTGACGATCAATGAGATCTTGCAAAGCAGACGAATCTTCGGTGGGGTGTTGCTGCTGAACTGCACGTACCAAGTTAGCATCAGCTAGACCTTCGCCTAGCAAAAGGTCGATGATTCGATTCTCAGCCTCTTTGGTTAGAAGTGCCATTATGGATTTCCTTGATTATTATTAGTCGGTTCGTCTATGCATTCACCATTAGGACCATATTCATTACAATCGCCAACATACACTTCGACGGTAGGGTTTAGAGCCTTATAATTAAAGACTTCGGGGTTCGGGTCGACTAGAGATGAATCAATAGTAGTTGTGACTTCCTTGATTGAGACATCTTCGGGTGAGCCTAAAAACATGTTACAAACAAAGAAAGCTATGAGCGCTCCCCCAATGGCTACACCGATAGAAGTGATAAGATCTGTTTTCATATTATTTTTTACCCTCCGCTTTTAGAGTTGTAGTGACCTCATTAAGAGATGCTTTGTCCATGAAATAGGCTGTGGCGCGAGCGGAAAGATTGAGCTCGTTAGTACCCTTCCAGGTAATGGTAGCTCTCTCGAAGTCGAGCTGACGAATAGAACGTTCGAGATTGCGAAGTACAGTATTTGTGATACCTGAGTCCGCCTCGATCGCAATGTTGACTGATATAGTATTTAGATCTGATGCGAGGTCAGAAGCTTCACTGGATTGGGTAGCATGGAGACTTTCTGGTTCCCAACCCGAGACACGATAAAGCATGTCGATGCTAGCCATAAGGGCTTCTTCATTTTCGAAAGCTGGTAAGGCGTCGGGGATGACGCGTAGAGCTGAACAACTTTTGATGAGCTGGCTTGCCGCTCGAAGCTCGCTAGCGCCAGTGGCTTGCTGATAAATTTTATTTAGTTCGTCGTAAGTGTAATTTTTGCCATCAGATGGGTTGACGCAGCCGGAATTGGAATCTTCCTTAGGAACGGAATTTAATGCCTTGTTTGACGCCATGCCTTCGAGAATGTTAGCACGAAGCGTGCCTGAGATTTCAGAGAGCTCGATGCCATCTGGGTCACATTTTGCGAGTTCGTCGTCGGAATATACATCCCCGTCTGGCTTCTTACAGACACCGACTGACTTAATAATGTTGGAATAAGAAGCGATGGACCTTTCGGCGGTCGCAATCACGTTGGAATTGAAACTGATTTGTTTAACAAAATTAATCACTAGTGAAATGGCGGCGCCTAGGAAGATTGATGCTACAAATACCGATAGAAGCATGTACTGCTGTGCTTCGGAAATTTTGGCGCGTTTGCCGACTGCAATTTCTTTAGCCATTGTTACCTCCATTAGAATTATTAGTATTCGAATTGCAGGCGGCATCGTCAGCTGCGCAGTCAGCGGCCCGCTCACCGAACATGGCTTGAATTTGTACATATGAATCCGTTACATTAAATCTTCCGGTCGGACCTATAGCTAACATATGGTAATTCGAAAAATGGAAGGCTTCTGGAGCGAAACTGATGATTGCTGAAAAACGTAGCACTAATTCATCCGATGCGTCACGGCCGTTGGAAGAGTCGGTGATATTAATGCCATCGGCACCATTGGGGACGAGTAAGCAAGTATCGTTAGCCTCGGTCCACTGCGGTCTGGCGCTGTTCTGGCTATCGTCACCCGATATAGTAATACATTTGCTCTCGAAGTGGGCAACGTTGGAAATGACTCCATTTAGGGTGATTTGAGGTTCGCCTTCTTTGGGGTTTTCACTATACCATTCGTTATATTGCGGAGTACGCCAGATGCGGACGACTTTTTGATCGTTGAATTCTTCTTCGATGTAGCCTTTGGAATCGGGGATATTGCAACCGTCGGCATGAATAGTCCAGTAGGCGTAAATCCCCCTAGATGAATCTCTCAGGGTAGCACCGTCTTCGCCGGTTTCGATCATACAATAGGCGGGGATAGTATTGCCTTCTTTGTCGACGTAATTACCATAATCGTAGCGCATGTATTGCATACTCTTCTTAAAGGAATCGAGAACATTATAGTCGATATATGGCTCTTTGTTAGCGTTGGCTTGGGCGTCAAACATGAAGGTGGGCTGGTCGCCGGATAAATTGACGGTTAATTCGGAAATCGTGATAGTATCTGCTCCGGTAGGACGTAAAGCTGAAAGAATATTAAAGGTGCGTGAGAGGACTGTCTTATTGCTGGTAAGCGTAGAGATATCACCCAGCTGGTTTTTGATGGTGAGAAAATCGTTGAGATCACTGTAGGAATTTAGCTTTTTGGATAGATTGTCGATTGTAGTCTTTTTACTATCGATGGCTAGCTGCTGACCACCGGCGATTAATCCAGCAACTGCCGTGACGGCAATGCTAGCAATTGCTACCACAATACAAAGGAAAAAGATGAAGTTCCTAAGCTTCAAGGTCTTGATCATTTCGTCTTTAATATCAGGAACGAGATTGATTTCTTTGGCCATTATTCATTACTCCTTTCTGATAAACCGATCGCTACGGCGAATTCACCCGCTACGCTGGCGAGAGCTTGCTGCTGTGCTGAGGTAGTCCGGACAAATTGCCATGGGTTGCCACACATGGTAGGTACATTGAGCTTGGATTCGATAAATTCAGCAAATAGCGGAATCATACCGGCATAACCAGATAATATAATGCCGCCGACTCGACCATTGATATACTTCGTCTGGAAGAAACGGATAGACTTGGCAAGCTCGGATGAGAAATTATCTAGTTGAGAGGCAAGAACACGGAATACTTGGCCTTCGATTTGATTTTGGTCGAGACCGAATTTAAGAATAAACTGGCGAGATTGGTCTTCCCTAGTATTTAGACTATTGGAAACAGCCTTGACTAAAACACCAAAACCACCGGGGATAGAACGGACTAGGCGAGGCTGATCTTTAAACATAATCACGATATCGGTGGATTGCTCGCCAAAGTCCACGATCATGTTGGCATCAATCGAGCCTGGCTTATTGAGAGCTCTAGCAGCCGCAAGTGGCTCGGGCTCCATCGCGATGATATTCAAACCTGTTTTTTCGATAACTTCCATGCTGGATTCGGCATATTCTTCAGCAACAGACGAGACTAGGACTTCAGTCTTGGCAGGATCGTTGGGGTTGGCGCCCAGAATAATATAGTCGGCTTTGGCTTCGCTCAAAGGCATAGGGACATATTTATCCATTTCGTACTTAAAGGACTTTTGCAATTCTTTTTCGGGGAGAGTAGCTGTCTCGACAATGGATGTGAAAGTCTTGCTAGCGGGGAGGCCGAGAGCGACATTCTTAGTCTTAATGCCTGCTTGATCGACGGCACCAAGAATAGCTTCGCCGAAACGTTTGCGGCCAAGCTCGGAAGAGTCTTGAGTCAAGCCACGATCAATTGGAACATAAGCAAACTTTTGCAGTGTCCAACCGCGTTGACTGTTCCCTGATAATTGTACGATGCGCATCGAATTCGTCCCAATGTCAAGCGAGAAGAAATCGCCCACGCCATGCAATAAGTTCATGTTTATAATTATAAGCGTTTTGGCTAAAAAGTCAACTAATTATTATTATTATTTTTTGGCTAATTTTAGCCAATAGAAACGTTCTTGATTGCCGGTCTTGCCACGTAGGTCGTTGTCGTGCTTCTTGATTATGACGAATTCGTTTTGGCGAAGCCAGAGCTCGAACCGTTTGATAATCTCGCGACGGATTTTGTCATTTTTGACGACTCCGTGATTTAATTGACTAGGGCCAGCTTCGAACTGGGGCTTCATCATCACGAGAAAATCGGTGTCGCCATCAGCTAGATGATGTCTAGCATGCGCAAGAATTTTAGTAAGAGAAATAAATGAGACATCCGCCATGATAATATCTGGTATAATACATAATAATTCAGTCTCGGGGCGCGCCTTTATGACAGTATCAAATATATCGGTTTTCTCATGAAGATCTACTCGGGGGTCGTGGCGGAGGGGAGATTTCATTTGATTGGTTCCCTTCTCTACCGCGATGACTTTTTTGGCACCGTGGTCTAGAGCGTATTCGGTAAAACCGCCAGTGGATGAACCGATATCTAATACTATCTTGTCGCGAAAATCAAAATTAAAGGCGCGTGCGGCGCCTTCAATTTTGTAATAACCTCTATTTTTTGCGTTCGCGGTATGCATAGGTCTCCGTATCGACTGAGACGATGTCGCCTTCTTTGATGAAGGCAGGAACTTTCACCACTACACCCGTTTCGAGAGTAGCATCTTTCATGACGGAAGTAGAAGTGTCGCCCTTGACGGCCGTCTCGGTATAATCTACCTTGAGCCAGATATTCTTGGGTAGGGCTAAGTTGATGGGGGTGCCGTTGTAGAACTGGATCTCCATCTCGTCACCGTCCTTCATGAAATCTTTGGCATCGCCAACCAGGTCGTTATTTAATTCGTACTGCTCGAAAGTCTCTGGATCCATGAAGTAGAATTTCTCATCGTCTTTGTAGAGATATTGAACTTTCTTAGTCGTGACTTCGGCAGGCTCGATCTTTTCCTGACCCTTGAAGGTCTTAGGCAGGAGTGCGCCAGTGACTAAGTTCTTGACTTTGACGTTCACGATGGAGCCACCGCGGCCCATGACTTTTTGAGAGTATTCTACTACCTTGTATGGCTGCCCATCCAGGGTAATTAGAGTGTTTTTCTTTAAATCTGTTGGTCCGTACATTACGCCCTCCTTTTTAGTTATTAGATACAAATGGCAAGAGCGCTAGGTGCCGAGCGCGCTTGATAGCGACGGCAAGCTGGCGCTGCTGCTTGGCGGAAAGGCCAGTCTTGGCGATTGGCTCAATCCGACCGTAAGCATCGATATAACGCTGCAAGGTCTTGACGTCACGATAATCGAAATACAGATTCGGATCGCTTTTTGTCCTTTTCATTTTATATAAATCTCCTTCTTTTCAAACATTAAGCGTTAACATTGATATTAAAATGGTACTTCGTCGACGCTGATTTCACCGTCAGGAATGTCGTCGAGTGGGCTAGGGCTAGATGTATCGCTAGATGAGCTAGCGGAAGAACCTTGGCCACCGGCTTCACTCTCGCCGCGACCACCAACGAAGTTGAAGTCGTCTACAGTAATCTCGACGGTGCTGCGCTTTTGGCCTTCCTTGTCTTCCCAGCTGCGCTGCTCTAGGCGACCAGATAGTAGGATCCCGCTACCTTTCTTGGCGTATTGATTGATGGTCTCGCCTTGCTTACCCCAGGCTGAGCAGTTAAAGAATGATACTTGTTCCTTAGACTCGCCGCTAGCATCGCGATAGCTACGATTGACCGCCACGCTAAAAGAGCAGACGGTACTACCGCTAGCTGTGGTACGAAGCTCAGGATCACGAGTTAGGTTACCTGCAATTATTACTTTTGAAAATCCGCGCATAAGTTATTCTCCTTTTTCGGTTGATGTTTTTTCTTCTTCGTCGCCAGTGCGTTCGGCACGACGGGCGTCTAGCTTGGCTTTGCGGGCGTCTACCCGTACCAAGAGATAGCGTAGTACTTCATCTGTGATATTTAGGACAGATGAAATCTTGCTAGGTGCGTCGCCTGGTAATGATACGATGAAGTAATCGTAGATAGCAAAATCTTGGCCTTTGATTTGATAGCTTAGGCGCTTCTTGCCTTCGTTATCTTCGTTGGTGATTTTGCCACCGGCAGATTCGACAATTTTCTTGACCTTGTCGATGGCGGGGTCTAGGTTCATCTCTAGATCAGGATGAAACAAGACCGCGAGTTCGTAGTCTTTCATAAAACTCCTTTGGTTAAAGCAGGGGCTGCTCGCTATTCCCTTCCCGGGTAGGGCGACACTCCTGCTGAGCTAATATTAGTTTAATTATAGCACAGATTGAGAGAAATAGGAAGGGGTTAAGTAGTGTATTCTACCTTATTCTTGCGGTGCTTCCTGTTCGCCTTCTAGACTTTCGTCGTTTGGTTCGTTTTCTTTTTGCTCTTTGCTGGCGTTGAATTGATTGATAGCGTCTGCTTGCTGGCGGACATCGCTGGCGGTAAGGCCCTTGAATTGATCGGCATCGGCGGTAACAACGATGTATTTACCTTCGAGCACGGCGTTTTTGAACTCCGGAAGAGATTTGCGGGCTTCGAGCGCTACCCTAGCGGCTTCTTCGTCGGTATATTCAAAATAGGTTTTTAGACCTACTACGTTGTCGCCATCATATTCGTAGACGAAGCGGGTCTGAACATGAGAAGAGTCACCAGTAGAATCTGAGCTCGATACGGGGAGAGAGATCGTGGTCTTGGTATCATCCGAAACAAAGAAATCTTCGTCGGCTGGTCGACGATTGATGAAGTATAAGACGGCTGCGATGCCGGCGGCTACGATGACAAATATGACGACACAAACAAGATATGGAGTAATTTTGTTAGTTTTTTTATGAGTGGATTTATTGGTCGATTTACTGGTAAGTTTATGTGCAAATTTATGGGTGGTTTTACGGGTTGGGCTGCTAGCTGGTTGACTAGTAGACTTATTAGCAGACCGACTGGTCGGCTGATGAGCAGGCTGGCTAACCGGTTGACTAGCAGGCCGACGGACAGGTTGGCTAGCAGATCGACTTGCAAGTTGGTCGACAGACTTATTGATGGGTTGTTGGATGGGTTTAATGCTAGTAGTAGGCTTACTATCAGAAGCGGTACTAGCAGCATTATTATCGGTAATATCTATTTTTGTAGGCATTTATAATGACTCCTTTTACCGTTGATTAGTTAGACCAAGCGAACGGCTTAATAATTATATTATGTTCTCCACATGTTATTCTACTGTATATATTATCACGGTTATGGTTCGAGTGCAAGAAAAATCCGACGAATTAGTTGTCGGATTAGGAATAGTGTTGATATTGCATTGTATTGTTTGCTTCATCCGCCCTGAGCGAGATTGTCTAGCCTTCGGCAGACGAGCGTCGCTCGTTCGATAAAACCAATGCAAGTATTGGTTTTATACTCACTTCGCTAGCTCGTCGAACTCTTCCATAGTACTGATGAGAAGCTCGCGTGGCTTGTTGCCCCGAGTAGGACCGGCGGCGCCGATATCTTCGAGCCAGTAGCCAAGACCAGAGACCCAGCCGTGCCCCTTGCTTAGGCGGCTCTGGAGAGCACCAGTAGAATAATTCTTGGTAGAAAGCGAGAATTCTACGGCTTTACGGACTAGGGGGTCATTCGGATCGAAGGTGCGACCGAGACCACCCATACCGCCACCGCCGGTATCCATACCTTTGATCGTAACGGCTTGAGAGATGACTTCATCGTTATAATCAGTAGGACGCTGTTCACGTAAGAAGTTGGTGACTTTGTCGATATCTTCGTCGGGAGTCCAGGCACCCTGGATACGCTCGGGGCCGTTTTGCGTCTCTTCGGTAGAGAGAAGCATGTCACCCTTGCCGAGAAGCTTCTCGGCGCCAGAGATATCGAGAATAATACGAGATTCCATAGAAGTAAGGACGCGGAAAGAAATACGGGATGGGATGTTTCCTTTAATTAGACCCGTGATAACCTTAACGACCGGCTTCTGAGTCGCGAGAACGAGATGCATACCGGCGGCACGACCCAGCTGGGCGATACGGACGATGAGTGGCTCTAGTTCCTTAGAGGCCTGCATCATGAGGTCGGACATTTCGTCGATTACGATGACGATATAAGGCATCTTGCCGCCTTTGTCGGCGTCGGGATCATCTGCGGATTTATTAGCTGCGGACTTTTCAATCTTCTTGTTGTAGTCAGAGATGGTCTTGACGCGCTCGTCGGCCATGAGATTATAACGGCGATCCATTTCGCCAGCAGCCCATTTCATAGCGGAGAGAGCCTTGGCAGTATCGGTGATGATAGGAGTCAGCAGATGCGGAATGTCATTATAGGCGCGCATTTCGACTTTCTTAGGGTCGACAATGATTAGGCGCATATCGGCAGGAGAGTTGCGATAAAGTAGTGACATGATGATGGTATTAGTCATGACGGATTTACCGGAACCGGTAGTACCCGCAATCAGAAGGTGACGCATGTCGGCGAGATCGGCGACGATGGGCTTACCAGAGATGTTCTTCCCTACGGCAAAGGTGAGCGGACCGGCGCTCTTGCGCCATTCTTGAGATTCGATTAAGCCACGTAGCGAGACGCCTTCGGCGCGGATATTCGGAACTTCGACACCGATAAGCTGGGTACCCGGAATAGGAGCTTCAATACGGATGGTGGTGGCAGACAGTTTGTAGGCGAGCTCTTTATCGCGAGCGGAAATTTTCGCTAGGTTGACGCCACCAGGGGCACGGAGAGTATATTGAGTAACGCGGGGGCCAATATTGGCACCTTCCATTTCGACATCGATACCGAATTCAGCGAAAGTATTCTTGATAATGTAGGCATTCTGCTGGACATTGCCAGCATCGGCAGGGGATTGCTTCTTGGAAAGCAGGCTAGTGGATGGCATCTTCCAGTCTGGATCCGAGACGGCGACCAAGGCCTTTTCTTCGGCTTTGACTGGCTCAGCTTTGGCTGGGGCCTTGGCGGTGCGAAGCTTTCGATTGGCGCTAGGCGCTGGCTCTACGGCACCGACGCCGGAGTTGACTTTGATTTCGAGCTGACCGAGCTTCTTGTTGGTCTTAGCTTCGCCAGTGGCGGGCTTCTTGCCACCGGACTTGACTAGATTCTTGGTACCCTTGAAGAAGGTGACGGGTGAAAGCTGGAGCAAGAAAGCCGTGGTGATAAAAATCAGTACAATGTAAATAAAGATGACGACGCCTTGATTTAGGACGTTAGTGAACAAAGAATTTAGCCAGTTGCCAACGATGCCGCCGTTTTGCCAAATGGCACCGACGCCAGAAATCCAAAGAACCATCAAAATACCAGCGAAGTATACTGGGATGGCGACGCGATTATCATCGGCGCGGAGCTTCTTGATGGCAATGTATACGAGAAGAAGCGGAATAAAATAAGTGCCGAAGCCGAGACCTTGATAAACGAAATTGTGGATATTATTGAGAACTGTGCCGCCTTGACCAAACCAAGTAATGACACAGAATAGTGCAACCGCAATCATAAGTATGGCGACAACCTGACGCCAAAAGCCACCGGGTAGCTCGTGTTCGACAGGAGCTTCTTTCCTAGTGGCCCTACGGGTAGTCTTGCGTGAGGTGGATTTGCGTGTTGATTTGCGTTTTTTAGTAGCCATGGAACGATTATACCACACGCACAGAGAAAGCACAAGGGGGATAAGAGTGGCGTTCATCGGGGGCTTTGACTAGTAAGGCTGTGTGTGATAGAATAAGGGAAGATTGGACCGTCGCCAAGCGGTAAGGCACTGGGTTTTGGTCCCAGCATTCGCAGGTTCGAATCCTGCCGGTCCAGCCATTTTTTGTTGTCTAAATGTGACGGATTCGAATCTTCGATGCGAATCCTGCCGGTCCAGCCATTAGAGATTTAAAAAGGACGCTCCGAGGAGCGCCCTTTTTCGTGCTAGGTGAAACATAGTGCAGCTCAAGAGCTACCACAACGGGATCTCGCTGCCAAGAAGGCTCTCTAGGCTGGAAAGATCGACGCCGCACTTTCTGAGCTCGCGAAGCAGTTGCGACTCAATGGTAGACTTGGCGATCTCTTCAGAAGTCATCTTGCTGAGCTCGTAGCACGACTCGTCGTCGTACCAGATTGAACGCTCTCCATTGATGTCCATCTCGATACAGAGTGCACCGATACTCTGAGCACTGCAGCACATGGACTTTTCGGACTTCTCGTGGAGATATTTCAGCTCCTCGTCGGTCAGAGAACGGCCGCTTTCCGTGAAGGCGACCATGCGCGACTCAAAAATCAGTCCGATCTCGTGGGGTATCACAAGGTCCTTCTTGAAGTCGAGCGAGTAGAAATCCACATCGTAGCGGTTCGTACTGTAGTCCGACATGATGACATCTGGCGCCAAAGCGCCGGGTACCGAGACGTTCATGAACAGGTCTAGGAATGTGATTCGCTTAGTCTCGAACCACCGATCGTACTTGTCTCCCTTCTGAGCGGCGAGATAGGCCCTTGACTGGGCATAGAAGAACGGACTGCCATTTCGCATGGCATGTTTAGTGAACATTCTTTCTCCTTAGAAATGACGTTGCTTGCAGCTTTGTATTTCACCTCCAAAAAAGCTATGAAGATCCAACAGGTTGTGATGAATTTTCATCACTTGTAATTTTACCATAATTCTTGTAAATGCGCAAGTATATTGACATGATTGGCTGGGCGTGGGATGATAATAGAATGATAAGGATTATTGCTGGGGGAAAGAAAAATACAGGATGGATACTCGAAGCTTGCGACGAATACGAAAAAAGATTAAGGAAGCCATATGAGATTGAGTGGCGTTTTATGTCTGAAGAAAAGCTAGAAAGCTGGCTATCGGAGTGGCCGTTTACGGGTCGGGACTACGTGATTTGCTGCGATGAGCGTGGTAATAATATATCATCGGGCGAATATTCTCTCTGTTTGGAAAAGGTAATCGCGCGCGGGAAAGACGTGATAATACTGATTGGTGGAGCTTATGGTTTTGCGGAATCGGTGCGAAATAAAGCTGATTTTGTATGGAGTTTTTCGCAATTAGTGTTTCCGCATATGATTGCAAGATTGATTGTAACTGAGCAGATTTATCGTGCTTCACAAATTGCAATAGGTGGGCCTTATCATCATGAGTAATAATTATTCGTTCTATGATATAATTAAGATATGAAAATATTAGGGATTGAGACTAGTTGCGACGAAACTGCTGCGGCGGTGGTAGAAGATGGCATCAGGATTCTTTCGAATGTTGTCGTGAGTCAGATTGATATTTTTGCAGAATATGGAGGAGTGATACCGGAGATAGCAGCAAGGTCGCATCTTGAAGCGATTTTACCAGTAATTAATAAGGCTTTAGCGGATGCGAGATGCACGTGGGACGATATAGATGCGATAGCGGTGACACATGCGCCGGGACTATTAGGATCACTCCTAATCGGCACGCTCACAGCTAGAACGTTGGCAATACTACACGATAAGCCTTTATATGCCGTGCATCACCTGAAGTCACATGTGTATGCGAATTGGATAGGCGAGATTCGTACTCCACAGTTCCCTATTCTCGCACTGGTGGTGTCAGGTGGACATACGCAGACTTTGTATATGCCGGCGCATAATGAGTTCGAAATTGTAGGGACGACGCATGATGATGCGGTGGGGGAATGTTTTGACAAGGTTGCGAAGATACTCGGGCTACCGTATCCGGGTGGGCCAAGTATAGCGAAGGCAGCAAAGAACGGCGATTCCAACAAATATCATTTGCCGCATCCGAAGGTTAAGGGATTAGATTTTTCGTTCTCTGGGTTGAAGACGGCAGTACTTCGGGCAGTGCAGAAGGAAGTGGGGGTGGCGATTTCGTATCCATCGCACAAACTGAAAGAACTACTAACAGAGCAACAGGTGGCAGATTTTGCGGCTTCTTTTCAGAAAACCGCAGTTGATATTTTGATGGAAAAAGTGAAGCTTGCACTGGAGCAATATCCAGACATAAAGTCGGTCGTAGTGGCTGGTGGAGTTAGCGCAAATGAGCAGCTTAGAAAGAAGATGCGCGCTTCTCGTCAAGATGCTGACATCTTTTTCCCTGCCCCATCTCTTTCAGGCGACAACGGAGTAATGGTGGCGGCAGCGAGTTATTTCGAAATTCAAGGCGGAGTGAAGCCGGTAGATCCCTACTCTCTAAATATTTACCCTAGGATATCAATCAATAATTAGTAATTAGAGAAGAATTGCGACCAGTGAGTCTTGTACTGGGTGTCGGAATCGAAATAGAATCCGACAGAGAGTTTTGTGAAATCAGGATTCAAGATATTGGCGCGGTGAGCCTCGGAATTCATCCAGGCTGCAACGGTGGTCTCAGGAGAGACAGCGGAGTTACCTACTACTAAGTTTTCACCTTTGACATAGGTGCTTTTGTCATCTGGGGTGTCGCAGGCAGTGTTCCAGGGTGTACCGTCGGGGCGGGTGTGTGAATACAACTTTACTAACTCTTCCGCTCTCGTTTCGGCGGCTTCAGCACAAGTATCACCCCAGGTTAATTTCTCTAGACCGTTGCGGATGCGCTCTTGATTGACAAGAGACAGTACTTCGTATTCCCAACGGACCTTGGGAGCTTCGGTTACGACTACGTTGATAGTGTCGCGCCTAGTGCCATCGTAGGTGCCGGCAGTGATAGTAGTAGTGCCAGGTTGAGATATGATCGGATACCGACAGACATCCGATGAATAACCGAGCCAGGTACGGGCTCCAGAATAGAACCCCGATATCACATCTGGATTACTGGTCTGCCAATACATATCACCCAGTTCAGAGAGACCGCCACCGACGCAGATGTCGTAGTCGGCGGTTTCGTAGATGGTGATAGTGTCTTCATTCCATAATTCACCATCTGGTACAGGAGCGGAATCTACACCGGAAACGGTATGTACAGATGTTTGGTAGTCTTTTTGGGCTTCGGTGAGCTGGTCGGTAGTGTTGCTTTCGGCATCAATTAGGCTAGGAGTTTGGATGTCGCCACCATTGTCATCGCTACGTTCGTCTACTACTCTAAAATTCATTCCACCATTGAGCATTATTGCGCCTGCTATCAAAACTCCAGCCAAGACAATCGCTGCTGCATTAAACGACAGAAGAACAGTCACTCTGGTCTGCTTGAGAGCCGCTGCTGACATCTGTTATACCTTGTGGCTTTCTTCGACAATTGCCGATACCATGTTGACGGTAGCTTCGACCTTGACGAATTCTTTACGTTGCATTACTTTGCCGCTGACTTTTTTGCCGAATACGAGTCTGCCGATTTCTTTGCCATTGGCACCCCTGAGTATTGCTACTTCAGAAACACAGAAGCCATTTTTGAGAGTTTTCCCAGGGGCTTTGGTCCAGATTAGTCCTTCTATGGGCTTCATTTTTAGTATTTCTTCGACTTCTTCGGCGGGGAATCTCATATTGTTAGTGACATATGTATGCTTAGACAGAACTAAAGCACATCCTTCGTAATGCAAGGTGTCGGCGAGAAATTGCACTAGTTCTCTGGGGTCAAAATCTTTTGAATTGATATTGTCTAATTTCTTGGTAATATAGCCAAGCTGAATCCGATCGGACAAAAAACTGACTTTCATGAAGTTTGTCAGTTCTTGAACAGCAGGGGTAATAGCAATCAGGAAAAGTGCCATAATGCCATTTAGAATTAATACTTCTACGGATGGGTTTGGAGTCCTAAACAGAGTAGTGAAGACGACATAAAAGACGAGCAAGTAGATAATGACAGCCGTGGCGGCAAGAATAACATAAGACATTAAATTCATCCATCTGGCGGAGATATTTAGAGTGCGGAATTTCACAACAGAGTAATAGAAGGACATAATGGAGATGATGGTAGCCATAGGTCCAATCCAGATAAGATTTGGCAGGGTAGTGATGAGTATCAAATCAAAGACTAGAGCCAATATCCCACCGATAGAAAGGCCGACGTAGAAGACCTTGAGGCCAGTCTTTAGACTTGGGTTGGTGGCTTCTTTTATACGCTTCAAAAGGAAGCTCGAGAAGACCATGGAGATTAGGAAGAAATAAGCAATTAAAGCGAAATAGTACCAACTATGATTAATGAATATTTGGACATATTCTTGAGATAAATCGTAGTGACTATAGAATAAGGAGGAGTCGTAAGCAAGCAGGGCAACAAGTATTATTCCGATAAGGGCAAAAATGAAAGCCAGTGGCTTGCCACCTTTGTACTTCCAGCCGAGGAACGCCAAAAGTCCAACATCGCATAAGGTCACACCAGCGATGATACAAGTCACAGCGATATGGACAAATTCAGAGGAGGCGCCAGGCATTTTTAGGGCGACAGCTATAGCGACGGTCCAAAGAGCAGCGCCGATAGTGGCTATCAAGAAAAAGACAGAGCTCTTTTTTTCTTGCTTACGGCTACCGAAGAAAACGGATACACCGGACAATAAAACCACGACTATGGCCGCTATTAAAAGTGCACGAATAAGCTGCATATACCTCCTTTAAGTTACTTGTTTTGATTATAGCATAGACGGAAAGAAAATACCACCCGATTGCTCGGGTGGTATGTGGCTAGCTGGTTCTTCTCTCCCTACATTGTCTCGAGTAGCTTGTAGTTAATCTTGCCGCTGCTCATCATTGGAATCTGGTCGACGAAGATGATTTCCCGAGGCATCTGATAGTCGAGCAGGTGCTCCGACAGGTCCTCGCGGAATTTACTCTCGTCGAAATCTCGAGCCGGATAGTCGCGCTTTAAGACCACGAAGGCCCTAGCGCCTGATTCGTCGGGTGTGGTGATGACGGCGGTCTGATAGACATAGTCTAGCTCCGAAATTGCGCTCTCGATGGTTTCGCAGTTGACCTTTTCGAAGACTCCGTCGGCAATAAAGAAGCGACGTTCCCTGCCGACAAAACTGACGTAGCCATTTTCGTAGAGGCGGAGATAATCACCAGTCTTAAAGAAGACTTTGCCGCCCCTATTGATGAAGTGCTTCTTAGTGAGCCCTTCATCGCCAAAGTAGCCCTGGCAGAGCGACTCCGCGGAGACGATAGCTTCGCCCATCTCGCCATACTTGACTTCGTCGCCATACTCGTCGACCAGTAGCCAGTCTGGGCCGATATAGAATTTGCCAGCCGTGTCCGGAATGTGAGGAACGTGGTCGTTGTACGTACCGACGCAAAGAGCCTCGGAGATACCGTAGTTATTGCGGATCTCCGCTTGGCAACCACGCGCCCTAAAGAATTCGATGCCTTCCATGTAATCCTTCTCGTGAAGCGCAGCTCCAGCACAGAAGAAGGCAACGAGCGTGGAAATGTCAGCGTCTGGGGGTGTTAGCTCCATGAATTGTCGCAGAGTTAATGGGGAGCCATAGATGTAGCTCGGCTTCAACTTGTAGTAATTTGCGACATCTTCTGGCGCAGAACCAGCCAAGACGACTGGGTTGCCACCCATGATGTTGACGAACAAAGGCATCCAGCCGTAGCCGTGATAATACGATGCTTGGCAGAGCGCCTTCTTCACGCTTTGATCTCTAGTGTCGGTACCGGTCGAATTCGCGGCGTAAATCAATGAAGCAAAGATGGCGCGATTCGAGAACGGCAAAGTCTTTGGCTTCGAAGACGAGCCAGAAGTCTTCAGAAACAGCATAGACTCATCGTTCTTAGAGATGCTATTAGCTTCAATCTCCGCCATAATAATTCCTGGCGATACCGAGACGGAGCCTATCGCATCCCAAAAGGCGTGACCCTGATCAGTAGTCGGCTTGGCTACTAGCCAGGCTTTGCCCGAACAGATCTGCTCTTCGTCCAGATAATCGTCCGGTTCGTCGTAGAACAGAATCATTGCCGGATAATGCGCTTTTAGTTCTTCGCAGAATAGCGCGCGCTCTTCTCTCGTGATAGGTCTAACGACGACTACTTTGACACCGATAGCATTGGCGCCGAAAGTGGCGACGATGCCTTCGTATGAGTTAGGGGTGGCGATCATAATCTTATCGCCAGATTTGATTCCTTTCTCTAGGAGCCAACCAGCAAACTTCACGATGTCGTCGCTTAGCATCTGCTTGGTGTGGATTTCACCGTTTTCCTCAATCGCGGTCTCTTCGAGATGTCCGTTGTTGATTTGCGTAAACGTAGCAAACATAGATACGGGCAATATCTCCGGGTGGAGCTTCGCTTCAGGGATACCCTGAAGATGCGTCCTGTCTATCGACGGGAAACCTGTCTTTAACACTTAAAACACCTCTTTTCTAATAGAAAAACCAGCTTATTAATGTACTAATCTCCCCCTCCCATTTAGATCTTGTTTTAATTTTACCAGATTATGGTTATTATTTCAAGATAACAAAAGAGAGACACTAGCTACGAGTGGCGATGTTTTGTTGGTTTTAATT
The DNA here is from genome assembly GCA_045629825.1 of Candidatus Nanosyncoccus sp. Lineage (GTDB taxonomy): Bacteria > Patescibacteriota > Saccharimonadia > Saccharimonadales > Saccharimonadaceae > Nanosyncoccus. Next base: position 13,200 of record JAZQRY010000062.1, on the reverse strand, counting down.
ATTAGCTCCCGTTAGATGAACGACAGAGATAACCGGACCGATCGAATTTTTGATAAGTGACGGCGAAGTCAGTAGGATTGTCGGATGGAGTCAATACGTCATCTGTGCAAGTAGATTGGTAGAACACATTAAAGATATTGCCGCCGTTCCCTAAAGCATAGTCTAGATTAGCGGACGGGAAGACTCTAAGGGTGAAGGAATTTCCTTGATTATCGGTGGATTTAACGTAGATAGTAAAGAAATCATCTAGCTCATTGAGTTCGTCTCCGGTGACATATTGATAATCGCCATCTGTGGCAGTAATTGGAGGCAGGGCGCCACCCTTACGGTTCTTATAATTGGTGAAATCGGTGACGATTTTATCGATTACTCCTAGGCTTACTTCATCTTGAGTAGAACTATCTGGTGTAGTGGTACTATCACTATCGTTAGTAGTCTGTTGGTCATTAGTGGTAGATTGGCTATTTTGGTTACTGTCGGGGGCAGCGATAGGATTGGCTGGCGGGTCGTTAGAGATGGAATTACCAAAATCAATCACGCCAGTTGAGAATAAAATAGCTACGATTACTGCGGCTGCGCATAAAATCAAGACTATAACGAGAGCAATAAGAGTTGATTTCTTAGTCTTAGGCTTCGATTGAGTAGCGAATGGATCATTGGGGACTGGAGCGGGCGTAGGTGTAGGAGTCGGGGTAGCTGAAGCTACTGGGTTGGCTGATGTGATGGGGGTCGGTTGAGTTGCGGGATTTGGAGTGGTAGGGGAGATAGGGCTCAGAATAGTTGGGCTGACTGGAGCGACGGGACTAGGTGTTACTGGTGCGGTAGGACCGGCCGAGTTCGGCGTAGCTGGTCCAACTGGGTTAATCGGCGGATTAGCCGGAGTTGGTCTCGCTTGGGGTGTGGATGGGTTTAAATTATTCGGTGGTTGTGGTTCCATAAAAATCTCCCTAAATATTTATCTTTATTTTAGCATAAGTAAATCAATGTGAGCAATATTTCATACTAAAAGTGTTGACGCCAAGAAAAAGCCCGCATCGCGGGCTGTTGGAGAGAAAAAAGGAAGGATGTACACCTACGACATTCTGCTGTTAAATTACGTTAATCGTAGATAAACAATCATAACATGGACAGCTAAACACCTGCACTCAGCATCTGAAACCTGCTTGCCAGGTGTACATCCGTTTCCCTACATCTTAAACACAACAGCCTAGATTAAGCAGAATATCCGCATGGGCAATGGTGCGGCGGCGACGTTGTAGTTCGCTGCTGCAGTTTCGACCATTTGGTCGAGATGTCCCTTGTTAGCTAGGACTCCGCTGAAGAACTCGTCGACTTCGTCGGCGGTTGACAGATCGAATGATCTGCTGTTGGACTGCCTACAGTATTTGTAGGCAGCGCGAGCGCGTTCGACGCACTCGGGGAACTCCTGGTAACGAATCCGGAATTCGGAGTCGTCATCGCGGGCGGACAGATATCGCATGATGCATGCGATTGCGTTGAGGATCGTGCTCCAGTAATGCTGGTTGTCGCTGGCCATGGTTTCCAACCCTTTCTGGTCTCCTAAAGGACCATCCATGCTGGGGCGAATTCCCCAGACTAATGAATAATAGTACTATTATACCGCATTCTTTAAGTTTTGTCTAGTCCTTGTGAGATAAATTGGTTCGCCTAGGGGTGAGATGACGAATCACTAGACGTAGCAGAAGGAATAATCCGTAGGCGGTGGCAATAAGAGCGGCACAGATGACTATTTTGCTGGGTTCTAGGAGAGTGAAATCGAGAAAATTGCGAGTAAATGGAATGGCAATAGCTAAAACAATAATGCCCATAATAATTGACAGGAGAATGGTTCTGAGAAAATTAAGTGGTCGCGATATGCAATAGATAAGTAGAAAATCTACGGCAAAGGTCACAATGGCGGACGAAGTGATGAGTTCGGGTCGGGAGAAATCAAGATTTTCAGCAATAATAGAAAGCGCTAGCATGGTGATGGCGATAGTGATGCCGATAGGTACGGAATATTGGAGAATATTGCTGACGAATTTGTCTTTGATGCGGGCGGTGTTTTTCTCAAGTGCAAGTATTACGCCTGGGAAACCGATGCAGGCGAAATTCAGTAAGGACATTTCAAGTGGAGCATAGGGGTATTCGAGCGGGATCAAGATGAATAGTATGGCCAAGATTCCAGCATAGACGTTTTTGCTTAGGAAAAGAGTGGCGGAGCGTTCGAGATTATTGATTGATTGGCGACCTTCATCGATAATATTAGGAACGGAGGAGAAATCGGAGTTGAGCAGGACGAGCTTGGCGGTTTTGCGCGCGGCATCAGCGCCTTCGCCAATAGCAATGGAGCAGTCGGCTTCCTTCATAGCCAGGATATCGTTTACGCCATCGCCGGTCATAGCGACGGTGCAACCTTGCTTCTTTAAAGCTTTAATGAGTTGCTTCTTCTGGCTAGGGGTGACGCGAGTAAAAATGTTGTGTTCTTTCACAAGCTTAGCGTAATCTAGTTCTCCGTCTTGTGCTGACAAATCAACACCGGAGATGTTTTTAACTCCAACGGACGATGCAATATTTTCAACCGTCTGCAGATTATCACCAGAGATAATGCGAATATCTACGTCGTTAGTATAAAAATAGTTAATGATATCTGTGGCGTCGTGACGAAGCTCGTCTTCGAGATAAACAAAGCCTAGCAATTCGTGACTTGATTTTACGACAGCAAGAATACGAATATTGCTATGATCTGGGACAGAAGCAAGGTCTTTTTTGTCGAGGATGAATTCGGGGGCGCCGAGAAGGTAGGTGGCCTTATTGGTAATGACACCGGAGTATTTGCGGTCACTAGAAAAGGGGATGGATTCCTTAATATGCTCTGTGGGCTTAAATTTGGCACTTTTCAGAAGCTTTCGCTTCAAGGCGAGTGATGTAGCGTTATCCGTGTCAGAAGCGCTTAGAATAAGCTTTAGCGCGTTCTCAAGGGCATTTTTCTTGACGCCGGCAGCCGGCTTGATGGCTTTGACTTTCATATTGCCGGTAGTCAATGTGCCGGTCTTGTCAAGGCAGATAGTATCGACGCGAGCGAGTGTCTCGATTGAATACAGGTCTTGGACGAGTACTTGGCGACGGCTTAGTTTTATCGTGGCGAGAGCTAGTACGGATGAAGTCAAGAGGACTAATCCTTCTGGTATCATACTGATGAGCGCTGCGACGGTAGATGTGACTGCTACTTCAGTGGAAGTATCTGGTACGTTGAGCCTAGCCCAGAGCAAGAGTGCGCCGATAGGAATTAAAGCAAATGAAATGTAGCGGACGATATTGTTGACGATGCGAAAGAGTTTGGAGTCGGCAGTCTTGATGGTATGGGCGTTCTTTTCTAGCTTATTGATAAAATTGTCGTCGCCAACAGCAGTAACAGTGGCTTTGCAGGTGCCGGATACGATAAAGCTACCAGAGATAAGTTTGTCGCCGATATGCTTTTCGATATTATCTTGCTCGCCGGTAATGAATGATTCGTTGACTTCTACCGTGCCTTCCTTGATCTCAGCATCTACGATGACCTGGTCGCCGAGACTGAGCATAATAAGGTCGCCTTCTACGATTTGCTCGGGTTGGATTTGGCGAACTTTCCCTTCCCTGATAACTGATGGTTTTTGCTCGGCCAGGATGCGCATTTTGTCAATGGTCAGCTTGGCGCGAATGCCATTGATAATGCTAATTAAAGTATTAGCGATAGCGGCGAAGAGAAACAGGAGATTTTTATAGGCGCCAACAGAGATAATCATAAGTGCTAGAATCAGGTTAACAAGATTAAAAATTGTCAGAGTGTTTCGGAGAATGATTTTACCGATAGTGTTTTTGGATGCTTCAGAGACTTGGTTTACTTTGCCCTGTCTGATCTTTTCTTCTACTTGTTTCTCTGTGAGACCACCCATGATTAATGATGCCTGATTTTAGATAATAATTGATGTGCCTGGTAAAAAGGCTGATTGACTGGTAACTCGTAGGCTCCGATAAGTTCAGAAATGTAGCCATTGTCGGGGGTAGTAAAGCCTTTTTTGGATTTATAGATGCCGTAACCTGGCTTGCTTGGGTCAGGAAGGCCTTGGATACCGTAGAAATTGTACTTCTTGAATTTATGCTCTAGGGCATACTGAATCATGTGCCATTGAATGGCGTATTGAGCGTTGAATTCTTTCATGTACTTCTCTTCACTGCCGGAAAAAAGATAAATTACTTCGTCGCCGTAGGTCATGAACATGGCAACTGCTAAGCAGGAGCAACTAGTAGACCGCGGGGCGCGTCCGGTCAGCCCGTCGCCACGGGTGACCGGCGCTACTCCTCGCGCTGCCGCGCTCCGGATCCCCTTGGTCCCACTAGTTACTCCTGCGTTGCAGCCATCAATTTCGGCCACAATAAATTTCACTTGGCCTTTTTTGGCGAAGAGGTCGTACATGGTTTGGTAGTAGGAGAGGGGTTTGTCGGTGAAGTGGCGGCGGTCGGAAGTGGACTGGGTGATCTGTTTAAAAATATCGAGCTCTTCCCTGCCTAACTCGCGAACTTTGACACCCTTCCTGGCGGTGCGACTAATAAGATTGCGGGTGTTTTGTTTGAAACTGGCGAAAAGCTTATCTTTGGGGGTGTTTTTAAGTTCGAGGATAAATAGGTAATTCGGGTTGTCGGAATTGATTTTACGGAAGCCGAGATTCTTTAGATTCTTGATGGCGGATTCGTGGCTGGGATAATCTTTTAACTCTTCCCCGTCGCGGTCATAGCGTTTAATCTCATAGTATGGTTCGATGTGGAGTACGTAACCATTATGCGATTTGGCGTACTGCCTTAGGTGCCTGAAAAAGAAGTCGACTAGTTCAGTATCTTCATAGTCTAGTAATGGACCACCTGGGATATAATAAGTGGATTTACCCAGAAAGGTAGGCTTAGCCACAGCCATGGTGGCAGCGACAAGCTTGCCGTTTCGCTCTACGCCAAAGTGATAGGCGGTCCAGCCGTTTTTCTCGCGTAGCTTGGCGATTTCTACGGTCTGCAAAAAAGATTTATAGGGACTTCTGTTTGCGAATTTAGTGAATTCGACTGGGGTAAGAGTTATAAATTTCATATTATGATTATAGCATTTATTTGCGGAGCAGAAGATTTAGTTTGCGGAAAAGTAGGTAAAGCTTATATTTAAAGGGATTTAAGACGATGTCGTAGGTGCCGGCGTAATCGACTTCGAAGCCCGCGAAGGTCTTTTTGAAATTGGTGAAGCCGGCCCAGGGGTGATCGGCAGGAGCGCCTTCGGGAGCGATACCCCAGAAATCAAAAGTTTCTAGCCCTTTCGCTTTAGCATCTAGAATTAATTGGATGGTCAGGATGCCTGTAGCGTGGAGTTTGCGCCCAGTATCATTTTGGGCTCCCTGAAGATTATAACGAGTGGTGCTATCGTCGAAGACTAATCCGGCGGCGATTATCTCGCTCTTCCCTTCTGATTCGTGTTTTACTAAATATAGAGTAGCGAAGGACTGAGACAGCTCAGTCTCTAGGTACTTTTCGGAATAAGTACTAATTCCCTTCTGGTTAGCTAAAGCCTTCTGGAGTAATAATAGATGCTTAATGTCTTTAGGCTCGCGTGAAGTCTCAATTGTGATTCCCTTCTTTTCGGCACCCCTATAATATCGTAATAGCCGTGATGGGAGTTTTTGCTTCAATTCTTCATCATTCCCTTTCAAATCTAGCTGCCAAGTCTCTTTAGGGTTTAGGTCTTTGGTCTTCTTCGCATTTTTGGGGAGAGATTTGACTATTTCGGCATCCACAGGTTCGATACGGATGAATATAGCTTGTTGTTCTTTGGCTAATTTCGTCAAATCATCCAATGCTGCTGAAAATGACTCTTCGTTTTCAAATATAGGCCCATATGGTAAATATAGATACTTCCCTACTGGGGTGGATTTTAGAATAGCCAAATAAAAATATTCCTTGGCTTTCTTTAAAAAGCTCTGTTCCCCAAGATCTTCTTGTAGTTTATGCCATTCTTTGGATTGTGTTATTGGAATTTTCATCTTTCACCTTTTAATACATCAAAAACACATGTATTATTTTGACCATCTAAAATTTTCATTATACAAAACGTAATTCCAGTGGATGCTTCCCCTGTTACGGACGTTTTGCTTGCGATTTTAGCTTTATAACGGATTTCGCCCTGGATGCTAAAACCATTGTTCTCCCTACTGCACCGGGCGGGATGCTAGTGGTTGTTTTCATTGTATCGCGGGTGGCGGGATTTGTCAACATGGGATGCTAGGCTCGTGGGTTGCTAGGCATAAGGGATATATCAATATAAACATTTGCTTTTTGGTGGAAAAGTCATGGGGAAAAGGCGTGCAAAAGATTTTCTGGTGTGCTAAACTAAAGATATGGCATTCATCAGAAAGTTCAAGACGACTTCCGGTGCGACTGGCGTGCAGGTTTGCTATAAAGAGCAGGGAAGAGTAGTGAAGACTGTACACGTAGGATCGGCGAATTCCCCTAAAGCGCTGGAAAGGCTCCTAAGGGAGGCGCAGGGAATTATTGATGGAAATCAGAAGACTCTTTTTGATTTGGATAAATTCGATAAATGACTAATAGTAATTAATAATCTTAATACTTGATTTTTTCTTTTTTTGTGATATAATTATTCTATTGACGGAAGGTAACCCGAGACAAAATAAGGGGGGTTTATGTTACCTATTAATGTCATGTACGATTCGGGAATCGACGAGCTCGAGGCAGCGGCAATTAGAGCCGCACTTAACGAGCTTCTCGAACTGTTCCCGTCACTCACAATCAGAAACTACAGAAAGGAGGCTTGGGACCAAGGCAGGTATTCGTCAGCAGACTGGTACATCCGCAACACGCCGAGCATTCGTGGCAATGATGGCAGCCTGCAACTCGATGCCGACCGCCTGCTCGATCTGATCGCGAACGAGCCATGGCAGAGTCAGGAGCCGCACATCGATGTGGCGCTGACTTCTCTCGACATCACGGCGCGCGACGGCGATCAGCAGCTGAACTTCGTGTTCGGCATCGCCAACGGCCGCGTAACGGTACAGAGCGTTTACCGCTACCGCGGGCTACCGGATGGCGATCGCTACCTTGCGGTCAAAACCGTGGTCCTGCACGAGCTCGGTCACATCTTCGGTGCGGCAGCGGATCTTAACCGCAGCAACACTGAGTACGTGATCGGTCCGCACTGCACAAACAAAGGGTGTGCGATGCAACAGGGCTTGAGCGTCCCGATCTGGGTGGCTCATGCTCGCGACATGTTCCGGGCGCAGCGGCTCTACTGCCCGCAGTGCCTAGCGGACATCCGCAGGACTCTAGCACTTTAGCTGGGTGGGGAAGGGCTCGACCATACGGTCGGGCTCTTTCTCTTGACATATACGTTTTAGTATGGTAAAATATTTTTATCTTAGATTTGCTAAGTGCAATTTAAATCTGTGAAGAATGAAGGGGGTGTACGCCATGGTTTTTAGGGAGTATAGGGCAATGGAAAAGACTTACAGCGACGGTATCGTCATCGAGTATACGACGCTTTCTGAGTGTCGCGTCATGTTTGACTACGGTATTTTCATTTCGCCGCTAGAGGGTCTACAGCAATATGTTGAGTTCCTGAGTCGACATGGAGATGGTTCCATCTCTATTGATTTCTCTCATATCAATGAAGGGTTGATTATTCTTCGTCAGAATTTGGCAAAGAACTCTTGCCCGATGCTTTCTCAAGTGGTCAGGAAGGTTTGCGCCATCATTGAGAGTAATAGAATCTGATCCGCTTGGGTCAAAAGGCTTTGCCTGTTACTCTTGCGCCGCTTCTGCGGCGCTTTTTCTTTACTAAATATCTGCGAAAGCAGGGTTATTAGATTGTTTTAGCTTGCGAGTGATACTAATAATGTGATAGAAGGTAGCATCGCGGTGTGGCTCACTCCCGTTGGTATTACCTTGTTGGCTCTGCGTGTTGCGTCGCTCGTTCATAAATACCCTGAGGGCGGTTTCGTATCGTTCAAGCTCTAGTTTTTCCAATGCGGGACTATCGGAGCCTTCGTTGTTTTGGACAGCTTCTATTCGATCGTATTGACCATAAAGCAGATCTACATCTTTATTAAAACTTGTCGCTTCTTCATCTCCGTGCCGGACAAAGCTTTTCGCAACACCTTTGAAATTGCAAATGATATCAAGCGCTTCATTTAGGCTCTCCCACACTCCAGCATCAAAGCGAACTAGTTGATGACGCTTCTTCGTCTCATTTTCTGGTAGATTGTTTAATAGCAGTTGCGCTTGTTCATGTATTTCAGCTAAAATTTTAAAACGAGGGATTTGGACTTTGACTAGCTGCTCTTCGGTTAGGGCTCCTTCCATACCTTGACGGAATAATCTGTTGATTTCTTTGGCGCGATCAGATGATATTCCTATCGTGAAACGTGGCACGGTTATGGATGGCAGGAGATGGTATTTATCCATGTTTATTTCCCGAACATAGCCGTATTTGATCTCTGAATATCCGAATGGGGGACGCAGTTCATAGTTATTGGTGCTTTCTTGCAACTTTTGTTTGATGACGTTTGGATACCCCGCGACTGTGGCGTCTAGACCTATCATGATTAATGCATCTTCTCCTGGGTACACTAGCGCGTATGCATCATCTATTTTGTTAATAACATCGTCGTAGCTAGCCGGCTCTTGATGACCGAGAATCCTGTGCGACATTTTATTGCTGCGAGCGAAATGGATAGGAAACGCTCTCGCTCCTGACCCTCTGCTAGCTAACCAGTAGTATTCACGTACGCCCTTGGAAACGATTTTACTTTCAAACTCTTGAGCTATTAATTCATTAGTGGCACCATTTGGATCGCGTTCCATTTTGGCATTGATTTTTCTGACCGCTTCTTCCACCCTCTGACTATCGCTAGCAATGGCCTGTTGGTCGTAGTTGGCAGAAAAGGCATTGTAGGAAACCAGCACATTGGCTCCAACTCTTTTTTGCCGTGATCTTTTATCGTTTTCTGGGTTTGATAGTGTCTCGGTTGGCTTTTTCATATTATATTCCTTTGTTTCATTTTATCATATTTATTTTAGTTTTGGGTTTAGAAGCGGATGGAATGAGCTTATTCTTGACTTTTTTAGGCTTTTGTGCTATAATTACTAGTAGTTAACATATTTGTTGGCTGGCACTTTAAGAATACTTGCTTGGTTTTCTCTGAGTTTTCTGTGGCTCAATCTGGTTGTTTCTCTTGAAGTAAACAGATTGAGCTACGGAACAGTCCGTGGTAAATCTATAATGCCGGCGGGCGATAAACGCAGAGAGGAGGCCATTATGGCCAAGTTTGAGTCTGAGGGGTATTGCCCCGCTGTGTGGGTGCCGATGCTGTGGGACGAAGAGACCGATCCGCGGCTGGCTGGCCTCTGGAGCATCGTCGCTCCGTCGCTCGTCTACGAGAAGGAAGACGAGCACGGATGCACGCCAGATACGGCGTCCATCGATAAGATGTTCGCCGACGATCCGATAGCTTACGATGTGCTTGCGACTATCGTGAAGCGTGACGCAAGCGCCGATAAGATCCTGATCCGACAGCTCCACAATGGAGCCTGCAATACGCAGTGCGTCTCCGACATTCAGATGGTGATGGGTAATGCGGTAAATCCGCAGCTTATCGTCCATGCTGGAAGCAACTTCGCCACTGTTCTAGCGGATGCGGAGTATGGTCTGGATCTCTGGGTCTGGGACCTGGCCAGCGCCTGGTAGGGCGACAAGAAGTAAGTATTCATTTAGTCCTCGACTTTTACACATTAAATGTGGGAGGGTCGGGGACTCTCTTTTTTGGTACATCTGACGATATGGATATGATATAATTGGCGTATAAAAACATAATTGCATTTAGGTGCAGGGAAGGAATAAGATGACAGAAAATCTAAACAGAAGCCCAGAGAACGAATACGATGCGCTATCTAATCACGATCAGCCAGAAACTGATACGCCAGAGTTTGACAAGGACGCAGCACGCAGGGCTCGCATAGAAGCCTACAGGGAAGCTCATCCCGATGCGGTGGAGGATGTAGAGAAGGCTCGGGCTATGGCCGAAGCGGGAGATCCATATGAGACAGCAGCAGTAAAAAATTTGGAAGTAGCAAAAAAGAATATGCGGGAGCAGGGAAGCATACGATACCAAGACGGAGACTTTGTTTATCTTGGAGACACAGAAGGAAGGATCGCAATCACAGAGAATGGGACTGCATTGGAATATCTTGACGAAAACAGAAAATTTCATACCGAATATTTCCCTAAGAATGAAACCCCTTTTGATATAGCGAAGGTGATGCTAAGCACGGCAAAAAATAGAGAAGAAGTGGCCGGAGAGAAGTATGACGCAAATCAGGAAGTGCAGAATCTCAAAATTGATGATTTGAGAAAAGGCATGAAAAAGGATGAGAAATAGATAGCTGACATCACAAGTTAACTCTTTTAGCTAATCCTAGCAATCAGTAAATTGAATGAGCCATCGAAGTGGCTCATTCTATTTTATATGAGGCTGAGTTGCTGCTTAAGGCGGGAGATTAGGGCTTCTTTTTCTTTGATGCCGTCCTGGGTTTCTTTGACTAGGTGAGCGGGGGCTCTCTCGACGTAATTTGGATTCATCATGCGAGCATTTAGAGCGTCTAGTTCGCGGCCTACTGCGAGAATTTTTTCGGTGAGAGCATCTTTGTATTCTTTGACTTCCTTTTCCGGGACGTTTAGGTATAGCTCGTGATTAGCTAGGGCTAATCTAAGGCCGCGCGGGGAACCGTCTAGAGAGTTCACTGCCGGGACTCTGGTGAGTGCCTTGATCAGCATTTGATTATCATTCACGATGCTATCATTGTCGTATAGAAGCTCATATTTTTTGGCGTTATTGGGGCCTGGAAGGGCCTGCAGAGTGGCTCTGACTTCATTTACGATAGTGATTATGCTTTCGAAATTCTGGGCGCTGATAGCGTCATATTCGAGCCCGTGCGGCCACTTAGCAGCAATAATAAATCCGTCGGTCCAGCTGAGATTTTGCCAAATCGTCTCGGTAACGAATGGAGCAAATGGGTGGAAGGCAATCAGGATAGCTTCGAGAGTAGTCTTTAAGAGTTCGACATTCCTGTAAATCTTTTGGCTCTCTAGGAACCAGTCGGCATATTTGTCCCAGATAGTCTGGTACAGTAATTCGACAGCTTCAGCGAAGCGATAGTCTTGCATATCTTGTTCGACTTGCTTGAGACAATCATTAATCTCGCGACAGATCCAATCTTCGCCCATGTTAAGTGTAGAGTAAGTGACGAACCCATTATCAGTCTTCGGGGCGCGTCCAGCCAGCCCGTCGCCACGGGTGGCTGGCGCTACTCCTCGCCTTGCCAGGCTCCGGATCCCCTCAGACTCGATAATGGCTTCCGCCTCGTTGCTTTCGCGGATGGTCGAGAAATTGCTATTCTCAGATTCTATATTTCCATCTACAATACCTTGGATGAGGCGGGAGATGTTCCAGAGTTTGTTGCAGAGATTGCGGCCGGCGATGACGGAATTTTCGCTGAAGGCTTGGTTCATGCCAGCAGAGCGGCCACGTAGAATCCCAAGACGGAAGGCATCGGAGCCGAATTTCGCGACGAGATCCATAGGATTAATTACGTTGCCCTTGCTCTTGCTCATCTTCTGACCGTGGGCGTCTAGTACGAGACCGTGGAGATAGACTTCTCTAAATGGTACTTCGCCTGTGACATATAATCCCATCATAATCATCCGGGCGACCCAAGCAAAGAGAATGTCGGCGCCGGTTTCCATAACGTTTAGTGGGTAGTATGGAGTGGGGTTGTCTTCAGACCAGTCAGCACAGACGATGGGCCAATGAGAACTTGAAAACCAGGTATCAAAAGTGTCTTCATCTCGAACATACTTGACACCAGCCTTTTCGATTTCCTTCAAATCAGTGCGACGATCGAATACCCAAGCGGATCCGTCCGCACGCCTAAACATGGGTATTGCGATACCCCAAGGGATTTGGCGGGAGATGTTCCAGTCTTTAAGATTTTCGAGATAGTTGATTAATACCTGTTTTTTGCTGGCGGGGTGGAATTTGATTTCGTCGTTATTTAAGTGCTCGATAGCGGTCTTGGCTAGTTTCTTAACATCGATGAACCATTGCTCCTTTAAGGTAGGCTCTAACACGGTGTCGCACTTGTAGCAGTGAGCGACGGAGTGCTCGATCTGCTTCTCGCCCTTTAAGAGACCTTCCTCTTTTAGGTCTTTTAGGACCTGCTTGCGGCATTCTTTAGTAGTTAGGCCTTCGTACTTTTCGGGGACATTAATCATGGTGCCGTCTTCGGAAATGACCTGGATGCGGGGCAAATCGTGGCGCTCGCCAACTTCGAAATCGTCAAAATCGTGGGCAGGGGTAATCTTTACGACACCGGTGCCATATTCGGGATCGGCGTGTTCGTCGGCAATAATTGGAATAGTCTTATCCGTGAGCGGAAGGTAGACTTCTTTGCCGATTAAGTCTTTATGACGCTTGTCGTCGGGGTTGACCGCTACAGCCGTGTCGCCAAAAAGAGTCTCGGGGCGGGTGGTGGAGACTATTAGAGAGCCTTTGCCAGCTATCTTGTATTCAATCTCCCAGAGAGTGCCTTTTTCGTCTTTGTGGTTTACTTCGATGTCGGCGAAGGCGGTTTGGTGCTTGGGGCAGAAGTTGACGAGCTTTTCGCCACGGTAGATTAGGCCGTCGTTCCACATTTTCTCAAAGGTGGTGTAGACGCGGTCGATGACATTTTCGTCCAATGTAAAGGTGAGATCATCCCAAGCGCAGGAAGCACCGAGAGCACGGAGCTGAAGCTCCATGTTGCCGCGTTGCTGAGTAACAAAATCCCAAACTCTGGAATATAGTTCGTTGCGGTCAAACTCAAAGCGGGTGTGGCCGTGTTTTTCGAGTTCGCGCTCGTAGACAACCCAGGTCTCGAAACCAGCATGGTCGGCGCCTGGAATGTACCAGGTAGAGTCACCGCGGAGACGATGGTAGCGGGTAAGGGAATCCTCGATCGCGATAGTAAGGCCGTGACCGATGTGGAGATTGCCGTTGGCATTTGGGGGTGGCATGACGATAGAGTAGTGGGATTTACCGTCACCGGAAGGATTGAATACCCCCGCAGCTTCCCAAGCGG
>JAZQRY010000061.1:0-20459 GCA_045629825.1 Candidatus Nanosyncoccus sp. | reverse complement strand
GTATTAGGCGTAAGTTCAGAAATCACTAAGTCGGATGAAGACAAAGTTATCGCGATGGATGAATTGAAGGTGAAGGAAGTGTCTAGGGTGTCTTGATAAGTGAGAGCGTGAGTGCTCCCCGCCGTAAAGCCCCCTAATGATATAATAGCCAATAAAATTGGAATAAGAATTTTCGTATGCCTTGTCATGTAATATATTATAGCATAAGGAATTCAGGATGGAAGAGTAATTTTTAATTTCACGCCAGGCTCCAATGATTGCCACCGAGGGAGCGGATTTGACCTTTGATTTCGAGAAGAGTGGTAGCTTGGCTAAAGGCTGATGCGGTGATGTTCGCAGCCTTAATAATATCGTCGCCAGAACGGAAGCCGTGGGCCAAGGCTTGAAGTACAGCAGCTTCCTCCTGAGTATCAGCGAAGAGTGGCAACTGCGTGGCGCGACGGCGCTTGGTCAGCTGATCAGGGAAGAGATAGTGGAGTACGTCGTCGGTGCAGGTGCAGGGGTTGGCACCTTGGCGAATGAGCTTGTTGCAGCCCTGGGAACAGGGATTAGTAACATTACCTGGCACGGCGAAGACTTCCTTGCCTTGGTCGAGAGCGTGAGCGGCGGTATTGAGTGAGCCGGATTTGATAGCCGCTTCGGCGACGACTACGGCGTCAGAAAGGCCCGAAATTAGGCGATTGCGCTTTAAGAAACTAGTCTTAGGGTAATATTTCTCGCCGGGAGCGATTTCGCTGATAATGGCGCCATCTTGCTCTAGGATGTCGCGTGCGAGCTTTTCGTGGGCGGCAGGGTATATTTGATCGATCGGGGTACCGAGAACAGCAATGGTACGCCCGCCGGCATCCAGGGCGCCTTTGTGGGCGATAGAATCGATCCCATAGGCCAGCCCCGAAATCACAATCACGCCCCGCTGAGCTAGCTCGTAGGCTAGCTTATAGGCTATTTCTTCGCCATACCTAGTATTACGCCGAGCACCCACAATTGCCACTGTTTTTGGTCGCTCAGGGTGACCATTTTTTACCACATTTTTGGGCAATTTGCCATGAAAATACAATGTTTTAGGCTTAAGCGCAATAGCGTCTAACACCTCTGTAAATTCATGCTCTAGGGGTGAGATTTGGTTGAATTTTGTAAAAAAGTGTGAAAAAAGTGTTGACATATTTTCTCCTGTGTGATATAATTAACTCAGTTGGGGCACAAAAAAGCGCTCCACACCGCACCTAAATAAGTTATAATTTCAGCTATACTACTTCCAGTATAGCAGAAATTGCGAGCTTTTGAAACCCTTTCGCACTTAAAATTTCTTCATGGTTTTAAGTTTATAAGTATTACCTCCACTTAGAAAGGATCATTTCGAAGGCTTAGCAATCCCTCTAACCGGCGGGCCCCAATATTGTGTGAGGTGGGTTACGCTTCCGGGGTTCTCCCGGTATAGTGAGAAGCGTTAGAGGGCCAAAATACCCTCAGGTGATGCCCACCCTTACCTGAGGGTTTTTTGGTGGTTATGGTATAATGATTTCATGGATAACAATATAACAGACTACGATAAACGGCGGATTAGCGGAATACAGGTACTGCTCGAAGAATATGACAATAATATATACGTAGTCGAGAAAATCTTGAAAAGGCGTTTGATTGTTAGCCGAATTTTTGGTTATGCCGCCATTATTGGAGCGTGCGGATGGATCGTGTATCTGATAAATGCTATTCGTACAAGTCCTAGCTACTTGATTATTACCAATATTATTACCCTTTTACTTGTGCCTGTGATTATCTGCTTTGTGTTATCGATTATTCTTATCTGCAACAATATAAAAACGAAAAGAATGATAAAACTAATACATACCTTTAATGCGTTCCAATATAATAAGGATTCACCAGAAAACCAAAATGCCAGCATTAAAGACACTGAATTAGTAGTCGAAATAAAGAATTTACTCGATCAATACAACAATGATGCGAATCGAGTCAGGAAAGCTCTAAAGAAGCGTTTAATAATTTGCTGCGTTCTGGGCTGCGCTGTTACGCCTGTAGCATGTTATCTGCTATTCATCGTTGTCGCTACGTCATTGACATGTAAGGTAACTACCTGCCCGGTAGGTACCCTGGATATCCCCGGCTTTCTTACGATTCCTGCAATAGTCACCGCTGCGATTGCTATAGCATTTTTCCGCAGTGCAATCAGGACAAAGAGATTGCTGGAAAAATTATCTTCCTTTGACGTTTCTCAATTTGTTAAGGAGTCGTCAGGAAACCAAAACACATTAACTGATGTCCGCTCTTACCCAGGTAGTTTTGGCGCTAGCTGATCAATCATTACAAAGCCGTCGTAGTATTTTTGCATTCTTACTGGGTCGGTATGCCAAGAATTGTCGCCAAAGAAATAATCGCAGAATTCCTCTCTGGCGATGAGAATTTCGCGAAGACGGGCGTGGTTATTGCGGTTGGCTTCGATAGAGAAGTCGAAAAGCTCCAATGCACGGTCAATAGCGGTAGCGGCACGGTCTGAATTGCCCTTGGCGGTCCACTTGAGAGAGCGGGAGACTTCACTACCAATGTTTCCCATTTGATAGGTGATGGAG
Source organism: Candidatus Nanosyncoccus sp. (assembly GCA_045629825.1). Taxonomy (GTDB): domain Bacteria; phylum Patescibacteriota; class Saccharimonadia; order Saccharimonadales; family Saccharimonadaceae; genus Nanosyncoccus. Next base: position 17,874 of record JAZQRY010000061.1, on the reverse strand, counting down.
CGATTCTGCCAGTCTTGATGAGCTTCTTCGCCGTGAATGTAATCTATTTTAGCCATTTTTTAACCACGGATTTGATTTTTTCTTGGATGGCTGGGTCTTCTACGCTCCGACTACGATTATTCTGAGTGGGACGGATATTGATCATAGAGTCAAATTCAACCAGGTCATCGATACTGTCTTCGTCGAGATATAGATTAATACCCCAGATATCGGCTTGGCTTGAGCCATTTTCTAGAAGGAGTTGTTCGCAATCATAATGCATTGGAGAGTCCACAGCGATTATCTCGCGCTTAATATCGACAGCGCCCTTGATGGTATTAATATCAATGAAATTGGTGGAGGTCTCGATTAGCTCCTGTTTGGTGATAGGTGTATCTAGTATTCTCATATGTGCATTATACCATATGCTTGACTGGGTGTGATATTATAATATATATGGCAAAAAATTTAGTGATAGTAGAGAGCCCGGCGAAGGCACACACGATCGAGAAATATCTCGGAAATGATTTTAAGGTGCTAGCCTCGATTGGGCATATCCGTAAAGACACTAAAGTAGATAAATCCACTTTTGACGTGACATACGAAATTGACCCAGGGCATAAGCAGGTGATTTCTGAGCTAAAGAAGGAAGCCAAGGCGGCCGATAGAATCTGGCTTGCGACGGATGAAGACCGCGAAGGAGAAGCTATATCGTGGCACCTGGTGGAAGTGCTGGGATTACCACAGAATACGGCGCGGATTACTTTCCATGAAATTACCAAGCCGGCGCTAGAAGCGGCGATTAAGAGCCCACGGACGGTAGATATGGATATGGTGTCATCACAGCAGGCCCGGCAGACGCTAGATATGCTGGTAGGGTATGACCTATCCGATATCGTGCGGCGGAAGGTGCCGGGGGCGATTTCGGCAGGGCGAGTACAGAGTCCGGCTCTTAGACTAATCGTGGAGCGCGAAAAACAGATTGAGAAGTTCGATTCAAAATTCAGTTTTAAGGTGATAGGGGAGTTTATCTCCGCTAGCGCAAAATCAGACGATTCCGGGGACGCTTCGTCGCGCCCGTCGTTACGGGGCTCCTCGCTCACTCGCTCCCCGTTGGTCGCGAAAGCCCCTGAATCGCCTGATTCTTGCGCTAGCGAGTTCAACGCGACCTACGATGGTACTGCTCCTGAAAGCGAGCAAACTGCTACCGAACTTCTCGAACGACTAGCGGCTTCAGACTTCGTCGTAGCGGATGTGGAAGAGACGGAAGGCTCAAAAGCTAATCCGACGCCACTCACGACTGCAGCACTCCAAATTGAGGCAAACAGCCGACTGGGATTTTCTTCGCGCACCACTATGAGTGCGGCACAAGGACTGTATCAAGCGGGCTTGATTACTTATCATAGAACAGATTCGCTCAATTTATCTGCGCAAGCGACTGGAGCGATGGCGAAATTTATTGAAGAGAATTTTGGCAAGAATTATCTCAAGGTGCGACATTTTAAAACTAAGGACGCTTCGGCACAGGAAGCACATGAAGCGATTCGGCCGACTGATATCTTTAAGACGCAAGCAGGGAAGAATGAGTATGAAAAGCGGCTTTATCATCTAATCTGGTCGCGCACGCTGGCTACACAGATGGCAAATGCCAAGGTAGCGAAAACCACCATTCGACTTGACACGACAGTTAGTAGCGGCGATTCCTTTATCGCCAAGGGCGAAGTGGTGATATTTGATGGTTTCTTGCGCGTGTATGGCAAGAGTAAAGATTTGGAGTTGCCGAAAGTGATTAAGGGTGATAAGATGAATTGCCTGTCGCTGAGTGCGAAGCAGAATTTCGCTAAGCCGCCAGCTAGGTATACTGAAGGTTCGCTAGTGAAGAAGCTTGAAGCACTCGGCATTGGGCGACCATCTACCTACGCTTCGATTATGACCGCAATTCAAGCACGCAAATACGTAGAGAAGGGCACTTCTGAAGGCGTTGAGAGAGATGTGGTTGAACTGAAGGTCGATTTGCCTAATACTAAGGTTCAGCGTAATATCGTCAAGGAAAAGTTTGGGGCAAATAAAGGCAAGCTGATTCCGACTCCAATTGGTGAGCTAGTGTCTGGATTCTTGCTGGATAATTTCAAAAATATCGTGGATTATAAATTTACGGCGAATATCGAAAAGGACTTAGATCTAGTAGCGGACGCCAAATTGGAGCGCGTAAAGATGCTCCGGGATTTTTATGGGCCGTTTCGTGATACTGTGCTAGCGGCGAATGGGGTAGAAAGGTATAATAATGCGCGACTCCTAGGTCATCATCCGGAAACGGGTCAACCAATTTATGCCAAAGTAGGGAAGAATGGTGGTTTCATCCAGCTGGGTGATAACGAAAAAGAAGCTGGGGAAAAGCCACGCTTCGCACCCCTGCCGAAGCGAAAATCAGTCAAGACAGTTACACTAGATCAAGCTTTGACGCAGTTAGCTCTGCCCGTACTACCACGGTCGCTAGGCAAGGCACCGGATGGGGCAGAGATAATTGCCGCCAATGGACCGTTTGGGCCATATCTAAAGGGTGGCAAGTATAATATCCCGATGAAAGATTATGACCCCTATACTATTACGCTAGAAGAAGCTCTGCCACTCTATCAGGCTAAGATTGACTCCATTATCGCCGATTGGGACGACATCATGATAATCAACGGCGCGTATGGGCCTTATATCAAGGGGCCGGGGCGACGTAATAACCTAAAAATTCCGAAGGAAATGGATCCGAAGTCCATCACACGAGCCAAAGCAGAAGAAATGCTAGCTAATAAGCCAAAGACTACTCGTCGTGGAACGAGAGGCGGGCGTAAAAGCACAAAAAAGACGACCAAAACAGCAAAGAAGACGACAAAAAAGACTACAAAGTCAGCCAAAAGAACTACTAGAAAAACGACTAAAAAATCTTAGCCCATGACTTGTCAGAAATGGCAAAAAATAGGATAATTTTCGATAAAATAGCTGATTATTTGGGAGACGCTTATGTTTTTCTAAAACTTTTTTCAAAAATTGTAAAAATTATGCTACAATATATGTTAGAAGAACGTAATTTCATAGTTGACATCCGTCTTGACTTATGATATTATATAAAAAATACATTAAACTAACTGGGGTAAAACAAGGAAAGTACTAATGGACCAAAATGCGGAAATTCTAAAAAAAGCAATATCTGGAAGTCTAAAAATCATTGAACAAGAGCGCGAAAAGGAGATTATTTCTCGCAGATTTGGTCTTCATGGTAGCAGGGAAACGCTAGAGCAAATCGGTGATATGCTTTCAATCACACGCGAGCGAGTACGTCAGCTAGAAAAGGCGATTTTGATTCGCCTGAGCATTGCTGCCGAAGACGGAGAGATTCCAGAGCTCGCCGCCGCAGAGAAGCTTCTGGTACGTAATTTGACCGAAATGGGGCGCGTAGCTAGGCTCGATGCTCTCGCCGACAAGGTATATGGTCGTAAGACGGTCGCATCAGAGAAGACTGGTATTAATTTTATCGCTACCTTTGCTAAGAATTTGTCTATTGTGGAAGAGAACGACAGATACTACGCTGCCGTCGGCATTACAGAATATGGCGATAGTAAGGTCATCCGCGCGCGGGTAGACGAAGTCGTGAAGACAATCCGCGAAAATAAAGCTCCTCTCACTCTGGAAGAACTTGACGGAAAGCTAGATTATGAGCATCCTGACCATATTAGAGCAGTGGCGTCAATTTCGAAGTTGCTCGCTACCCTTAACGGGTATTGGGGTCTAGCAAAATGGCCAGCAGTCAACCCGAAGAACATTCGCGACAAGATTTACGTGATTCTAGATATGAAGAAGGAGCCAATGCATTTTTCAGAAATCGCACGTGAGATTAAGGAATCTAATTTCAAGCGCAAGAATGTCACAGTGCAAGCGATTCATAATGAGTTAATCAAGGATCCGCGCTTCGTGCTAATTGGACGGGGAATTTACGCGCTATCTAGCTGGGGTTATAAGAAGGGAACAATAGCAGAAATTATCGTCGGAATTTTGCAGAAAGCCGGTAAGCCACTGACGCGCGAAGAGATCGTGAAGCAGGTATTGAAGGTCCGCAGAGTAAAAGAGACTACCATACTACTGAATTTACAGAATAAGAAGATTTTCAAAAAGGTTGATAAGAATTCGTATTATTTAGCATAGAAATGCCCATAAAGAAAAGCGCCGTCCATAATCTTGGACGGCGCTTTGGTTCTCTTTGAGAGATTAGCTCTCGACAAAGCCACTAAGGACAGCACCTGTATTGACCACGGAGCGGCCGATAACGACGGCCGTGCCACGTACTTCGGTGGCAGGACCAAAGATATCGGCGAATTCTGCAACCAAAGCGTTGCCGCCGACTAGAGCTTGACCATGCACTCTGGCGCAGTCCATGACTTTGGCATGGCCGCCAACTTTGGCGCTTTCACCAATTGAAGACCAGCCGCACGCAAAGGCTGCATATTCAATGGTAGCATTACCATAAACCATAACATGACCACAAAGGTTAGTGGCGCCCATAACCAGGGAATTGCCACTCACCCAAGCGAAGCCATGAACTGATGCCGCGCCACATACCTGAGCGTGACCAGTAACAATAGCATGCTCATAGACCTTGGCTGCTCCAAAAACGTGCGCATGCATCAGTATGCGAGCATAGTCAAAGACTTTGGCGTCGCCACTCACGACGGCTTCGGCGCCGACGATTGCTTGGTCGTAGACCCAGCAGTTCCCAAAATGGGAAAGATTGTGCCCTGATGACACATATCCGCCAAGGTCTCCGGTCTTGACGTCGCTAAAATCACGCAAAGCGCGGATGCGGTAAAGCTCCATGTTACCAAGCCTGATGGTTTGGTCAGTCAACTCGTATTTCTTGTCTAACATTTCCTGCCATCTCCTCTCAAAGAGAACCGAAAAGAACGAATAGCCGCTGTGTGCGACTATAAATAATATAATATCACAAAGAGGTGGATTCGGGGTAATTTTCTCGTTTTTTTTGATAAAAAAATGTGGATATGTGCAAATTGTTATATTTATGCTAAAATAGATATATGGACGCGGTTATACATTTTATTTTAATGCCGATATTCTGGATTCCGGTGGTTGGACTGCTGGCTTTTTTGACTTATCGGAATTATAAAAAAATTAATAAACTTAAGGTACTAAATGTAGACTCAGTACTGCTGATGCTAGAAATACCGAGAGAGAACGACAAGAAGGAATTAGCCGCAGAGCAGCTGTTTGCATCGCTACACGGGATTCTGCGCGACAAGCAGGAGCTAAAGAACTCTGGTGGAATACAGGAGCATTTATCGTTCGAGATCGTCTCGACCGCTGGTCAGATTAGATTCTATGTATGGGCGCCGAAGATTTTACAGAGTTTCGTAGAAGGGCAGATTTATTCGCAATATCCTACGGTGCAGATTTATAAAATGAACGAAGATTACGTAGATGACCGCAATAAATATCCAGTAACCTATTCGACCGAACTAGAACTGACAGACAACGAAGCCTTACCAATTAAGACTTTCGACAATTTCGAGGTGGATCCATTGGCTGGGATTACGGGGACATTAGCGAAATTAAGTCCAGACCGATCAGAAGAGTTATGGATTCAGATTTTAGCACGCCCAATACCCGACGATTGGCATAAGAGTACTACTGATAAATGGATTCAGAAAGTTAAATCTGGTCGCAAGGCTATCTTGGGTGGCACTGGTATTGACTGGACTTGGCTCGTGGAGGCTATCGGGGCGCTATTTCGCCCGCCAGCCGGTGGAACGAATTCCGAGTCTCAAGTAGAGCTGTCGGAGCGTGATAAGACTAGGATCAGTAAAGCCGAGGAAAAGGCTACTAAGCTAGGTTATGCGGTGAAGATTCGTCTAACCTATCTAGGACAAGATCAGACGGATGCGCGACTTAATATGCAGGCGCTAGTCGGTACATTTAAACAGTATAATTCTACGAATCTGAACGGCTTTAAGCAGGTAGGTGGGAGTTTCAACCCTTCAGACCTAGACGCTTACAAAATGCGGGCGTTTAATGATAATGGGTTCATTCTAAACATTTCGGAGCTAGCTAGCGTATACCATCTGCCGCACACTTCGGTAGAGACTCCGAATATTGTATGGGCTAATTCTAAGACCGCCGAGCCACCGGCTCAATTACCAGTATTAACTGGCGAAGTTGACAACGACGAGAATATTTCCGCCTTTGGGCTGACGAATTTCCGGGGAATCAATCATCAATTTGGCTTGCTGCGTCGCGACCGGAGTCGTCACGTATATATCATTGGTCAGACAGGGGCGGGGAAAAGCGGGCTACTAGAGCTACTCGCACTTTCCGATGTCTTCTACAATCAGGGATATTGTATTATTGACCCACACGGGGATTTCGCACTGGATAATTTACGGTTCGTCCCAGAGTCGCGCGTTAAGGATGTAGTGTACTTTAACCCAGCAGATACAGCCTTCCCGGTAGCGTTTAATCCGCTTGAGATTACAGACCCTTCGCGTAAGCCTAATATTTGCTCTGAGGTGATTGGAGTACTAAAGCGGATGTTTGGCGACTCGTGGGGTCCACGACTAGAGCATATCCTGCGCTACACTTTGCTCGCATTGCTTGACCGACCGTCTACCACCCTACTAGATATTTCAAGATTATTGACAGATAAGGACTTCCGCAAAGAAACTCTAGATTATTGTAAAGACGTGACAGTACTGCAATTCTGGAAGCATGAATTTGGGCAGTGGAACGAGAAGCAAGTGAATGAATCTATTGCTCCGGTACTAAATAAGGTGGGCGCGTTTACAGCGAACCCAATCATCCGCAATATCGTAGGTCAACCCAAATCATCGTTTGATATCCGCAAGATTATGGACGAAGGTAAGATTCTGGTTGTGAATCTTTCAAAGGGACTAATCGGTGAAGATAACGCCGGTATCTTAGGTTCTTTCCTAGTGACCAAGGTGCAACTCGCTGCTATGTCACGCTCAGACATTCCCCTAGTGGAAGACAGGCGACCATTCTATCTATATGTGGATGAGTTCCAAAACTTTGCGACGGATTCATTCGCGGTGATCTTAAGCGAGGCACGCAAATATGGTCTAAATTTAACTGTAGCGAATCAGTACGTGTCACAGATGACCGATTCAGTGCGAGATGCGGTATTTGGTAACGTAGGTACTACGATTAGCTTCCGAGTCTCGGCTGACGATGCCCCAGTTCTCGCTAAGCAATTTGAGCCGACTTTTGAAGAGTCAGACATTATTCAGCTTAATAACCGGCATTTTGTAATATCGATGATTATTAACGGCGAGAAGGTGCCAGCTTTTTCGGCTACTACACTGTCTATCCCTTCTACGCCAGCAGATAATTTCGACGAGATAATAGCTAATTCGCGCGAGCATTACGCTCGACCAAGGCTAGAAGTAGAAGCGGAAATCCGCGAGACAATCGAGCAGTCCGAAAAGTACAAAAAGGAATTAGCTGATTCTGGCAGACAAGAATCTCAGGCGGGTACTGCCGAGAAGCCAGTATTTAGACCACTATCCGCTACCGAACAAAAGCCGAACACTAAGCATCGGCCTACGCCGCAGGGAGATTTCATCCGACAAAAAATCAGCCCGAATGCAGCTGAAGGCAAAGAAAGTCTGGGACTCAAAGATCTTGCAAGTCTGATGGGTGCAGCGCAAGGGAAGGATGAGGTGGCAGAGAAGGAAAAGCCGGAGAAGCAGGGAAAGAAAACGTCCAGTAATAACGAGCTGAAGCCGGTAAATACCCCAAGTCGCAAGCAGAAGAATCGCCGCAAAAAGAGTAAAAATAGCCCAAATAAGGGTTCGAAAGTCGATGTACCGAAGAAGGTCGAGACGCCAAAGGTAAAGCCGGTCGAGCAAAAATCCACCCCTGAAGCTTCCCCTGTTAGCCAGCCGAGTAAAAGCTCCGAGAACTCATCTGTTAAGCCTGGGGTAGAATACCAGGAAAAGTCGACCGTCACAATTACCCCTTCTCATAATTCTCTACCCCTGTCCACCCCTGTTAAGGACGGAGATAAGTTCGCCAAGAAAGATAATTCGGTAGACGGGTTCTTAGCAATCAAGCATTAAATTCTAGTCTTAAAATTCAGCTGCAAAAGCCGGAGAACGATAAAAGAAATTTTTATTTAAAATTTGGGGGATTTGGAAATTTTTGGGCGACTTTGGGCTGAAGGCTGGTTCGTGAAATACATATAGTTTTAATGTCGCACAATACACATTTTAGGACATTACGGTTATGGTTTTTAGACGGTTAAGTTATCGTCTGTTATAGGTGATTTTCGTCATGTGGCTATATATTCATTCATAAATCTACTTTAGAAGCGGGACTTAGCAGCTGTAATCTCCACAAAATCCGGCAGATGCTCACTCCCTAATGACGGTCGTTCGCATAACTGGGATTTTGATGGAGTTTACAACGCACCAAATCTGGTAGATGCTCCTAAAAACCTTATTTCAATTAGAAAAGCTTGTAAAAATTGCAACGATCGGGTCTTGATCCTGAAATTAGGTGTTTAAATGGCTGCTTTTATGGTCATTTTTGGCTCCACCTCTGTAAATTCCTGCCTTTGACGTCTAAAATTTTCAAATTTGACTTTTCCCTGGTTTTCTTCCCTTTTTTGCTATTTTTCCCTGTTTCTCGGTCGATTCTCTGCTCGCGTTTTGTTTTATTATTCGGCTATTTCCCGAACAAATACCGAACTGGTAGGATAGAAGAGTAATATAGAACAAAAACCGAACGCTTCCCTATTTCCAGTAGGCGCGACCGTCTATGCGGACGTCGATATACTGAAATTCGGAGACATTGATTGATGCAAGATAGCGGAGCATACGGGCGGTATCTTCGGCGGAAACGGCGGAGCCGCGGTCAATAGTCATTTTAATGAAGCCGGGGTAGCCGTCGAGATAAAAATCTACTTCACGGATGGCGCCAGTCGGAATGACGGCCTTGGTAGGCGTGTAGCCTTGATCGCGAAGATCTTGCTCGGCCTGAGCGATATAGGAGAGCATCCGGCTAGTAATCTTGCCACCAGCAGCAGAAGCGTCTTCGTCTACTACTTCGATAGTCGGGCGAGCTTCGGGCTCGGTGGCAACTGGATTCTCAGTGATTACTGGAGCAGACCAACTGAAGTTCAAAAGCGCAATGCAGAGATAAACGATACCGGCACCGACGGCAATGAAGGCAGCGGTAGTAAATATCACACGGCGGGTGGCTTTCTTTTTGTCCTTTTTGCGGGCGGCGATGCGCTCGTTTCTAGTCTCGAGCTTTTCCCTTTTCTCGCCAATGGTGCGGCCAGAGCGGATGGTAGAATTACGATTCAGCTTACGACGAGCCAATGTGGGTGGTGCAGGAGTAGGAGCCGATTCGGGCGCCTGAGTTTGTTCCGGTTTAGACGAGTCTTTTTTAAGAATTCCCACCGCGTACCTCACCCAGGATAATATCAGCTAAATGCTCGGCAGCGTCGGGACGAGATTCGGCATAAAGGCGCCTGGCTATCTGCTCACGCGTCTTGGGTGAGCGAATTAAGCGCCGAATTTCGTCTAAAAGGAGCGTAGGATTCTGCACCATTTTGGAATCGTAAATGACGGATGCGGCCTTAGCAGCGGCGAGACGGTCGGCATTTTTGACTTGATGCCCGCCAGGTAAGCGTTCGAACGGCACTAGGATTGTAGGCTTTTTGAGCATCGCCATCTCAGCAATTGTGGTAGCGCCAGCACGCGAGATAATTAGATCGGCGGCGCCCATTAATTCATTCATGGTGGTATTGAATTCCCACATGCGGAAGTTGGACTCTAGGGAGGCCTTTTCCCAGTTCTCGTATTTCTTGAGATCTACCATGTTTTCGTAGTGCTTGCGACCAGCAACTAGACCGACAGATGTAAACTTAAGCAAATCCGGCAAGATGGCGCGGATAGCTTCGTTGAGATTTTCGGAGCCCTGAGAGCCACCAGTGATAACTACTAAGGGCTTATCAGGATTAAAGGAAAAGGCTTTCTTGAGCGCCGATGCCTTCGAAGCGCTGACAGGCTTAAATTCGGGAGCTACGGGGATACCAGTCCAGATGTAATTGGGGTGCTTCGAAAGTACTTCGTCAGACAAAGGAGTACCGAAGGCGACTTTGCTAGCGTGGCGCGCCAGGATGCGATTGGCTAGCCCCATAGCAGCATCCGATTCGTGGATAACGTAAGGAATTTTAAAGAGCTTCGCCACTATCCCTACCGGCAAACAGACGTAGCCACCTTTTAAGAAAATGACGTCGGGGCGACTCTTGCGCGAGAGTAGTCGGAAAAAGCTAACAATAAGCCCACAAAGGAAGCCAAAAAATCCTACAATATTACCAAAAATTAAATCCTTCAAAGTGATGCCGAAATGCACGAAATAATCGCGGAAAGACCAATTGGAATAGCGGTGGAATTTCCCCGCTGGCAAGCGCCGCACGCGGATATAGGACGTCTTGCGTGGGGCATCAGCCTTCTTCTCTTCTCCCCAGGCGACGCCTAGCTCAGTAGTGAGCTTGGTGACATTTTTATAATATTTGAAGTCCGTCCAGAATTCGATCTCAGTACGGGGCTTCTTAGTGAGTATTTCGCGAACTACGGCGACGGCTGGAGTAATGTGTCCCCCGGATCCCCCGCCTACTACTAATATCTTCATTTTTTATTACCTCCCTACTAGTATAACACGAAAGTTGCAAAACGAAACCAAGTGCAGCCGCAATAAATATCATACTAGTGCCGCCATAAGAAAGCAAAGGCAAAGTAATACCGGTGACTGGAATGAGCGAAGTCATAGCCATAATATTAACCACCACTTGTGCTGCCATCCAGGAGAATACTCCGATAATAAATAACTGATTATCTGGCTCTTTGGTGCCTTCTGCAACTTTGAGCATGTTTAGAAGCAGAGCTGCAAAGACGGCAATTACGATGGCTAGTCCGAGTAAGCCAAAAGTCTCGCCCATGATAGCGAAGACTGAATCGTTAATAGATTCGGGGAGATAGCCAGTAGCTTGGACAGAATTGCCAATGCCAACGCCAAACATACCACCTACGCCGATAGCGAGCATAGCGTTTTCGATATGATAGGTGGAATCAGAGCTTTCACCACCAGTAAGAGTAGCGACCCAGGCATCTACGCGCTGCATACGGTGCTCGGAAGTAGCTACCGCGACGACTGATACGGCTAATACTATGGCTACCATGATGAGATATTGCTTAGATGAAAGACCGGACATTAGGAGCATGCCAAAGATAATTGCGATAAGCGCTACACCACTACCTAAGTCGCCTTGGGCTACCACGACGAGAGCGAGTGAGGCGCCACAGACGATTAAAAGCGGGAGCCAGAATTCGCGCCACTTTCCGACGACGCCCTCTTCCCTTTTTCTAGTGATAAAATCGGCAAGATAAACTACTAGGGCTAATTTAAGAAATTCTGCTGGCTGGAAGCTGATTGCACCGAAGTCGAACCAACGACATTCACCAAGCTCGCAGCGCACGAGCGAAGACCCCATCTTGGCTAGTATCCAGAGAGCGACAGACATGACTATGGCAGCTATCATGATGGGTTTGGCGTATTTTTGGAGATATTTATAAGGGATGACTTTGAAAGCTAAGAAAAAGGCCACTAATGAGAGAGCTACTGAACGGAGTTGGCCTAGAAAGAAGGAATTTGGGTCGTAATTAGTGCCGTAGGTGGAATTTAGCACATTAGCACGCATGGGGCCAATAGCATAAATTACAATCAGCCCTAGAGCCATTAGACCCAAGGTGGTGAGCAAGATAACTAGATTGGCGTGGTGCTTACGAGTCTTCACATTGCACCCCCGGTAGCAGCGACAAATATGCCCACGATGGCGCAAACTCCGGCAATGATCCAAAACCGCATAACAATTTTAGCTTCACCCCACCCCTTGGCTTCAAGATGGTGATGTAAGGGGGCGGAAATGAAGAGCTTACGATGAAATAGTTTTTTAGAGACGAGCTGAATTAGGCTAGACGCGGTCTCTACTACGGCTGGGAGACAAATAATCGGAAGTAGCAAGAAGGCATTGGTCATCATAGCTACAACACCGAGCCCAGCCCCGAGCGCAAAGGAGCCAGTATCCCCCATCATAAAGCGAGCTGGTGGCACATTGAACCATATATAGCTAAGTAGCCAACCGACTACAGTGAGACAGAAGCCAAATAATAGCATATTACCCTGGAAAAGTGCAATTACACCATAGGCGCCATAGGCAATCATAGCTAGACCGCCAGAGAGACCATCTAGACCGTCAGTAATATTGACAGCATTAGATGTCGCGACGACAGAAAAGGCAAAAATCAAAATCATCCCCACGAGACCGACTTCAAAATTACCGACATAGGGGATTAGAATCGTAGTCCAGCCGAGCTTATAGGCGAAAAACCAGCCTAGTACTAGCCCGACGGCCGAAATTAAGATGAATTTAACCGGACCACGTAGCCCTGCCGCTCCCTTCCCTGAGCCAAAAACATTAATCGCATCGTCGATAAAGCCTACGACAGCGCCACCCAAGAAGCCAGCCAGTGGTAGCCAAGTCTGCCCGCGATCCAGATTTAGGCAAAGAGTAGTAATAGCAACAGCGATCACTCCGACTAAGCCAGCCATGGTTGGGAAAACGTGAGCGAATTTATGAGCGTGGAGCTTGCGCATAATGGGAAGATCTTTACCATCCACAGTAGTCTTTTTCTGCTTTTTCCAAAACTTGTATTTATAAGCGAAGTGGGTATAGATAGGAGTTAGCGCCATAGAGATCAAAAAGCTAGCAAGTGCTAGTGGTAATCCGTAAAACATTTCATCATTAATACTCATGCCAATATTATATCACGCCCCTGGTTTAATTTTATAATAATCGATTAGGTAACTAGAAACCGTGTCAAACAAATTGCTGGCGATGCCACCATCGAGATAGGCACCGTCGCCCAACATTTTGACCATTATAACATACTGGGGCATGCCACCGCTGGGAGCTACGAAGCCAATATAGGTACCGACTGTCTCGCTCATGGTATCGTCGTAGGCGCCGTTCTTAATAACCTGGGCAGTACCGGATTTACCGCCGACGTCGTAGCCGGGTCGATCGATACCGCCGCGGACTTTGTAATTGCGGTTATAGATCAACATATCCCGCATCATAGCAGAGGTTTCGTCGGATAGAATTTTGTCTTCTATTTTTTCTGAAGTCACGGATGGGTCCTGCTGAATTTTTTCTCCATCCAAAACACCTGCTACAACCGTAGGGGTGCGCCAATAACCGCCATTAACGACTGCGGAGAAGGCGGTGGCGGTTTGAATCATGGTGATGCCAAGGTTCTGGCCGAAGGTCATGTTGGCGTAGACGGAGTCACGACCCAAACCTTCATTCGGATCGGGGATAAAGCCTTCGGCTTCGATTAATTCGATACCTGTGATTTGGCCGAGACGGAATTTGTTGTAATAGTAATCGTAGAGCTTCTCGCGACCGGCCTGAGTGATGGCGGCGGGATTATCGCCTAATAATTTGAGCGCGTGGATAGATCCGGTATTAAGTGACCAATAAAGAGCAGTACGCATATTAATCGTGCCGTAGAGCATGGAGCGCTGTTCAGCGTTTTGGATTTTCCAGTCATCAACAATTTCGTAGCCCTGGTTGAAATAGGTAGTATCGGCGGTCATACGACCTTCATTGATAGCAGCCGAGAAGGCAAAGCTCTTACAGACAGAAGCTGGCTCGTAAGGGACTTCGGTGGTGTAGTTGACATAGACTGAGGCATCCTTGGCATTGCTGTAGTCGCCTGGGTCATAATTAGGTAAATTTGCCATAGCGACAACCTGGCTAGAATTTGGATCCATGACAAGCACGGAAGCGTTGGTGGCGGCGGTCCCATCGATGGCTTTCATAGTCAACTCTTCAACTCCGCGCTCTAGGCCGCGATCTACCGATAATACGACATTTTTGCCATTTTCGGCGGGGATTTTGATATTGTCATCGCCGATGCTGAGAGCGACCTTATTCACGTCGGCAGTAGTCTTGATTAAGCCTTCTTTCCCTGTCAGGAGCTCATTTAGTGAGCCTTCGGTGCCATATTGACCAACACCTTCATCATTAACGAAGCCCAGGAGCCCGGAAGCAAGATCGCCTTCGGGGTAGACGCGACGGTTATTCTTTTTGAGCCAAACAGCTTGAGCGCCAGAATTCGCGATTTCTTCAGCGACTTGACGTGGCACGTCTTTAGCAACAATGGCGTAGCGTAAATTCTCGGTATTATATATTTCATCTATGTTGGCAGGTTGATAATCTTTGAGATATTTATCAACTACTTCTTGAATGGTGGATTTTTCAGTGACGGCTGGATCAATTACGACTTGATAGACGGTTTGATTGAGCGCTACGGCGACCGGCTCACCGTTGTCCATTAGATAAATCTCGCCCCTTTTAGGAGTAATGGTCTCGAGCAAGGTATGCTGCTCGTCAGCCTTGCTAACCCAGACACCATGTTCGATAATTTGAATAAAAAAAAGCCGCACCATAATAATAGCTAGTGCAGCCAAAATAACGTTTCTTAAAATTTGAATCTTGTGCGAGGCGATTTTATTCTGCGACATAGCCAGTTACCGTCGCGTTGTCCATAACCGCAGCAACTGTGCTATTTTTAGCCGTAGCAACGGAAGTCAGACGCGCTTTTTCTACTGATAAATCTTCTAATTTTGCGCTCATTTCGGTGATTTCGGTATCCACTGATGAAAGTTCATAGTCAAAGCTGGTAGCTTTGGTGCCTTCAGCTACGTAAATCAAGCCAAAAATAAGGGTAAGCATGCCGATAATCAAAATCTGAGAAATTGAGCCTAAGCTACGCTTGGTATGGCGCACGGTATTGCGGTTGCGCACAAAGCTATTCCCTACAGGCTGTCGTCTTGTGACATATGTTTGATTCATCATTTTATTATAATCCTCGCTAAAATTTTATGTTTGTTTTTGGTTTTGTTTTGAGTTTTGTCTTCCTTAGTCCGGGGCTTTCTAGAAGCAGAGCTATAAGTAACTTCTAGAAAGTGGTCCCGGGAAGGTCATACACTTCACACTCTCTTGTGAAAACTCTTTTTGGCGGACCTTTACGGTCCATGTCGCGTTAATCGTGGGTCCTGGGTGAGTTTCCCCACCCAGGAAAGGTTAATTAACGGAAGTGAACCTTAACAGTTTGCTTGCGCGATTTATTCGCAACTAGTATTTGTTTTGGCATTTTGCCTCCTTTTTTATATTTTTATTTTGATCAATCCTTGACCGCGACCCGAAGCTTGGCGCTACGAGCACGGGGGTTGATACCTATCTCTTGAGGTCCCGCAACATAGGGCTTTTTGTTTACGATTTTAAGTTCAGACTCTTCGCCGTGGCTGGCGGCCTCTTTAAAATAGTCTTTCACTAATCTATCTTCTAAGCTATGGAAAGTGATAATCCCGACTCTACCGCCTTTATTCAATAATTTAGGTAAAAGTGGCAAAGTGCGCTCTAATTCGCCAAGCTCATCATTTACCACAATGCGTAAAGCTTGGAAAATCCTAGCGGCAGGATGAGTTCTAGAATAACGCGATTTGCCGATAATGATATCGGCGAGCGCCTTGGTGGTATTGATTGGGCGATGGTGTACTATTTCCCTAGCTAACATCTGGGCGCGACCGGGCTTCTCTTCGCCATATTTGACGAAAATGTCCGCTAGCTCCCTTTCGCTGGCGTGGTTAATAATATGCTCCGCCGTCATTTTCTGACGCTCATCCATGCGCATGTCTAGTGGGCCGTCGTGTTGATACGAAAAACCTCTACTCTCCATGTCTAGTTGCGGAGAAGAAACTCCAAGATCTGCTAGTATTATATCGAAAGTCTTTCCACACTCAATTAACTGCAGCACCGCACTGTAAAAGTCTAAATGCATTATCTCTAGTTCGGATGGAAATTCGCCCTGCAAGTAATTAATCGCGAATTCATCTCGATCTACAAGACATGAACCTTTATATTGCTGTGTTACATCCAAAATCTCTCTAGCGTGGCCGCCGTAACCGGCAGTTAAGTCTAAGTACTTCTCTCCGGGATGCGGACTAATGGCTGCTAGCACTTCAGATAATAATACTGGGATATGTAATTTCTTCATACCTTATATTATACACTGTTTGAGATCGATCAACTAGAAACTTAGCGTTTTTGTTTCTGCTTCGATTTTTGTTTGATTCACAATATAATCCACTACGATGCTGGTCAGCGCAAGGCTAATCATATATATCGTAGCCGTTGAGAGACTTATTGTGCATTGGCCTTTCGGCCGCATTAGAGTTTGTTGGGAGGTGTGTTTAAGGAAAGAGCGCACGATTGTTTTAACGCATCTCGCTAATGTTAATGCGCGCTAAAGCTCCTAGTTGGCCGATCTCAAACTTTTTTTAATGTACGACTTTTTGTTTAGCGTTTTTGTATTATGTTTCGCTGATTTCAGTTTATTATATTTTGGACAATAATGCAAGAGCTTTTTTGGACTTTTTTTAAGATTCTTTAAAAGTTGTAAGTTTTCCACAAATGTGGATTTCTCCCTGTTATTTCCACCGAACAAAACTGCTTGATTTTCTTCTCTTTTGTGGTGTAATAACCGAACATAGGTGGATTCTTCCCTATTTGCTTATCTTTGTGGTATAATGGGGGAAATTAAGTGGAGGAAATCATGGAAAATAATACTAGCGAACCGTTTGACGTGTTCCTGTGGGCGAATGAGGTGGATGAAGTCAAAAATAATGTGTCGGCGGAACTGTTTTTATTTAACAAAAACTACACCCCATATAAGATAAAGTATTCTGATAAGCTGGCGGGGGCGGTGAAGTCGATGTTTATGCAGGAGGCGATTCATTATATTATAGAAGAGGCGGATAAGGGGCTGGAGTGCCGAGAGTATGAGCGGGCGGATGGCGAGGAAAAGGTGATTTACCGTACTTCCCTTTCAAAGGTAGGCCGGGCGGAAACTTTGATTCATCTGATTGAGAATGAGTACAAGGATATCGATTATTTCTCGGAAAATGAATATGATTTCAAGAAAGTAAAGGGGATTATCGCGAAGTTTACCTATCCGGGCGAAGATGGGATGAAGACCTTCTATATTGCGAAGATTTTGCCGGCATCGGCAGCACTAAAAGGAACTTCGTCTTGGGAGATTAACGGGGAGAGCTTTGAGCCCTTCTCCGCTGAAATCGCACTAAAGATGCCAGATGATAATCAGGTTGCTATCGTGGACAGTACGATTATCGTATTTAACCAGGCGAAATTCGAAAATCTATTCCAATACGACTATAAGTCTCAGGTGCTGGCCGAAGCGAAGGCAAAGGAGCTAACCGAGAAGTATAAATTGTCTTTCGCAGAAGGTTTGACGCTCGATTCCCTACTCGCGGATAAGAAGCCGGTACTGAAGAAAGTACAAGCCATGGATATTGCCGAAGAAATGCCACAAGATAAATTGATTGATTATGCGGACGAGATGCAACTTGAGCTAATGACAGATGATGATGGCTCAATTATCATCATGGATGATAAAGATTTGACGATGTTTGTAAATCTGATTAATGAAGATTATTATATCTCGCCGGTAAATGGCAAGCGATATGAGATTAAGTCGAAAAAATTGCTTGGCGAGCCGGATGGTGAACCACCAAGGGGCTAAT
The DNA here is from genome assembly GCA_045629825.1 of Candidatus Nanosyncoccus sp. Lineage (GTDB taxonomy): Bacteria > Patescibacteriota > Saccharimonadia > Saccharimonadales > Saccharimonadaceae > Nanosyncoccus. The sequence goes on along the minus strand of JAZQRY010000061.1, from coordinate 144 downwards.
TAGATCTCAAAATAAGTAGAATTAATGAAGTTGGATTCGCCAAGAGCTTGAAAGGTCTTGGCGATATCTTCGCGGACAGCGGAAACTGATTCCCCTTCAGGAAGAACAGATTCGATTTTAGCATACTAGCCGGGTAGCCTTTCG
>JAZQRY010000060.1:0-16120 GCA_045629825.1 Candidatus Nanosyncoccus sp. | reverse complement strand
TCAATTTCAATGGCCAATCTTTCAATTTTGACTTCGGTACTGGCGACTTAGGCGATATATTAGGTGGAATATTTGGCTTTGGTAGCAACCGTCGTCCCCGACGCGGCCATGATTACCAGACATCCCTTACTCTAACCTTCGAAGAAGCTATTTTCGGCACCACTAAGGATATCAACGTCAATGGCGACAAATTCCCTGTCAAAATCCCTGCCGGCATTGATGACGGTGTTTCTATCCGCATCCGCGGCAGAGGTGGCGAAGCCCCCGAAGGTGGTGAGCCTGGCGACTTATATATCCATATCCGCGTCAAGCCACATCGCCATCTCACTCGCGAAGGCGCCATCATCCTATCCGAAGAAAAAATTAGCATGGTCGACGCCGCTCTAGGTTGTGAAATCGAAGTAGAGACCATCGACGGCAAAATCACCATGAAAGTCCCAGCCGGCACCGATTCCGGTACCCCATTCAAGCTATCTGGTCACGGCGTCCCATTCAGAAAAGACGGCGACCGCGGTCCTCATATTGTCACTGTCTTAGTCGAGACCCCAAAAAATCTCAGCAAGAAACAAAAGGAACTACTTGAAGAATTCAAAGCCACCAAAAAACGCAAATTCTTCTAATCAAATATATCAAGCAACTTAGCCCCCTATTAACCACACCGCGTTACCATTTTCATCCAGTATTTTTGCTTCATCCTCGCAATTATAGAAATAATGTGGTACGCTATCCGAATTATAACCCAATCCCTCTATAAAATTGTCAAACACGGTCAGCGCCTGCTGTTTCCTATTTTCATTTACTCTCTCACAAAGACACATAGTATCACATACGAAATAATTTATCTTAACTTTAAAATCTCTCGGATCATCAACCGCCAAATAAATCCCACCCTCTTCTTCCGGTCTCCCTCCCATCGCTCTAATTATCATCGTTATGAGCGTCTGTTTCAAATTATCATTTTTTCGGTCACAATCAAAATTCCCATAAACCAGCTGTGCCTCATCTAAGCATGTTACCGCCGCACTTACCGCCGGCGAAATATATTTATTCGCCGCATCGTCCGACCATTCATACGCCACTTGATAAGATTGCTCAGCCTCTGGTATATCCGCAATAAAATTCACATAATGGATATTAGCGTTCTCGTAATACTTATTTATTAAACTTCCTTCACGAATATTAACTCCGGTTTTAGAAATATTGCTCCCCGGAGAATTATCAGAAATCGCTTGATATACATAATACTCAATTTTCTCCTTACCGCTCTCCGGCAAACCCGGTATCTCTTGAGTTAATCCCGTCACATTTACTTCCAACTTAGGTTGATTAGATTCCAAAATCTGCTTAATCGACACCACTGCCACAATCACAAAAACAATTTGTACAAAAACCGCCACTACTATCACAGGGTTAATTTTTTGCGTAAAATTATTTTCCATTATCCTCCTTTTAAGGGCTAACCTTAGCGTTTAATACCTCGCCAAGTTTTATCTTATCATCAGTATAAGCGTATTTATAATCTCCATCCGTAGCTTCATCCAAGCTTAATACCCGCACCGCCGGCCAAGGATAAGATGAATTTTGGTCAAACCCATTACTACAGCTAGCCTCACCAATATACACTTCGCCTTTTTCTTTATTAACCCCCAACACTACCCCAGTATGATTATAACTAATTGTGCTAAATATCGCATAAGCCCTAGGTATCTTGCCACCATCTTTAAATATTCCGTTACCTACCAATAAATCAACATATTCCCACCCATCCGTTGTACTCACCGTAGGTCCCGCGGTAGTGTAATTATTAATAAACCATTGCGAAAATGCTACACAGTTGTTAAGAGCTCCACCTTTACATCCTACCCAAGCCACCCAACCGTCACCAATCACAGTGCCACCAGGGTAACCCAGACCATAATCAACCCTCAATTGTTTAGAAGCCTCATCGATATACGGCTCCATAAACTTCACCGCTTGGTCATAGCTCATTCCACCTTCCACTAATCCACCAGCACCATCCTCTTCACACATCTCATAACAAGTCTGACCATAATAAGTCATCGGAAATGCCGCATCTGGCCTTACATGCTCATTCATTGCTTTTCTACTCACATATATTCCATCATACGGATCGCCAGTCGGACCAGTCTCGACTCCACTAAGCTGCCATCTATCCGAATACATCGCTGGATCAAATAGCAAAATTGCATCTTTTTTTTCATTATAATGATCTAGAAACAATGCATGACTACAACCTGCAAATTTTGAAGAGCCGCCACAAGAGCCAGAAGTTGTTCCAATCAGGATTTTCTTCCCTTGCTTCAACGCATCAACCAAACTGTCCCAATCCGAGTCCTGGTATGAATGACCCAAGAAAAGCTCTTCTATAGACATTCCTGTATACTCTTCCAACTGCGCACCGTACCCTCTTTCACTTGAACCATGACAACCCAAATATCCATCAGCTTTAGCTCTAGTCAAAAGTTCATTAAATGTTGCTTCGTCATCTAAGCCTTTGCCACTAAACATATAATATAATCCGTAAAGCGACATTAATCCACAAGCATTACCAGGTACACCAGAAGACGAATCACCCGGACAAAGCTCATGGTCCTTCCAAGTTCCTCGCCACTGGTTAAGCGTATCTAACCCATCCATTCGTTTCACATAAGCCGAGTCCTTATAGGTAGCCGCCATCGCACAATTAGCTGTACTACCAACCGCTTCAAAAATCAAATCCGCTAGTAGCTGCCGCCCTTCTGCCGTCGGGTGCACTGCCATACCATCGTCAGTCGTAATGTATTTCGATGCATCCTTATTCACCGCATTATTCCAATCTACTATGTAAACATTATCATACTGATCTGCTACATCACGATACATTGCCGCAATATCATCAGCCGCTCGTTTATCATAGCCATTATACGGCGTTACTAAGAATAATTTTCTTTGTCCTATTGCCTTAATGGCTGCTTCCACAGTCTCCCTGGTTGCTCCATTAGAATTAGTACCTAGCTCCCATACCACATTATCTTTCAACGAAGACGAGTCCACATTCAAACTACCACAAACCCCTGAAGAACTCTGATTCACTACTGAGCCAGAACCAGAAACAATCGTTTTCAATGTATTTAATCCACCTGGGTCACCATCACACATTCCGCCACTCGTAGAATGTCGCGCCCCCACCTTAGTCATAAAGCTGCCCGGGAATTTTTCTTGCAATTCAGGCTCCGCCTGTACCGCTATTGAATCACCTATCAACGTAATCCCCGCATCCGCTCCCGCCGTTTTTGAAGAAGAAGACGAGCTAGATGATGAAGAAGAGGATGAAGTAACTCCTGATGCACAGCTAAAATTCTTAAATTCCTCGTAAAGCTTTTCCGCCTCACTCATCCTTTTACCAGGCGTAGGTTCACCAGGACGTTCCCAATATTCTTCCCACCACAATGCCGCATCTGCTGGACTAGAAAAATTCTTACTCAAATACTCTTCCGTAGTAGCCGGACTCCAAGGCCCCAAAGCATAATTTACCTCAAATTCTACCAATCTAGCATACTCGTCTCTACCAATTTTCTCCATCAGTTCTTCACTATATATATTGCCATATTCATCCCGATTTTGGAAATATTTAAGTAAATCCGGCTCTTCATCATTTACAGCATGTAAATATTGCCCCAAAAACCAAGTAAACCCAAACGAACCTACGCCAAAAGGACAATGCCCATCCCCACAATTATATAAAGTATCCCAAGGCGCCGAATATCCAATTTCCCACAACACTGGTTGAAAAACACCTTCCGCCGCTAAATTCCCCATTATCCCAGCCACTTTAACTGGATCGTCTATTGACTGGCTCAAGGCCGACCAATACAATTCCTTCGGAGTATTACCACAAATTGATGCCGACCCCCCTCCAGACGATACGCAATCATCCGTCGTAGGAAAAATAATCCTATTCTGAGAATAAATCAACATTTCATCATCAGTCAACTGCGCTATTTCATTGGATGGCGTACCATCCCAGGCCTTTACATCAGTCCCCACCCATGACAAAAACATCCCGGTAAAACTTAATGTCAATACGACTACAATCACGCGAGCCCAACCACTCATCCTGCATCTAATATGTCTTATATCTAATCTCATACTCCTCCAAATTTAATCCTTTTTCGGTAAGCAACCTATTTGCTAAACCTTCCCCATCTACTCCATCTGGAAGCACCATCAAGGCATCTATACATAAAATCTTCATGCACCCATCTTGAACCCGCTGCAAAGTTACATCCGTCGTCAATAACCTCTTATTGCCCATATTCTCATATTCGGTATAATTAATCGGCAACTCACTATAATATAATGCGTACGCCTTCTGAAATTCCGTAATAAATTCCTCCGCCGATGTATCATGGTCTGTTGTCACATTATTTCCCGCTCCGGCAATCTCCGATAATTTATAAAATGACGGATAATTTCCCGCCAAGGTATAAAAATCAAAATCACCACCATCCGACAAGAACGTGACTAGGTTTGTAATACTATCACCCGCCACATTTATCTTAAATTCCTTTGCGTCTAATCCTTCGCGCGATATTTTCACACTGTATTCACCCGGATTCATCTGATGCGCACCCGCTTCATATTTCTGTCCACCCACTAGCACCTCAGCATCAAGCGGCGCTACATTTATCATCATCGTAGCAGTCTTCCCGGCATTAATAATCGCTATAATCGCTACAATAATCACAATCACAGCATCCGCCGCCAAAAATACCCTCACCCACTTATTTTTCAATATCATACCAATAGACCAGCCGTTATCCATCACCACGCCTTTCCATTACTTAAATCCTGCGTCTTATCTATATATTTTACCTCATAACCAGACGGATCGTATCCACGCGCCTTTAGCTCGTCTAGAGCCCGCTCGTAATTCCCACCCGTATAGTCCGTAACGGTCAAATATAAACTATCTAAATCCTCATTCACTTTATAGCTTATCACATACCACACCCTCTTGCTATAGTCTGGCGTGTAATAATCGATCTTTATTGGCATCTTTTCAATAATTGGATTCTCTATTTTGAGATTCGTCATCTTTTCCATCACATCCATCGCCATAATATCTCCCCCAATATCCGCGTCCTCTGGCGACACACTCCCACCGTCAGGATCGAGATACGCTCGAATCTTCGTCGTCTCTCCATCCTTGGCTACAAAATCAACTGTCCTCGCGACAAATCCTTCCGCACTAATTTCCGCAGTATACTCCCCAGGATGTATTTCATATTCACCAACGCCACCATATTCTCTTCCATCAATCTTTACCTTCGCTGTAGTTGGCGCAACCAAAATGTCAATCGTGGCAGTATTCGTATTATTTCTTATTATAAAAATCAAACTAATAATTAGAATAACGATAACCACACCAAGAGGTCCAAAGATAATCCACTTTCTTCTTTTTAAAATATCATTTTCCATTATAGATTTATCCTCCTAAAAATATGACTTTTCCACGTACCGCCGTTATAATAATAGAAAATATTATCCAGTAACAATGTCACCGGATAATGTGCCGCCGTCCATTGATGGGCAGCTGCATCCGCCAGATAATGCTCTCCATCTATCTCACCAACATATAAATACACATGCCTATAGACATTACCGGGCGACAGCATAATAAAGATATCTCCCGGCTCCAAATCAGCATAATCTTCCGTCTCAATCTCCACATACATATCAGTAAGACTAGCCATTCGTTCATATTGAGAGACTGAATATTCTGGGAAATCCGGATCAGCCCCCGAGTAACGCATCACCGTAGCCACAAATCCACTACAGTTTGCTCCTCTATATTCATCCCATGTCCCCACTTCCTTCATGGCCTGCTCATACTCCGGCTTTGGATCGTAAGTCCCATGAGACTCCCATCCTTCCCAAGACAGCTCAAGCGCCGTATCAGCAATTATGCTTCCACTTCCATGGCATGTAGACGATCCAGATAGCGCCTCATACTGCACAAATGCCCCAAATCCATCCGTAGTCGCCGATGAATCATATACGCCATCCGCCACAAATCTCCCTGGCCAAGCCGAATCCATTTCTTTTGTCGTCGGATCACGCCGCGCATCGTATCTATTCATCACATAAGCCGAACCTTCGCCATTCTCCGCCTCCTCTCTTGAGAAGCCCATATCGAGCGCCTTCTGGATGTAAACATCCGCTACGCCATTATATTGAAAGAATAATCGTTTCACATTCCCTTCATCATTCAAATCCCCCACCATCCCGCTTACAATTTCTGCCGCTATCATTGTCTGTCTTCTAAATTCTTCTTCTGAAATAGAATCCGCCGGTGGAAAACTATTTTCATTAGTTCCACCATTAGTATAAGAATATAATTGATATACACCTTGACCATTACCAGGATTATAACGCTGAAGACCAGTCTCATGACTATGAAGCACCGCCATAATTGGCCAAGGGAATCCAAACTTATCTGCTGCTTCCTCATAAATCGCCTGATTCGCCTGTATCGCTTCTAACTCCGCATCGCTCCAGACTGCCATCCCGGCATAATTAGTATTATCACCACCTTCGTCAGCACTTCCCATTTTTTTCGAATTCCTATTCGATTTGCATCCATTACTCTTGCAAAATGAAATGCTGTCATGTAATTCTACCTTCTCTTCCGAATCTTCCACCGCAAAAACCTCCGCCATCGGCATCAAGCCCATAATCATCGCGAACGCCACCAATGTCGCGCACTTTAAAATCATTATTGATTACCCCCTGGGTTAGTCGTAATCAATCCTTCCTCCGTCTCTGAAGCAATAATCTGAATATGCACGTGATTCTGCCCCGCAAAGAACAATCCTTGACCCACCGGGAAGCTCGCTAATCTTCGTTTTTCTTCTTCCGTCAATTTAAATACATCCGCTAGCACATCTATTGCCGATACCGATTGTTTTAATAGTAGCTGCATCGACGAGTTCCCCACAATCGCCCGTCCCATCTTGGTACTCATGAAATCTTCCACATCCTGTGTCACCGTCGTTAACCCCAAGTAATATTTACGTGCTCTCTTTGCTAGCGAGAACAAGAAATTCGCCGAATCCTCATATTGCATCAATTGCCATGCCTCATCCACAATCAGCAGGCGCTTCTTCTGCTCTGCTCTTACAATATTCCAAATATGCGACAGTACGATATACATCGCCACCGGCCGAAGTTCGTCTTCAAGATCCCGAATATTAAATACCACCATCTGATTGTTAATATCAATGTTGGACTGCTGTGAAAAAATCCCAGCAAAGGTCCCCGTCGTATATTTACGAAGCCTATTTGCTAAATTCGGCCCTGAGCCACCCATATGCTGCAAAGTATCATACAAATTCGCTATCGTCGGTGGCGTACTTTGATGTGTCAAAGGATCCGACGTAATCCCTACCCGCGCATAAGTATCAATCAAAGCCTGATCTAGATCCGCCTCTTCATTTGCCGTCAACGCTGGCACTACTTGTCCACTAGATGTCATCTGATTGCCACCCAGCATCAATCTAAGTAGCCCGTGCAAAGTCACCAAATTCGCTCTTAATGCATCATTCGCGTCTTCCGCATCTATCACCTTAGGCAAATCAAACGGATTAATTCTTACATCAGAATTAAGCGACAACCTAATATACGATCCACCTACCGCATCACAAAGCTTCTGATATTCGTTCTCCGGGTCAATAATTAAAATCTCTGCCCCTACCATCATCGACCGAAGCGCTTCCAGCTTCACCGTAAATGACTTACCAGCACCAGACTTTGCAAATACTACCATATTCGCATTCTCTAGCGAAAACCTATCGAATATCACCAGACCATTATTGTGCATATTTACGCCGTATAAAATCCCCTTATCCTGCGTCAAATCCGCCGAAGTGAATGGGAAAGACGTAGAAATAGCTCCAGTATTCATGTTCCGCCGAATTTGCAATTGATCCGTACATTGTGGCATAGTTGAATTGAGCCCCTGCTCCTGCTGAGTATTCGCCACCTTTGAAAACACCATCTGTTGCCCAAAAATCGTCTCAATTTTCTGTTGCACGAATTTCAGCTCATCCAAAGAATCCGCCCACAACGTAATATATAGACCAAATCGGAAGAATCTCTCCGCACCCAGCTGCAATTGGTCACGCAACTCTTCCGTATCCTGCAAAGCCGCCTCTAGCTCCGGATCACGCACCTTACCCTTTTCCATATTTAGACTCATTGACGCTTCGAGTTGCGTCGCCTTAGTCCGCAAATTCTTCATCACTACTGCCGACTCTACTGGATAAATATACATCGACACGTCAATTACTTCATCTATATTAATAATCGGCGATAGCCACCCAGTATAAATCGTCCGTGGATAACCATAGACATATAATGTCCGTCCATATTTGTTACCTAACCTAAAATAATCCGAATGAATCTCAATCGCCGATGGCGAAATCAAATCGCGCAAAGTGTTTGTCCCCTGCTCAAACACTTGCTGCAAACGCGCATCTTCCATCGCTTGCTGCTGTGCCATAATCTCAGCCTGCGTCGGCTGTTTCTTCTTACCCATTTTCTTCTCCTCTCTTCACGTATGTCGTTGCGATTTGCGAAAAATCTACTAGTGGCTCCCTCACCGCCGTATCTGGATTATTGAAGTTATAATATAATTGACCCAATTCTCGAGTATTTAATCTCGCCGCATGCACACCTATCTGAAATAGACCACTAGTCACCGAATCCACTCGGTTATTTAGCTCGGTTACCGCCTTATCATATGTCGCCTGATCTATACGTGTCGCTTCCGGAGCCTTACTTTTAGCAAAAGACTTAAAGAAATTCTTCGTTTGTTGCAAAGACTTTTCCGCATCTGCAGATATATAATAAGGAATCACCACAAAGAATGACTTATCCATAATATTTGCCTCTTGTGACAAAACATCAATAAAGTTAATATAGTCATCCATCAATATCCCGAGTAACATATTGTCATTATTACGTCGAATCTCCATCAATTGATCAATATATGGTCCAATATCTACTCTTTGCGACCTTATTAGAATCTGTGTAGTAAATTTTAGCGAATTTAAGAAATTCTGATAGGCGTACTCTACGCCTTCACGCTCGCTATTCGACATCAAATCAAAGTTCACCGATTTACAAGCCACTACCGCCCGAAAAGATCCGTCCTTCATTATTACCATATTATCGCGCAGTTCCGAAATCAAAAGCGCAGCCTGCGTTGAGGTTGGCGATTCTTTATTCGGTGATACGGGCGCCACTTTATTTGCTGCTATCGCCGTCGAACCAATACTTGCCATTGCTGGATTCTGCTGTGCAGGAAACTGTTGCATTGGTACTTGTTGCATCGGCATCTGCTGTACTAGCATTTGTTGCATCGGCTGCCCCTGTATCATCGGCTGTTGCGCCGGCATCTGTTGCATTGGCTGACCTGGCATAGGTTGCTGTACCGGCATTTGTTGCTCAGGAAAAATCATTTGTGGCGTACCTTGGTTAGGGTCTTGTTGTGAATTCATAATTTAATGCAACGAAATATAAACTTCGCCCTCCTCCTTTTCTTTTATACGGTTTGCTTCTTTTGCTATCGTCGCTACAGAAAAATCAGTATTACTTGCTAATTCCATTATACTAGATTTTGCAGCTGGCGTGGTGGTATTTTCCGTATTTTCCGGTTTTTCCGCTAATGGTTCTCGGAAGTTTTCCACATGCGCATTTTCCATACCCTTCATTTTATCCGTCTCCGCCTCTGCAATCGCTTGTCTCATTTCTTCCATCACACTCGCGTGCCTCTCATTCTCGTCTTTTTCAATCGTATTTTCAAGCCTCTCGAAATGCCCTGTTTCAAACATATCACTAGTCATATTTGCCTCCATAACCAAGTCTTGATTTACCTGACCTGGTCCAGCCTCGTCAATCGCTCGCCCGCCCGTATCTACGATATTTGCCAAAAAAGATAACCTATGTGTCGCTTCTTCACCCGAAATATCCCTTGAGCGGTCATCCTCATCTACTACCTTTGGCGCTGTAATATTTATCGTCTTTTCACGCTGCCCTGGCGTCCATACTCTATTATGCGGCTTCAAATAGAAAGAAATCACCGCCGCAAGATAAGTCTCCATTGGCTGATCTTTTTTTAGTGGCAAAGCCAACGCCACTAAAAGTAGAATAAACGGTACTGGTATTATCGCGAGCAGCGGAAATAGCTGGAATAATGCCACAGCTAGCGCAATCAGTCCACCGGCAATCAAAAGATAAACAAACTGCCGAAAAGAAAACGGTCCAATCAGCTTATCGTCTGCTTCTACATTTTGCGGAACCTTATACTGTGCCATACTATATATTATAGCATAACTTTATTGTCTTATTGACTACAAAACTAATTTTGCAAAAGGTCTCTAGACAGTAGCTCAATCAACTTTTCCGCCAAATCATGCTGATTTATCGTATCTTGATGATTTGCATAATATTGCTCAAAATCGTTAAACACTTGTCCTGCAACCCCACCAAAATTCCGCTCCACCGCATCTGTCATTGCATCGTATATTTCTTCCATCGATGCTCCCATCATATCATTCTGGATTCTGTTCAATTCATTTCTAAAGTTGTCAATATCCGTCTCATTATATTCACCAAACGGCGTATGCGTCTCGGCTGCGTCATCAGATTCCGAATCATGTTGTGCTTTTTCGTTTTCATGATTACGATTCTTGCGATTCTGATCAAACACTTTTTGCATCTCTCGTGGATTACCGAGATTAAGCCATTCGCGTACCCAGTCTTTAGCATTGTTCGCAGCACCAGATCTACGCGTAGTGTATATTTGTTCCAGCTTACCCTTACTATTCAATATCTGCCTAAATTGTGCCCCCACCATCTTCTGCTTCAAGCTTACCATTTTCGCCTCTACCGCATCCTTTTCAGCGCCATCTGGCAAACTTTCATATTCCGCCTGCAAGCCACGCATCATTTCTAAATAATTGTCCCTCTCATCTCTCTCTTCATTCGTCCAGTCTGCCCCGTCGCTCTCTACATATGCATCATATAAGTGTTTCATCAATGGCTCTTTATAATCCGACCTTAGCGCCAAAATTTGATTCGGTGATTGGTCGCCTAGATATTTCAAAGTTCTCCTCTGATAGAACTTTCTAATTATTTCTTCGCTACCCGTCATGCCAAACTTAGCCATTGTCTCCGGATCTTCCCACATCGGCACAATATACGACTTACCAGTATTAGCATCCTGCTTCGATATATAACCCGCCTTCATCTTTACTGCACCGGCCAACTGCTCACTACCTGACATAAACTTCAAGCTACTCGATATAAACGCCGAATTGAGCGCTTCCTCGATTTCTTCTTTTTTCTTCAAGTATTCCGCCACATCCAAATGCTTATTTCCGTCAGCATCTACTGTCGTATAGGCTTCTCTAATGCTCGCATCATAGCTATCAAATGCCGCTCTCTCTAACCCGTCCAGTGATGTACCTTCCATCAACTCACGCATTCCTTTCTTCGCCAACATTATTTTCTTCCCAGTAGGACTGCTCGGATCTGGTTCATAATGATATCCCTTCACATACTCATCATAAGTCACATTCTGTACCGTCCGCGGATCACTTGTATTATACATTCTTGCCGTCTCTAGGTTAATATATTTGCCAAATCTTCGAAGCCACGCATCCTTATCTTTCACCTCAAACATCAAGAAATTACCTATTGCCTGCGAAGCATGTGTACCGAGCGTCAAGCCATTATGCTCATCATCCTTCTGCATAATATTCTCAATTTGCTCCCGCACGACATCCACATCACCACGGTTATTCAACACTCGAAGCCCCGGCAAAATCACATCAATATAATCCGCCGCATCTTTCTTAGTAGTTAACTCGGTCAACCTATAAGCTAGATCCTTAGTCGGCGGATCCATGTCGTAATAAGTCAAGAATTTCATTCCTACCGCCCTAGATTCGCTTGAATAACCATGCGCTGCCGTTGCCGCCGCATATTCCATTGCATACTCATTGTTATCCATAATCTGGCGCATTGTATTATAGCGCGACATGGCCGCCACTTGCTCGCTACTCCCCACTGGCAATCTGAAGTGGTAACCATTTTTCGGCGTTCTTTCTCCGTTCTCGGGATTCACATTATATCCATTCGCTTCATCCAAATGCGCCATCCGTGCAGCTTCCATCCGATTATAGAATCCCTTAGCATTCTCATACTTAATCCACTCACCACGCGCCATCTCCATCTTCAACGAATCAGACGCTTCCACATTTTCCACATCCAGGCGTTTTAGTCTCATAGTTTGAGCCAGATCCTTACCTCTACCACCAAGACCATCATCGAAATTATGCTCGTGTTTCGCAATCTCTCTTTGATTACGCAAATTCTCGGCCTGAAGCGCATAAACCCGCTCGCCTTTTCTCGACACCGTCCCATCCCTACGGTAATGCGATCTCGCATGCCTTGCTAGCCCTCGGTTTTTCAGTATTTCCGCGTTATCACTTATTTCCTTTTCTCGTGCTACTTTACGTTCTTCTAAATAGCGCATCAAAGCTGTAGACGGTAAGTGCCTATTTCCATTCAGCAAAGTTCTCTGCCTCTGCAACTGTCGTCTCGAATCTGCCCAAGCCCGGTTGGTAGCCAAAGGTCCATCTGCCAAACCCCGCATCTTCGAATTGATGTCGCTCAAGAATGTACCAGACATCTTCATTAAGCTCCATGCGAAAAATAGTGGGAAAATCTGCACCGCAACCCCTAGTAGCACACCAAACACATCGCTTGCGCTCGTAATAATCGCAAACCCTGCCAAATTCGACGCACCAAACAGTAAGCTAAACATCGGATAAAACACCAACATTCTAATCAGTAGCGATTTCCATTTCTCAAACAACTTCTCGGTATTAGGCAAAATTCGCGCCACAATAGCCAGTGGTGCAATCATCACGAGTAATATCACTACCGCCTGACGCAAAGCCACCGTGATTACCCCTGACAGAATTGCCACTAACGCCCCGAGTATCGTCGGGATTAACATGAAAATCGCCCCAGTTTGCACCGCGAGCGCCACACCACCCACCGTTAATGCCGAACCGCCAGCTAAAGCCCCAAATAGCCCCACCATATCCGTGCTACCCGACCCCACCGTGCCACCCGCCACCGCTGATTCCGCCACCGTACTAAATAGCCCCCGAATTCCACCACCTATGATATTTGAAGCATCTACCGCCAAAGAACAAATAATGAAGCTGAGGTTAACCAGTACCGCCGCTACGATCAACTTCGGTATCGCCTTCTTGATTCCGTAATTTGTTATCCCTACCCCTGTAATCTGCGAATAAATCACCACAAGTAGGAAAATGATAAATACTATATTTGTTAGCCCCCGGCAATATTTCCATATTTCATAAACTGGCGTTCCATCCTCGACCTTTATCGGATCAATAATCAGGATGCCTTCTAGCATGTCATATAGAAAATCCGCCGCCTGCGCTATCACGCCAGTAGCTGGACATACCAGCCAACCCACCGCCCCAAGCGCCTTTTTACATTCTACATCACTACTCGCCGCTTCATCTTCTCTAGGCGTCTCCACCACAGTAACTTCTGACATTGTACCATTCGAAGTCTCTACCGTAATCGTATGCGAATAGTCTGCCTCGCCCCCTTCACTTTCTTCGGTAGCCCCATCCCCATCTGGGGTATTTGTCTCAGTTTCGCTCATCTCAATCTCATTTGGCTCCGCATATACCGCCGGTTGGCTCATCCATACGCTTGAAAAAAATCCAAAAAATGTAATAATTGCAAAAAGCCAGCCAAAAACGGCCTTACCGAGTAATCTTTTTGACTCTTTTTTCACAATCATAACAATTTATGCCTCCCTATTGGCACTTGCTATTATTATAGCACACATAAGCACTTTTGTCAACAAAACACCTGTTGTTTTTTATGATTTTTATGCTATTATCTAGATATGATTAAAAGATTTCTCATTTCTCTAGCTATTTGCATTACTGCTTTTACCGCCACCAGCCAGTTCGTCTCTCCTTCCAATGCTTATGCTGACGGCTTCTCTGGCAACTGCCGTTACATTCTTGGCCTTACCTCATGGGACTGCGGTGTTAATATTAGTAGTAAAGACACAATAGCTAGTGGCATTTGGACTATTGTCACCAACGTCCTAGCCGACATCACTGTCATCGCCGCCTATCTAATCCTAGGCTACGTCATCTACGGAGGTTATCAGTACATCTTCTCTGGCGGTGACCCGGGCAAAGTAGCTGCCGGCAAAAAGACTATTCTGCATGGCTTCATTGGGCTTGCTATCGTTCTGCTAGCCCACGTCATCTTAAGCAGTATTCGTACCGCCCTCGGCACTTCTTTCGGCGATTGCGTCTCGTCCGAATGTGTCAATGCCACCTCCATGGTTTCTGGCACCATTCAGTGGGTCATCGGCGTCGCTGGTGCCGCTGCCGCTATTTTCGTCGTCTATGGTGGTATTGCTTACATCACCTCTGCTGGCGACCCCAACAAGCTTCAAAAAGCCAAGCAAATTATCCTCTACGCCCTTATTGGGCTCGTCATCGTTGCTTTAGCTGAAGTCATCACCGCCTTCGTCACTAACGTTATAAACAATAGCACTAGCTCAACTAGTCTTACTGGTCCAAATCATCAATTAATCGCAAAGGAGATTCATGAAAACTAAACTCATCAAAACTGCCACTTTATCAATTGCTTTAGTCGTCAGCAGTATAGCCTTAGCTCTACCTACATTCGCCGATGCTTCTGGCGACCCATGCGCCCAAGATGTGCCATCGGAAGTTAGAGCCGCCGCTGGATGCTCCGGCTCATCATCTTCTACCGTCACCAATATTGTCGTCAATGTCATTAATGCAGTCATCGGCATCGCTGGTCTCATTGCCGTCGTCTATGTCGTCGTTGGCGGCGTTCAATATATGACCTCCACTGGCGACCCCGGCAAAGTCGAAAAAGCCCGAAAGACCATCCTCTATGCAATTATTGGCATGATCATCTGTGTATTATCATTCGCCATCGTCAACTTCGTCATTAAAAAACTATGAATTAATTAAAATTATGGTTGTATTTTCATCAAAATCGTTATAAAATATATGTAAACTAATAATAAAGGATAATAAATGAAAGACATCATTGTTCAACTAGCAGACGGTAACGTGCCAAAAACAAAGCCCAGCGAAATCAATGCCGCCAATGCGGGCAATTTGACCGACGCCGTAGTTGGTATTATTAATGGCATCATTGGTGCCCTTGGTATTGTCGCCGTCATTGTGGTTATCATCGGCGGAGTTCAATACATGACTTCTTCTGGCGATGCCGCCAAAGTGAAAAAAGCTAAAGACACCATCCTTTACGGCATCATAGGGCTTATTATCTGTGTATTGGCCTTTGCTATCGTTAACTTCGTAATCGTTAACTTGTTCAAATAAGCCATTACTTTTAAAAATCACCCTGCAAAGGGTGATTTTTTAGTACCAAACTAAAACGGGCTTTCGCCCATTTTAGTCATTTTTATCTATTATTGAATCTCAATCTTCTTCGGAGCTTCAGTCTTTTCCTTTTCAAAGCTAATAGTCAAAACTCCATCTTTGAGCTCCGCCTTCACACTATTCTCATCTTCACGTACTGGTACCGGCAAAGCAATAGTTCGCGAAAACTCTCACCAATAGCATTCTTGAATGTGCCACCGAGTGGTCTGTTCTTCCTCGCCACCAGATAGAATCCCAGAAATGGTCAGGATATTATCTGAAATACTGACATCAAGATCAGATTTCGAGATACCCGCGGTGCGAGCTTTTACTACTAATTTATCGGCGGGTTCATAGACATCTACAGCGAGCTGCCCAGGAAAATCGTCGGTATCATTTGCCCACTCATCTTCAACGACTTCTTCAGGCTCTTCGGTGACCACTTCTTCTACCATCTCTTCACCAACCGCAGGGGTCATGATTTCTTCATCACCTCCCAAGAAGGCAGCAGCTAGGTCGTCCTCCATCAGCAAATCGTCACTATTTGTCCGTGCCATATTTCC
>JAZQRY010000059.1:0-6759 GCA_045629825.1 Candidatus Nanosyncoccus sp. | reverse complement strand
TACTAGAAAAACTCGCAGCTGAAGAGAAAAAGCTTAATGATGAGCATAAAGAATGTGTTAGTTTTACAAGTAAAAGTGCCAAACTAGCGAGCAGGCAGGCGCAACTTAGAGTCCAGATATCATCGGTTAAGAAAATAGCCGATACATACGAAGAATTACAAGAGCTAGAAGAAGAATCTGCTGAGGCAAAGGAACGATATGAAATCTGTAGAGATAATTATCTTTATTGTAATGATGAATATAATTCCGCTAATTTAAAATTTTTAGATGAACAGGCTGGAATATTAGCGAGTGAACTAAAAGACAATGAACCATGCCCAGTATGTGGCTCGTTAGAACACCCAGACCCAGCAACAATCATATCGGATGCCCCAACTCAGGACGGCCTTGAAAAGCTAAAAGAGGATTGTAATATTGCAGAAAAAGATATGATGAATGCAAGTAGGGAATCTAGCAGGCTTGCTGGACGACTGCAAACCACAAAGAGCAATATAACCTCTTTGGTGAGGGAATTTACCGAAAAGAAGAACCTTAATGATGCGCTTAAAGAAGTCGCAGAAATAGGCAGGAAATTAATCGAAGAGCACAAACAGGTAGAAAAAGAGCTTGAGGTTATCGAGAAAAAATCAGTACGACAAGAGCAAATCGAGCAATTGCTAATCGTGAATGGTAATCGTAAAGATAAAGTAAAAGAAGAACTCTCGAATGCGAAAACTTCAGAAAGCATAGAGAAGACTCGGATGGAGAGTGCCGAGAGAAGGGGCAATACACTTGCGAAGAAGTTGCGCTATAAGACTATTGACGAAGCAAAAAAACAAATCGGCAATTTAACGCTCGCTGCAAATATGATTGCAACACAAAGCGAGGATGCCAATAAGAAATACAATGATATAAAAACTGAATTAGCAGAGTTAACTGGCGTAATCGCTCAGCTGAAGAAACAGCTCGAGGGCGCGCCAAAATTTAATGATGAAGAGATAGATGCAAAGCTTAAAGAGCTAAATGAAGAGAAGATGATGCTTGATGCGATTGGTAAAGAGCTAAGTGATAGAATCCGCGCAAACCGACGTACTAAAAAAAATCTCGAAACCAGCATCAAACAAAGCAAGAGCCTTCTTGAACGTTACGATTGGCTTCGTAATTTGTCCGACACCGCAAATGGCGGATTAAAGGGTCGTGATAAAATTATGTTGGAAATTTATGTCCAAACACGTTTCTTTGATAGAATTATTGAACGCGCGAATTCTAGATTCTTCATAATGACTAGTGGTCAATTCGAATTAAAACGTGCAGAAAATGTGGCCAATAAAACAAGTCAAGGTGGCCTAGACCTTAATGTAATAGATCATCATAACGGCTCTGAGAGAAGCGTAAAGTCTCTTTCTGGCGGAGAGTCGTTCATGGCGTCACTATCGTTAGCGCTCGGATTATCGGATGAAATTCAGGCATCAGCAGGCGGGATTAAGCTCGAGACCATGTTTATCGATGAGGGATTCGGGACGCTTGACGCTGAAACTTTGAAACAAGCGATGGATGCATTGTCTGCGCTGGCTGATCCTGATGTTGGTAAATTAGTCGGTATTATTTCGCATGTTGACGAACTCAAGAATAGAATAGATAAACAAATTATCGTGACTAAAGATAAAGACGGGATAAGTACTGCCAAAATAAGTGCATAAGTTTTTATTGAAGTTGTATTAATGCTTTGCAGATTTGAAATTATCGAATCGAACCATACAATTTACCCCTGTAAAATACCTCGTCCCTATTGCAGAAAAATATCCTGAATTAAAAGAACAATTTGAACTTGCTCGAACCGATTCAGGACAGATGAAAAAAGGCCTTAAAGAAGGCTTAATTTCACAATGGTACACCGGATAGGTAGTATTTTTTGCTGGTGCAAAAATACACCTTTCTGCGTCATTCGGAAAAGGAAGAATAAATTCTTCCTTTTCACTCATTTCCTTGAAAGGGCGAACCTACGGTTCTCATCCTATCCTGAGCATAATGATAATAAAAGAAGACCCGAAGGGTCTTATTATATTATCATGGTACACCGGATAGGATTCGAACCTACGACCCCTTGTTCCGAAGACAAGTGCTCTAATCCGCTGAGCTACCGGTGCGAGTTTATCTGGTACACCCGACCGGAATCGAACCGATATCATTGGTTCCGGAAACCAACGTTCTATCCGTTGAACTACGGGTGCCTAGAGTATATTATATCACTTTATGGAAGAATTTAAAGCAAAGGCGGTTTGCGGGGGTTGAAAAACCTGGTGACATGTGGTAGAAGGGGGCATGCTTAGGCTAAAGAGAATATACGTGCATCAGTCGTGGAGCTTGGTTATGGGATGCGTGGGTGTGGTGACGGGGACGATTCTGGCACAGGCGCTGAGGCTTAACTTTTTCGCGTCGGCGGTGTGGCTGATATTTGCGGGCGTGGTGCTTCTGATGGCTTTTTGGAAGCCGAGAATAGCTTTTGCGGCTATGGCGCTGATTGCGGGGCTGGTGATGGCTTTCGTGAGATGTGCTGAGAATTTGAAAGATGAAAATAATATTAGACAGTTTTATGGGCAGACAGTAGAGATTGCGGGTGTGATTGACGGTGATCCGGAGACGGATGAGAGTGGGACGAAATTAAAACTAAAGAATTTGCGATTTGGCGGGGAGGAGGCGGAAGTTAAGAATGGGGTGATATATGTATCAATGACAATAAATCATGAGCTAGCAAGAAGCGATGAATTAGTGATTAGCGGGAAGTTGTCAGAAGGATTTGGCACGTATGTGGGATATATGTATCGGCCGAAAATTGCGAAATGGAGCCGGCCAGAGCCTGGAGATTTGACTTTGAAGTGGCGGAACGCTTTTGCGGAAAGGATTAAGGGCTTAATTCCAGAGACGGAGGTTAAGCTAGGACAGGCGTATTTACTTGGAATCAAGTCGGGGCTACCGGATGAGCTAGATGAGAGTTTGCGCACGGCGGGGCTTACTCACATTGTGGTAGCGAGTGGAGCGCATCTTTCGATTTTAGTTGGGGTGGTTAGGAAGATTTTTGGAAAGGTGTCACGACTTTTTAGTGTGATTCTGGCGGTGATATTTATACTGTTCTTTATGAGCATGGTGGGGTTTACGCCGTCGATTATGCGGGCGGGAATGATGACGATTTTGTCGCTTACGATGTGGTATGTGGGGCGGAAGTTTAGCGCGTGGAGATTAATTCTGATTGTGGCGGCGGTGACACTCTTGATTGACCCGACGTTTTTGACTAATCTTGGATGGCTGCTATCGTTTGCGAGCTATGTGGGAATTATGATACTGGGGCCGAAGTTGCGGGAATTATTTTATGGGCGGAAGAAGCCGAACTATGTGGCGGGAATGGTAATTACAAGTATCGCGGCGACGGCGATGACTTTGCCGATTACTTTGTATTATTTTGGGCAGATTTCGCTAGTGAGTGTAGTGGCGAATTTATTGATACTTCCTACTTTGCCGTGGGTGATGGGGCTAGTATTCTTGACTGGAGTAGTGGCTGGGGCGCCAGGAGTGGAGACGGTGGTGGCGTGGTGCGCAACGCGAATGCTGGATTTTCATATTGCGGTGGTGGAATTTTTTGGTGGAATGGAGCAGTTTCTGATAAAGATGGGAACGGGGAAATGGCAAGTGTTTTTGATGTATATTGTAATCTGGCTACTAGTGATAATTTGGGCATGGAGACGACAGAAAAATCGTAAAAAATATGGTATAATGCAAGTAATATAATAAAGGATTATTTATGGCAGAAATGGATAATAAAGAACTATATAAGAAAACGCTTGGGTTTTCGCTAAGGCGCTTTGGGTGGGATGTAGTAGCATTCGTAGCCTTTGTGGCGCTGGCGGGGATTGGGTTCCTAGTAGCGGAGAAGGCGACTAACTTTGGTATCGCGGGACTAGCGATTGGTGCGATACTGGGTGCGATTTTGTCTTATTTCTTGCTGAAATATGTATCATACACTTATAAGGCGGGGCAAATTGCAATGATGACGAAGGGGGTAGTGGATGGCAAATTGCCAGATGATGTGATTGGCGCGGGGAAGAAGATCGTGAAGGAACGCTTCACAACTGTGGCGGTATATTATGCGGCGACTGGTGCGATTAAGGGAATTTTTAACCAGATTGGTCAGGGAATTACCGCATTAGGATCGGCGGTTGGGGGCGATAGTGGTGGCGCGATTGGTAGCACTATTTCGGGGATTATTCAGACTATAGTATCGTATCTATGTGATTGTTGTCTAGGCTGGGTGTTTTATCGGAAAGATACTGGCGCCGGAAAGGCGACTTGTGAAGGAGCAGTGCTATTCTTTAAGCATGGCAAGACTTTGGCGAAGAATTTGGGAAGAGTGTTTGGGATTGGACTTTTGTCGCTATTAGTAATTGGTGGGGTGTTCTTTGGGATTTCTTATCTAATCATGATGAATTTCCCAGATGCATTCCGACAATTTGCGGAAGCTTTGGCGGATGGGGGAGAGCCGATGGATCCGAATACGATCATGTTGATTTGCTCGGGGATTGTGGGGGTGGTGTTCTGGTCTATGATCCACTCGGTGTTTGTGAGACCATTTGTACTAGTGGGCGTGCTTAGGAATTACATCAACTCTGGTATTAAAGACATGCCGAGCGAGAAGGATTTTGCGGAGCTAGATAAGAAGTCGGCGAAGTTTGCGAAGCTGCATTCGGAGATTAAATAATAATCATCTATTTGTGGAAAATTTTGAATAATAAGGGGTAAAATACCTATTGACAAATATATATTTTTGGAGTACAATAATAGTAATATAAATTAATTAACTGCTTTAGTTCACTGAATTGAAGCGAAGGAGATTATATGAATAACACTCTAAAAGACAACACCCCTAATGCGGGCAAATTAATCGATTCCCTGCGCAATACTGGGTATAATAATATCGCGGCGATTGCTGATTTGATTGATAATTCGATCGACGCGGGAGCACTCAATGTATGGTTTACGATTGAGCCGACAAAAAATGATTTTCGGATTACTTTGGCAGATGATGGTCAGGGTATGACGGAAGATGTGCTGGATCAGGCGATGCGGCTAGGCTCTGATACGGAGCGTGATGCAGGCTCGGATTTGGGCAAGTTTGGGATGGGACTAGTAACGGCGTCTATCTCAATTGGTAAACGATTAACCGTAATCACGCGTCATGATGGTCAGACTTTGATTGCAGTACAGGATTTAGACCAAATTATTGAAACGGGAAAATTTATTAAGGAGTTGCGTCCGGCTACTTTTGAAGAAGATGATTATTTTAACTTTGTGACTGGCAGAGCTAAGCATGGTACAGTGCTAATAATTGAGAAATGCGATCGGATTCAGAATGGTAATTTAAATGAATTCTGTAAGCATTTGACGACTGAGCTCGGGCAGATCTTCCGGAAGTTCCTGACGGCGCGTAAGATATATATTCGCGGTACGGAGATTGCTCCGATTGATCCGCTATTCTTGGATGATGACGGTACCGATACCTATAGCGATGAGACTTTTGAGATTACGACCAAGACTGGTCAGGTTGAAAATATGCGGATTCGGATTGTGGCTTTGCCGGATTTTGATCAAGACACTAATCGGCGTCTAGGCATTAACCAGAAGAATCAGGGTTTTTATTTGATGCGGAATAATCGTGAAATTGCATCTGGCGAGGATCTTGGGATTTTCACTAAGCACAATGATCTTAACCGATTGAGAATTGAATTATTCTTTAGTGCAAATCTTGATAATGAAATGGGAGTGAATTTCACCAAGCGGAATATTAAGCCCAGCCAGGGGATTATTGACAAAGTACGACAGATAACTTATCCACAGATTTCGTCATTCAGGAAACGAATCAGAAAGGCGAAGGCGGCTGATAATAGTGAAAATATTGATCACGATTCTGCGGCTAAGAATATTTCAGCTAAGTCAAATATTCTAATTAATCCGGTTGAGAAATTCACACCGCGTACGCCTACTGGTGAGCATCCTGGTACGGTGCAACCTACCGGTACTGGTTCGACCAAATCGGGTCAGGGTGGCGAAAAGGATCCGATCAAGAAGATGAATTGTGAGTTTAAGTTAAGAGACGATGGTCCTGGTGGCAACTTATTTGATATGGAACAGATTGGTAAGCGGGTGATTGTGTATTACAATGTGCAACATCCTTTTTATCAGGATTTTATAGCTGCGAATAAGGATAATAAAGATATTATCAATACGATTGATTATTTGATTTACTCTTTAGCTTCGGCGCAGTTAATTAATCAGAATCAGGAAAACCAGGTACTATTTGATAATTTTAATTCGATTTTCTCGTCGAACCTTAGAGCATTGATTAATTAGGAGTGAATTATGGATAGAACACTGGATGCATATTGTGATTATCTATCTCTTCGGACATTAAATGCTTTGAAGCGGAGCGGTATTAATACGGTGCGGGATTTGATCAATCTTTCAGGCGATGAAATAATTGGCATACGAGGCTTGGGAGAGAAGGGATTCAAGGAAGTTGATCAATTATTGAAAAATATTGATGTAACTGTCGGCTCGCAATATTCTTTCTTTGTGGATGAGTCGGTTGACGGACCTATGGATATGAAGCTAATGTCGGATACGTTGGAGAATTGGTTAAATACCGCCTTGAAGCCACGTTCGGCACGGGCTTTGATCGACAATTTTGGATTGATCAGTGGCAAACCAAAGAAGGCGACTTTGATTAAGTCG
>JAZQRY010000058.1:0-21584 GCA_045629825.1 Candidatus Nanosyncoccus sp. | reverse complement strand
TAGGCGACATATATTATGCCACTAAGGACTTAAAAGATCCAGAACTAATGACTAGACTTAAAAAAGACCTTAATGAACGTAATGTATATAATGAGTAAAATTCTCCCTTGTGTAACGCGGCTAGTTGTATTATTACACCGCAGAGATATATCTGAAAATGTGTAATAATAATACACATGAAATATAGAGCGGGAGAACGGCGCAAAGCCATAGAATACGAAAAAGCCATCACGGATTGGTGGAAAGAGAATAAAACTTTTGAAAAATCGGTAGAGAATCGTCCGATTGATAATTCCTATGTTTTTTATGACGGACCCCCGTTTATTACTGGCAACCCTCATCATGGCACACTACTCAGTAGCATCGTCAAAGATGCCGTTCCACGCTATTGGACTATGAATGGCTACCGCGTCGAACGTAAATGGGGTTGGGACTGCCATGGCCTTCCGGCTGAGAATTTTGTCGAAAAGCAGCTTGGCATTACCGATCGTCGCGACATCGGTACCAAATGGTCTCTCGAAGATTATATCAATAAAGCCCGCGAATCTATGGTTGCTAATTCCGAGACTTGGCGCTCTACTATTGATCGCGCAGGTCGCTGGGTTGATTTTGACCACGCTTATCGCACCATGAACAAAGATTTTATGGAATCTGTCTGGTGGGCCTTTAAAGAATTATACGATGCCGGCAAAATCTACGAAGGTCGTAAAGTTTTGATGTACGACACGAAATTCGCAACACCAGTATCAAAAGCTGAAGTTACCATGGACAACGACGCCTACCAAACCGTCACCGACCCATCAGCCTTTGTGAAGTTCAAATCCGAAAATGGCGATTATCTTCTAGCTTGGACCACCACTCCTTGGACTTTGATGGCTAACCGCGCCCTTGCGGTTAATAAAGACCTAGAATATGCAAGAATCAAAGTCGGAGACGAAATCCTTATTATCGCAAAATCACGTCTCAATGACGTATTCGAAGATGGCGAATATGAGCTAATCGATGCGACAACAAAAGGTAAGGATTTAGCTGGCTTAAAATACGAATCCTTGGACGGCACCATTTGCCAAGTCTTCACCGCCGATTTTGTCGGTAGCGAAGAAGGCACCGGTATCGTCCATATTGCCCCCGCCTATGGTGAAGACGATTACGAATTGTATCGACAGCACGAAGATGAAATAAATTTCGTGGATACATTGGACGAAAACGGTTATTACATCGAAGAATATGCCGAAAAACTACATAAATTAGGCGTTCGCGACACCGACGAACATGGCATCCAAATTTGGGCTGCCAATAAATTTATCGCCAAATGCCTAGAAGAGAAGGGTATAGTCTACAAGATTGAATACATCCAGCATGAATACCCCTTCAACCCTCGAAGCAAAGAGCGTATCATGTATCGCGCCTTCCCATCGTGGTTCTTCGATATCCAAGGCCAAAAGCCACTCATGCTTGAAGAGAATGAAAACATCAACTGGTTCCCAGCTTACTTAAAGCATGGCCGCTTCGCCAATAATATCGAAGCCGCCCCAGATTGGAACCTGAGCCGCGACCGTTTCTGGGCTACCGCCATGCCGGTTTGGAAAGGCGATCAAGGTACGGTAAAAGTAGTCGGTAGCTACAAGGAATTAGAAGAGCTCTCTGGCAAAACTCTTGACGACTACCACCGACCATGGGTCGATGACATCGAATTCGATATCGATGGCGAACATTTTATCCGCATCGAAAAAGTCTTAGATTGTTGGTTCGAATCCGGTTCTATGCCTTTTGCTCAACTTCATTATCCATTCGAAAACAAAGAAAAATTCGAAGCTAATTACCCAGCCGATTTCATCGTGGAATATGTTGGTCAAGTCCGTGCCTGGTTCTACTATGTACACGCCGTCAACACTACGCTCGCCGAAATCGGTGCTTTTGGCGAGAAGGCCAAAAAAGGTCACAAGAACGCCTATAAGAATGTCATTACCACCGGCACCCTAGCGGGGAACGACGGTCGCAAGATGAGCAAGTCTCTTGGTAACTTCACCGATCCCAATGAACTAATGGACCAATACTCTGCCGACGCACTCCGCCTACTCCTACTCTCTAGTCCCGTCCTTTCTGGCGAAGACTTCGCCTTGCTAGACAAGGACGTCTCCGACGTCAACCGCAAGCTTGCTATGATTTGGAACGTTTACGATTTCTTCACCACCTACGCCGAGCTAGAGAATCTAGATACTGAGGATTTCACACATGCAAGATCCGACAGTTCAGAAAGAGGGAGCTATGTCACCGAATTCGAGGGAATCCGGAGCGCGGCAACGCGAGGACGGGCGCCGTCCGCCCGTGGCGACGGGACGGACGGACGCGGCCCGAGAATCAGTGACGTAGCTCTCAATTCGGCAATGTCAAATCCCTTAGATATCTGGATTATCTCTCGGCTCTATGAGCTCCGAAATCAAATTACCGAAGGCATGACAGAATACAATTTGCCGAAGGCTTTAGACGCCGTTCTGCCATTTATTGATGATCTCAGTAACTGGTTTGTCCGCCGCTCTCGCCGTCGTTTCAGCAAGAATGATGACGGACAGGACAAGCTCAACGCTTTTGCTGCCCTACATTACGTGTTGGTCTATCTTTCGAAGCTTCTCGCTCCCTTCACGCCATTCCTAGCTGAAGAATTATATCAAAAAATGACCGGCAGAGAAGAATCCGTCCATCTGCTAGACTGGCCAGAAGCCGGCGAGATTGACCGTGAAATCCTAGATAATATGGTTCGCACTCGCCAGATCATTACTGATGCTCTAGCGCTCAGGATGCAAAAGTCTGACACTGAAGATCAGATTAAAATTCGCCAGCCACTCTCTAAGCTGACCTATGACGGTGATAAGCTGGATAGTTTCTACGAACAAATCATCGCTGACGAAGTGAACGTGAAAAAGGTCGAAAACGCCAAAGAATTCACGTTAGACAAGAATCTTACTCCAGAGCTAAAGGAAGAAGGGTACGCTCGCGAGATTATTCGTGCCGTCCAGGCCGCTCGCAAGCACGCTGGTTTGCGTCAAGACGACAAGATTAAGCTGTCCCTCTCCTGTGAACCGCCAAAGGATTATGTCTCTCTTATAAAGTCCGAAATCAACGCTACCGAAATCACCCATACCGGCAACTACGCCCACGACGAAACCGCTAAAATCAATGGCGAAGAAGCCATCATTTCTTTAGAAAAAATATAAATCAAGCCTAATTCGAGCGAGCATTTGCCTAAGCCCAGTTATGTTGTAAAAAATAACATGGCGCTTAGGCAACCGCTCGCGAGAACAGGCTTGATTTAGATTTTCTTTCCAGAGGTAATTTGACTTCTTTGCCATTTTTTAGCATAAACAGTATTGACAAAAATCACAAAGTGTGCTACACTTAAGACAAGTTAGAACACGAAACAAACATTCTAACAAATAATAAAAACAAACAAAAAGGAAAACAAAAAAATGGCAAAAATAGAAACTCTAAATATCCCTTCAGAAGTAGTCGACTCTGATTGGAAAGACGACACGTCTCTAGATTACGAGATTTTCGGTGGCGATAATAAAAAAGAAAGTGAGTACGCAAGCCCAGTGGAAGGGCAGAAAATAAATAAAAAAGATGTAAAGAACATTAACATAAATAAGATCAAGCAGCGCAAAATTGGTCACTATGCCTTATTCGGGCAGAACGATAAGATCTTAGCCTAAAAGATAATTGTTTTCCGGAAAGGATATCAATATAAGATGAGTAAACAAATATTAACTTTAACAGAAAGGATTGCCAGTGTAAGTCCAATTAGTCTAAGTAGCTTTCAGACTTTTTATGAACTAGCCATAATATTAATAAGTCTTTTGTAAGTTATAGAAAAATAAAAAACCGAACATTATGTTCGGTTTTTTCATTGTGGAAAACTCTCGCCCCTTGACCAATTTTTATGCTCATGCTAAACTTTAAATAAGAAAATTACAATTAATAATAATTCGCCCAATGGAGGTACATACACAATGGAACAACTTGGAAGGTCAGGCGGTGAGAATGCTGGCAATCAAGAGCCATCCCTATCGATTGACGAAGCATTAAGCATGTCCCTTAATGATTTTGTCGCTAACACTAAAAATATTGCGCCAGATAATAGACGGCAATTGATTGCGGACTTGAGAAGTTATATCAATTCAATCGATCCAGACTCTAACACCCGAACCGATACTCCGACTCGAGACAGTCAGGAACCGCAGCCGGCAACCACATCTGTAAATGACCAGAATCGCCAACCAGCGGATACTCCTGCAAACATTCAGGCGACGCAACCCATGGCTATACCTGCGAACAATCGAGCCGCGCAACCAGTAGCCGCATCAGAAACTGGCGACGCATTAGTTACTCTTGCGGAAGGGGAAGGAGCTGAACCAATCAGAGCCACTGCAGCTGAAAGATCCAGAGATCGGAAAAAGAAGCTGTCATTAGGTCAAAAAGTCGTTGCCGTTATAGCCGCCGTTGCCGCAGCTACCGGTATAGGCTTTGGCCTTAATTCGCTTTTTGGCTCCAAAGATGCTAATGCGGCTGCGCCTAAAGCTACTACCACCCGAGTTACGCCAAACGAGTTAGACGCGTATGGAACCAACGAAGCTACCGGGGAAACGCTCGGCATCCATGATGGCTACGGCGAGAAGGGCATGTTCTTATCTAGTCACAAAGCCGGCCCATACAATTTTGCCGCCGCAGGAGAAGTAGCCGAACTTTGCAATAACGACGAAGTAGAAATGATCAATTATACGGCACATAATCAAGTCGAGAGTTTTGCTGATTACCTCGCCAGCTTGCCAGAGCAGCTCCAGCCCGAGCAATTCCGGGGCAAGACCATTCTCGAGACGGAAGCTATTCTCGAAAACTTAAGCGACGAAGACTATTCGCAGGTCGAAAAAACCTTCCAGAACATCATGGATCGCGCCTATACTCGTCGAGTGACTTTAAATGGCACTTATGACAATGCTTATATGCGGCTCAAAGATCCATCGAAGCCTGCCACGCACGACAATATGGAGCTCGTCCGTTGCACGTCCGACGAATCAAATCTCGAAGTTACCGAATTCTACTGGGTCGATAAAGATGGCAAAGAAATTGGTAGCATGCTAATCAAGATGACGCCAGTTTATGACGCCGATGGTAATATTACCAGCTATGAACTCTGCATGCAGGCACTCAAAAAGCAAGGTTCACCAATTTACGATGGCATGGAAGAAGTCCAAGAAGACACTGGCCAAGATATCTATGTCCCGCCAGTGACCCCACCAGCAACCCCACCAGATAATCCACCAGATAATCCACCGGATAATCCACCGGAAAACCCACCAGTAAACCCACCAGTAAACCCACCAGTAAATCCACCAGTAAATCCACCGACTCCTACCCCCGAACCCGAGCCGACTCCCGAAACTCCCGCACCAAAGGATGCCGAAAATCTCGAGCGCATCGACGAACAAATTCTCGATGATATTGCAGAAGACGTAGGCACGGAAGAAGTTACGGTGGACCAGACGCCAACCGAGGAAGTTGAGTCTCAAACGCCCACCGAACAGCCATCCGGAGATGA
This sequence comes from Candidatus Nanosyncoccus sp., assembly GCA_045629825.1. Classification (GTDB taxonomy): domain Bacteria; phylum Patescibacteriota; class Saccharimonadia; order Saccharimonadales; family Saccharimonadaceae; genus Nanosyncoccus. The sequence goes on along the minus strand of JAZQRY010000058.1, from coordinate 15,991 downwards.
CTACGAAGGCACCGAAGCGGAAATAGTTCAAAATGAGACATCTCAAGATGCCGAACCAGTTCAAGAGCAAGTTAGTCCGGAAAACGACTACAGTCAAGACCAAGGCGGCGCCCATGCAGACGAGTATGCTCCAGTCCAGGCAGATGAAGCGGCTCAGAAAGCAGCCGATGCTGCAGAAATCCCCGTAGACCAAGCTCCGACTGGCGGGGAAGAGCTAGACAATGTTTTAAATGATTTAGGTATAAGTTAATGGTGGGAGAAAAGGAAACAATATGAAACACAGCATCAAACTTAAAACTTTAGGTCTAGCCGCCACCGTCGGTCTTAGCCTAGCCACCTTCGTTTCGGCCTCCGCCTGGGGCCCAGAGCGTAGCACCTTCACAATGAAGGAACCAGCTACTTATCCGACCTTCAACTCCATTACCAACAACCCAACCATCGGTGATGAGCGCGACTTTGTCAGAGTAGGCGAGATTAACGCCGATGTCACGGATCTCAAAGATGAAATCGAAGTCGTCCCCGGTCGTCAATACTTAGTGTATGTCTACTTCCATAACAACGCTTCGTCTACCTTCAACGATTCTGCCCATAACCATTCTGGTGTTGCTTTAAAGACTCGCATGTCATCTTCTTTCTCGACTGTTTTAACCCCAGAAGAAAAGGGTAAAATCACCGCCACCATTACGGCAGACAATTCCAACCCTGCTTCGGTTTGGGATGAAGCATACATGTCTACTAGTACCAATAAAGTACTAATGCACTACGTGCCCGGTTCTGCTAAGATTTATAATGATTGGAAAGCTAACGGCTCCGTCATGCCTTCCAGCTTGTTTACTGAAGAGGGCACTCTGCTTGGCTTGAACGCATTAAACGGTGTTATCCCAGGTTGCGAAGAATACCACGGCGTCGTATCTTACGTACTTCAAGCCGAAGAGCTCGGTGGTTCAATTGAAAAAATGGTTTCAAAAGACGGTACAACTTACAGCGAAGCTGCTAATATTGCACCTGGTGAAGAAGTTTTTTTCCAACTCACCGTGCGCAATACTGGCGATGTCGCATTAACTAACGCGACAATCAAAGATACCTTACCAGCAGGCCTGACTCTAGTACCTGGTAGTGTCGGTCTTCGCGCCAATGAATCCGCTACCATTGATCCACTTTCTGACAACATTCTCGACACGGGCTACAACCTTGGCACCATTGGTACCGGCAATGTGGTCTACATCACTTACAAAGCTAAAGCTGGTGATGATTTCGATTGCAACGGTACTAGCCTAGTCAATAACGCTACTCTAACCTATGATAGCGATCAAAAAACAGGCGATACCAGGGAAGATTCAGCAACGGTCATAGTCAAAAAGACCGACTGCGAAGAACCTACTCCACCGTTAGATAACTGTGAGACTAATCCAGCCTTACCAGAATGCCAAGAGAAAAACTGTAAGACTAATCCCGAGATGGAAGGCTGCCAAGAGCTCCCTAGCACAGGTCCGCTCGAAATCGTCATGGCGATTATCGTAATTGCCGGTATTGGCGGTGGTGGCTACTATCTATATCGCACCAAGAGAACGCTGAAGAAAGTCGAGACCAAGGTTAAGTCTGACAAAGGTACATCCGAATTAGATAAAGAAACGGATAAAGACTCTTCCCAAAAGCCGGATAATATGGTAAAATAGTACCAGTAAATAAAGGAATAATATGAAAAAAGCAGTCATTCTCGTTGGCGGCAAGCAATATATCGCTAGCGAAAAAGAGACCCTACGGGTGGACCTCCTCCCGGCAGGCACCAAAGAGCTCGAACTTGACGCTTTACTCGTAATCGATGGCGACAAGACTACTGTCGGTACTCCTACGGTAAAGGGCGTAAAAGTTTCAGCTAAAGTAGTCACGCCCGAAGTCAAAGGTGACAAAATCCGTGTAATTCACTACAAGCCTAAGAAGCGTGAACACACCGAGACTGGCCATCGCCAGAAATACACCGAGATTGAAATTACCAAAATCGGCTAAAATAAAAATAAGCTCTTCAAAGAGCTTATTTTTTATGTTATAATTAGTGCATTATGGCGCAGGTGATATGTATTACAAACCAAAAAGGCGGCGTAGGAAAGACCACTACTGCCGTGAACCTCAGCTATTATCTCGCTAAGGATAAGCACAGGACTCTGTTAATAGATTTTGACCCCCAAGGTAACGCCACCAGCGGCCTCGGTTTTGACAAGAACGACGATTCTATCAGCCTTACTATGACCCATGTTCTCGCTGGCACGAATCCAATAGGAGACGCTATTTACCCTACCAAATACAAGAACTTCTCGCTCGCTCCCGCCACACCAGATCTAGCTAATGTGGAAGTTGAGATTGCTAATCAGCCCCACAAATTCACTAGGCTCCGTGATGCCATCCGTTCTGTCGAACAGGATTACGATTATATCATAATCGACTCACCACCATCGCTATCCCTACTGACCGTCAATGGCATGATTGCATCTAATTATTTACTGCTGCCAGTCCAGACCGAATTCTATGCCCTCGAAGGCGTAGCTCAGCTCCTAGAATCCATGAAGCTCGTCATGAAGCAAGCTAACCCCAATCTTAAATTACTCGGCGTGCTCGCCACTATGTATGACAAGCGCACTAGTCTATCTGCCCAAGTCTATGCCGAGATCAAGAAATACTTCAAGCAGCTTGCTTTCAAGACTACCATCCCGCGTAATGTTCGTGTAGCCGAAGCTCCAAGCCACGGTGTACCAGTAGGCGATTACGATAAATTTTCCAAAGGCGCCAAAGCCTACAAAAATTTCACAAAAGAAGTAGAAGGGAGAACTAAATGAAAGGATTAGGTCGAGGCTTTGAGAGTCTCATTCCAACCGAATTAATTGACGACGAATTTGATCCCACCGCCGCAGAAGATAAAAAATCTAGTGTTTTAAAGGAAATTAAAATCTCCGAGATTGTCCGTGACGAGAATCAGCCTCGCCGTGAATTTGACGAAGATGCTTTAAATGCTCTCTCGCAGTCCATCAAGGAACACGGAGTTCTTCAGCCAATCGTTGTTACGAAAGAAGATGGCAAATATAAAATCGTTGCCGGCGAGCGTCGTTGGCGCGCATCCAAATTAGCTGGTCTCACCAAAATCCCAGTCATTGTCCGCACGTTGGATTCTCAAAATCGTCTCGAAATCTCCGTCATCGAAAACGCTCAGCGCGAGGACTTGAATGCTATCGAACTTGCCACCGCCTACGCCAAGCTTAAGACTCAATTTAATCTTTCCACCGAAGAAATTGCCGCCAAAATCGGCAAGAGCGAAGCCTCCATCCAGGGTACTATGCGTTTACTCAATTTACCAGACGATGTCAAAAAGACCATGGTCAAAGAAAAGCTCTCCGAAGGCGTCATGCGCCCGCTAGTTGCTCGTGACGAAGCTACCATCAAGAAAGTGCTCCCCAAAATCATCAAAGAAGGCTGGACTGCCCGCAAAGTTGAACGCTACTTCGCCACCACTAAGCCCAAGTCCAGCGCCGCAGCACTCAAATCTATCAAATATCACAAAGACGAAGACGCTCTCAGCGCCAAATACGACGTCGTCACCAAAATCACCGGCCGCTCTCTCACCTTCAAATGCAAGAATGATGCTGACCTGAAAAGATTAATTGATATTCTTAAAACGTCCTAATCTTGTCAAGCGGGAACATTCTAAGTATTACTGGACCAATGACACGGCAGTAGGGAATTGTCCCTAATCCGTTTCGCGAGTCCCAAGAGTTAGACCCTTCGCGGTTGTCACCCGATACAAATAATTCGCCATCCGGCACTGTCAAATCCACTTCACCCGAAGTCACCTCTTTTGGTCCGTCCGTTTCCGATGTGCGCCACATAGTATCATATACGAACCCATCCGGATTTTCATCGTTATAGATCGTCATCACTCCATCTTTGACCACCACTCTCTCACCAGGGAAGGCAATCACGCGCTTAATAATATATTGATCATTTACATTGGAAGGTACGTTGCAAGTCATAGGGTTGGATGCGCCCTGCGCCTTGTATTCGGCTACCTTTTCCTCATCTTCATTTAGGAATACGATAATCTGACCCCTTTCCGGTACATATTCTTGCCCGATAAAATGCGACCATGACACAGCTGCCCGATTCACTATTACGCGATCTTCTCCATGTAGAGTATTTTCCATACTCCCCCCTACCACATTATAAGAGCGATAGATATATGTATTCAAAAACATTGTACCCAGCACTATGGCGATAATGAATCCCGCTAGACTAATTAAATCTTTCGCTAACGGATGTCGCTGAAAAAAAGTCGCTTCCATACCAGCTATTATACCATTTTTTTAAGCCTTGTTTAAATTTTTTGGTATAATATAGCTATATGACAGATTACATTTTAGCCAGAAAATCACGTAATATCGCCAGTTCCGCTGTGCATGTATTCTTGAATCTCTTGCTCGGCGTAGGTTCAGTATTAATCACTGTTTTATCCGGCAGTCCAGTTCTAGGCATTATTCTTGTCGTTAGTTCCAAATGGCGCATTTTTGCTGTGCGCGCTCGCTATCTTTGGCTTAACATTAAGTCTAATCTAGTAGACTTGATTGTCGGCATCAGTGTGGTCCTTTTAGCCTACTACGCTGGTTCGTCCTTCTTAGTAGTAGATTTTATTCTAATGGCGATTTATTCCATCTGGCTTCTCTTTATTAAGCCTTTGTCGTCAGAAAAAGCCACTCTTGCCCAATCATTAATCGCTGTATTTCTAGGTACCTCCGCCGCCACTATCATGTCGGCTAATGTTGACTCTTCATTGCTTATATTCCTATCTTTCTTAATCGGCTATGCGGCCAGTCGTCATGTTTTAGCTCAAAGCGACGCCAAAGATTTCACTCTCACGACACTAATTTGCGGACTAGTCTTCGCTGAGATTGCTTGGCTTTGCTATTCCTGGGAGATTGTCTACACCTTCGGCTCCACCGGCATCCGTATTCCGCAATTAGCTATTATTCTTACTATTTTCGCTTTCGTCTACAACTACGCTCGTCAAGCTATGATTCGCTACCAGGATGATTTTCGGTTCAAACACATTCTGGCTCCAGCCATTTTTGGAGCAGTTCTGATCGCTATAATCGTTCTATGCTTTAGTAACCCAATATTTAATATCTAAAAGGAGGAAACATGGAAGAAGAAAAGGGTAAAACTGTTGACGCGGTAGAAAAAAAGGAAGAAGTCAAGGCTAAAGATGAAGCTGAAACAAAACCAGTTTTAACAGAAACAATTACGCCTAAAGAAATCAAAAACACTTCATCCGGTTCCGGCAAGACCGTTAATAAGCTAGCCATTACTTTCTCAATTATCGCCATGGTACTCGGCGCTGGTGGCTTAACACTCGGCTGGCTAGGTTTCGAAAAATCCAATACGCCAATTACCTTCCTGGGTGGCGGCGCCGACGGTAATTCTGCCAGCTTCACCGAAGGCTCCATTGCAGATATCGCAGACAAGGTCTCCAAGAGTGTAGTTTCCATTGTTTCGTCCACCAAAGGCACCACGATATTTGGTCAAAGCTATGATTCTTCCGCCGCCGGCACTGGCGTTATTGTGACTAGCGATGGTTACATTCTAACTAATAAGCACGTGATTAATGGTGCTAGCAAAGTTACAGTCATTCTAGATGACGGTACCACCTACGAAAATGTAGAAGTCGTCGCTACTGATCCATTGAATGATATCGCCTTTCTAAAAATTAAAGACGTTTCTGACCTACCCGCTGCCACTCTCGGCGATTCTAAAACTATCAGCGTGGGTCAGCAAGTTATCGCTATCGGCAATGCGCTCGGTGAATATCAAAATTCCGTCACATCCGGCATTATCTCTGGCACCGGTCGCTCGGTCACCGCCGCCGACAGCAACGGTAGCAATGTCGAAACCCTGACCGACATGATCCAGACCGACGCCGCCATTAACTCTGGCAACTCTGGCGGTCCACTCGTCAACGCTGCTGGTGAAGTCATCGGCATTAATACCGCCACTAGCTCAACTGCCGAGAATATGGGCTTTGCTATCCCAATTTCTAGTGTCAAGGGCATGCTTGCTCAGCTAGTAGAGAAGGGCAAAGCCGAACGCACCTATCTCGGCGTCTACAGCGTCGTTATCACTCCGGACGTAGCCAAAGCCTACAATCTCCCCGTAGATTCTGGCGTATATCTCTACAGCTCTTCCAGCTATTCCGCTATTGTAAAAGATAGTCCCGCCGCTAAAGCTGGTCTAAAAGACAAAGACATCGTCACTAAGGTCAACGGCGTAGAAGTAGGCGCCGCCGGCTCTCTAGCCAATCTCATTGGTGAATATAAGCCTGGCGACACCGTCCAACTCACCGTCATTCGCGAAGGTAAAGAAACCGCTGTCAACGTTACTCTCGAAGGCTACCCAGACTAATCCGCTAGCTATACCAAAAAGCACCCTGTACAAGTGGTGCTTTTCTATTCTTGACATCCCATATGGAATAGAGTACCATAGTGGTAATGGTAATAAAAATAATAAGGAGATAGCATGACGACAGTCTCTGGCGAATCCAGAAATAGTTCAAATAGTGAAGAGCTCAGCTTCAATATGTACCCTCGGAGCGCAAACGAGACAGACGCGGAGTACTCAGAGCGACTAGCCAGGATGCACGCTAATGCTGAAAAATACCTAGCAGATCAGCGTTCGGTTGTCGGGCAGAGGGGCGAAAAAGCAAAACGCTATGCCGAATCCGATCAAGGAAAAGCGGAGTCGCAGATAGAGGCTAAGTTCGACGCTATGCAGACCAAACTTGACCGAGCTGTCAACGAAGGCAAAATCACTAGAAACCATGCCGACCATATACTCGAACAAATGTTAGATAAAATTGATCGAGAAATTGATGGTCTTCGCCAAGATTACGACGATCGTCAGACATCATTCGGCACACCAGAAGAAAGTGCCAAGTATGAAGCATGGCTAGAATCTCGCGACGATGCTAACCTTGCTAATCTCAATAGGACAGGGAGACCAACCGACGGTTATGACGAGCCATCTAGACCGACGCCTATTCCGTCAGGAAAAGAACAAGAACCACAAGGCAATATCCCTGAGTGGCTGGATTCATTTCTTAAAGAACGCGACTCTTCTAGCCAACCCGACATTGTTTTGCCTGATGATGCAAGCCCAGATTTATCAGAACAACTCGATAATGACGACTCGGAAAGCTTCGATCATGAAAAGTCCTATCAGGAAATCCCATCCGTCAAACTGGAGCAGGGTTACACCTTTAGCCTAGATACGAATTTCAGGGTCCCATTTCAGCTAGCTGCTGATGATGCTACAGGCTACTACGGGCAAACTGAGTGGACAAAGCCTGCTCGTTATGCTATGAAACATGACAATATTGCGGCTATTATTCATGTCGCCGATCAGCCACTTTGGCTTATTGATGTGCGCGATGATGAACATTTTTCTCGCAAAGGAGTCCCTTATCTCGTAGTTCAGCCGCAGACCACAAATTCGGGTCAGCACTCCGCCCAAAATGATTTTATGATAGAAATACCTATTAATTCCAATATAAGACTCGGTAGGGCAAGAGATTATGGTAAACATTTTGAATTTTCTAAAGTGGTGTCGAATGATCATTGTCGCATCTCTTGTTCTAGATCTGGTGATGAAGTATGGCTACGAGATGCGCCCTCCTTAAATGGCACAAGCATCAAAGCAAATGGTGAATTATTCGAGACGCCAGATCAGGGCGGAGATGGTAAGTGGGTGTACACTGAAAGCGTAATTAATGATAAGGGTCTCATAAAACGCGATGGACAATTGTTTATACGATTACATAATCACGAATACCCATACATTCACAGAGACGCCACTTCTTTTAATGGTGGTGTTGACTCCAATCTTTCCGGGCAGCTAGATATCATTATTGACGGTGATTCTTATCCGATACAGGAGATGTATGACGACCTAAAGCAGCAATGCGATCCATCGTGGCCAACCTTGGATAAATTATTATTGGTCAGCCAGACAGTAAACGATGCGTTGATAGAGCATAATGATACGCAAGTTGAACGAAGTTATGGAGAGCCCTTACCTCCCAATGAAAAAGTAATGATGCTAAGTGATTATGTTAGAGCTCGTAGTGGCGTGTGCCGCCAACGTGCATTGCTTTCAGCTTGTTTGCTAGAAAAGATGTGTGATGATAATCTTCTCTCGGGAATAATTCATGTAGAAAGAGATATGAAAGACGGCTATCGCGAAGGGCACGAATGGGCAACCTTCCAAGAAACACCTCGAAGCGACGTATATGTTATTGATCCTATGCAAAATTACGTAGGGAAAAAGAAAGATGCCACCGATCGAAATTGGGGTTATTTCCGACCCTAGTTTGCTAGCCATCACAAAAGAAACTGCTCGAATATAAACCTCTTCTTGTACTATAAATATTCTCGACAAATCAACCCATACATTGTATAATAAGTATACTACACATTTGCGAAACCAAACTTCGCACGCACCTGAAAGGGGTTTACCATGAAAATCGTGGCCACCGTCAAGAAGCAAGATCTCGTCACCTACGGCGCCAAGAATAGGCGCATCGACAAGAGCCGACTTCACCTTCGAGCTGGTACTCGACGGGGAAAGGCTCGGTGAGCGTCGCGTCGAGATTGATCTCAGCGATCTCTTGCAGAAACTTCCCGACCATAGCAAGAAGTGGTGCTACACTGACGACATGCCAGAAATCTACATTGTCTAAGTCGGCGTCACTGACTCCCTAGGCGGCTCACTCCCGAGCCGCCTTTTTTAATACCAAGCAAAATCCTCTCGTCTCCAATAATTCATAACCCTTATTGCTAGCATAGTCGATCACTCTCTCATGCTGACATGGATCAGCTTCCAGAATTAAATACGGTATCTGTAAGTCACTTACCTGCTCAATTAATCTTTTGATTAGCGCTAATCCACCATCTTCCGCATATAACGCCAGCGCAGGCTCACGCGAGAGGGCCTTCTTATCTATCCAATCCCAATTCTTATCCACATATGGCAAATTTGCCACAACAATATCATAATTGCCTGCCATCGCAGACATCAAGTCGGATTGCGCAAACTCAATTTCCGCCCCCAATCTGGCAGCATTCTCGCGTGCCACCGCTAAGGCCTTATCCGAAATATCACAGGCTATCACTTTTGCTTCTGGCAGTTCCAGTGCTAGCGTGATCGCAACGCATCCCGATCCCGTCCCCACGTCCAATACAGTAAACTCAACCGGTAAAACTCTAGGCGCCGGTTTTACGCCAGGCAGATACGCCTTACCAGCCAAATTCAGCACCGCATCTACCATCATCTCCGTCTCGGGGCGGGGAATTAAGACATCACTTGTGATAAGAAAACCATGACCGTAAAAGCTAACCTTGCAATCCTCTTTCATGTTTCTTGAGCTCCATCACGATATCTTCAATGTCTCCGTCCATCACTGCCGGAATATTAGAACGCGAATAATGAATCCGGTGGTCCGTCACCCTATCCTGCGGGAAATTATATGTCCGAATCTTCTCACTCCTATCGCCCGTGCCAATTAATGATTTTCTAGCCTCAGACGCGTTCTTGATTTCTTCTTCCTTCTTCTTCTCAAGTAGCCGTGACCGTAAAATATTCATTGCTTTCACTCGGTTCTGTTGCTGACTTCGCTCGTCTTGCATCGCTACCACTATGCCCGTCGGCAAATGTGTAATTCGTACCGCCGAATCCGTCGTGTTTACCCCCTGCCCCCCATGTCCGCCCGAGCGATAAATATCAATTCTTAAGTCTTCCGGCTTAACCTCAAGTTCCGTTTCCGAAGCCTCAGGCAGTACTGCTACCGTTACCGTAGAAGTGTGAATTCGCCCCTGCGACTCGGTCACCGGCACCCGTTGCACTCGGTGTACTCCGCCTTCAAACTTCAACTGTCCGTAAGCATCGTCCCCCGAAATCTTAAAAATCACTTCCTTAGCACCGCCCGCCTCGTTCAGATTTTCAGAAATCTTTTCTAGCTTAAGCCCATGTGCCTCGGCGTATTTGGAATACATCCGATAAAGCTCCGCCGCAAACAGGGAAGCCTCATCGCCACCTGCTCCCGCCCGGATTTCCATAATTGCCGGCTTATCATCGGCCGGGTCGCGTGGAATCAAAAGTTCTTCTAGTCTCGCCTGCGCAGCTTCTACTTCTTGCTTTAAATTCGCTACATCCTCACGCGCAATCTCGCCTAGTTCCGGATCATCAACCAGCGCTTCCGTCTCTGTTAAGCTTGTGGAAAAATGTTCAATTTTTTTACTCAGCTCAATAATCTCACGTAGCACCGTAGCCCGCTTACTTTTGCTAGCAAACTCTGGGCTGGCATAGGCTTCCGACTGCGCCAAATAATCATCAATCTCAGTCAGTTCTTTCTCGAGTTTCTCTAAATTCATATCAAGATTATACCACAAAAACGCCCGCGGACGAACCGCAGGCGCTCTTGTATGTGCTAAAATAACTAGCCGCGCACCCACCATCTAGCGTAAATGCCACAGTCCAGCTTAGCCCTACGACCCACACGGACCCAGCCGCAAGCGATAGCCTGGCCAAAGACCTGAGCATGATCGCGGATAATCGCCCGACCATACACCTGGCACTTGCCAAAGAGCCGTGCCGAGCCGCACACCAGGGCAAAGCCATACGCCTTGGCGTTTTCAAACACGCACGCATCTCCGCAGACGTGCGCGTTTTCGCACACCACGGCGTTGCCGCATAGGTGTGCCGAGCCGCCAATTCTGGCAGACCCATACACCTCGGCAATCTCTTCGATACGAGCCGAATCGCCGACCACGGCATCCCCATGCACGCGACAGCGTCCAGAGAGTTTGGCTTCACCCCGTATTGCGGCAAAGCCATACACTTCGGCCGCTCCGCATACCGCCGCTTCGAAGCCCACGGTAGCGCAGCCATAAATTCTGGCGTGACCATATATCTTTGCCAGACCGCGAATCACAGCGTGACCGTACACCTCGGCGTTGTCGTATACCTGTGCCAAATCTTCCACCATGGCATGGCCGTATACATGCGCCATGCCAAAGACGCAGGCCGAGCCAGCCACGATAGCCTTGTCAGCGATGCTGGCCTGCCCATATACGCGAGCCATGCCACACACTGTCGCCTCGCCACCTACGTAGGCGTTGTCAAAGACATAAGCCTCGCCGGATACCAGTGCATCATCACAGACGACAGCTTGGCCAAACACCTTAGCTCGCACATCTACCCAGCAGTCGCCATCTTGAGCGAGATTGTTTTCGCTCTCAATCCAGCCGCCTAGCTGCCCAGCCTTCATTCCGTGCCGCGGAATATCCATCAAAGACTTGATTCTCCACAGCGTGATTAATTGCCCCCGGGCAAGGTCGTACACCATCGTTCGTTGGTTAGTTAACACATACTTTTTCAAGGTACTCCCCCATTTCGTCTATTGGTGCCAACCAGCACCAATCCCAAAACTAACTCCACTATTATACACTTTTTTTTCAAAAAAGTCAAAAAAGAGCCTCTTACGGCTCAAGTTGGTGGGGATTACAGGGCTCGAACCTGTGACCTTACGAATGTGAATCGTACGCTCTAGCCAGCTGAGCTAAATCCCCATCTCCCCTAATTATACCCTAATAACCAAAAACTGGCAAGAGTACCAAAAAGGGCGGACTGACATAGTCCGCCCCCAGCGCGCGCCAAACAACGATAAGGCATCTTGGTGCACACTCTAGAGAATGGTATCGATGTCTGTCACGACTTCATCGATGAAGCCATACTTCAGCGCATCTTCGGGCAGCATATAGAACTCCACCCGCTCCTGCGCATCGTAGGTCTCACTGTCCATCACGCTGTGGCGCAAGATGTGCTTCTTGATGACTTCGCTTTGGAATCGCTCGTCAAACTTGGCTCGATCTTGCATCTTGCTAGCCGACCCACCCGCAAAGGATGTGCCTTCGTGCATCAGGAACGTCATGTTCGGCAGCGACAATCTCTTGTGACCCGTAATGCCGATCAGGAAAGCCATCGAGCACCACTCGCCCACATTGATCGTCCAGACGGGGGTCTTAGACAGTTCGATTGTCGACACCAGGGCAAAGCCCTCAGTCACATCGCCACCCGGCGAGTTGATGTAGAGCCGAATCGGCCTACGATCCTCGATCGGAATTCCCGCATCCGCACGGTTTATACTCATGATGTACTCCACAATACGTGAAGTCATCGATACGGTTAGGAACGCGTTATTCTCTTCGCAATCCAACGAAGAGATAGCTCCATACAGATAAATTCTCCTTTCTTCGAGATCTATTGCACGACCGAATTCCTCGAAGCAACTTTCAATATTAACATTGAAGTCAGCAGGAATAGTCGGCGTCCTACCCACAACGGACATCTATACCATCTCCTTTCAAAAAATACTGTCCGCCCACAAAACCTAACCAAATTATACTCTTTTGTCTATTATCTATCAAGCAAAAGCCCTTTAAAAAGCATAAAAAAACGCCCTTTATTTAGTCTCTCGGGCGTGAAGAGAAAGCTGGAGGCTAAGCCGCGTTTGACGTCAGCTCAGTGAAGGCTTGCTCAAGACCCTCAATCTCCGAGATCACCTCGATCTTGACCTCCGCATTCTGATAGATGCGGAGCAGACGGGCGACCATGTGGATGTCCCTCCCTCGGAGGTCCTGGCAAGCGTCGGCGATCACCAGCTGCGGGAGAAGCTCGGTGTAGCCACTATCATCTAGGGCTATCTCGATCTCCTCGAACGGAGCAATCGTGCCGTCCTCGTAGGCGCAGACCACCACCGTTTCCAGGGCGACAATCTGCTGTTGGACGTCGTCAAGCTGTGCGACCCTGTCGCGCCTCTCGAGAGAGACGGACCGCATCTCTGCGGTCAGGGAATCGATCTTGGCGACGATCTGCTCGTACTGCTCGCCCTTGGCGAGCAACACTTGCTTCATCGCGTCGATCTCATCCCGCAGGGTGCGAAGCGCCTTGATGTAGTTGCGGTGCTGGTTCGTGAGCTCCTTATGCTTGAGCTCGAGCTCCACCACGGCGTCGCTCTCGGCGCTCTCCAGCTGACGGAGCTCGGCGAGTCGCTCACCGATGCTCTTAGCCCCCGTGACGGGCGCCACCTCGGCACTCTCAGAGATCTCCAACTCGACGACGCTTTCATGAGCTACGTCGGTCGTGGCATCCCTTGACAGTACTTCGTCAGTAGCGGGCGTCATCTCAGCCTGCTTAGACTGCTGGCGACGCTTCCGCTTCGAGTTTTTCTCTATGTTACGGATAATTCTCCCCGCCCAGTTCGAGTTCTGGCAGAGATTTTTGCGGATGTGCCGCTTGAGCGCATTCCTTTCGATGCCATACTTGGCCTCGAAGTCATCCCAGTCCCACCCCTGGGATACCTTTGCCTTTAGATCCTGATAGCTCAGATCTCGTGCCATGTAGCTTCCTCCTTCTGGAGTTGTGCCGATATTTCTTCTTGTTCTTCGATGCACAGTGCGATGTCGTCGCGAAGTGCATCGAGATCTTCCAGCAGCTTGCGGTGATGCTCCCTAAACTCCGCCATATCAACTGGCGGAACCGGATCGGGAACATAGTTATAGTTGACAGGTGAAGCGTGCGGTCTGACTAGCAGTGACTCACGCGAAACACCAGCAGCTCTGGCTATGTCACCTAGTCGCTGATACACTGTCCAAGAAGACAAGCCGAATTTTTCGGCTATCTGCTTGGGTGTGTACCCAGCTTCGAACAACTGGACGTATGCCTCCTCCATTTTCAATGTACGTTCATCTGGACCTCTCATTTTTTAGCCCCCTCTCGAGTGGACAACATGAATAATTGCCTATATTATAGCATACATTAAGGAAATAGTCAATACTACTGTAATGCTGTCTCGTAGTTACTTATCTTTCTTGACTTTATCCCATATTTGGGCTAAAATTAAACATAAGAATTAATAAAAAAGAAAGGTCATATATAATGAACCCAGAGAAAAGTCCATCGAGCAAATCTACCGATGACGTACTCAAAATGCTCGACATCGATGAGATGTCTGACGCTACTTTGGTAGACAAACACACAGATGCGAACACTCCACCAAACAAAGCAGCCGAAATCGCAGACGAAATAGATAGAAGACAATCCGAGGGCGATTTCGACTGGGAAGGTAGCTTGGCAGAAGGAGAATTAAAAGACGACAGAGCGGCGGCTAGAAGATTAGCTGCAACTGCTAATCTGGCCAAGGACATAGAGCGGTACGAAGAGATGCCGACTATGGAGCCGGTTCTTAGGAGTCGCCCGGGTAATCCCCGCGCAGCACTAAAGAAGAAACTAGATCGTAGCAATCCTAATACCATTAATCAGATCTATCATCGAGGCGAAAAACATCGACGCGACACTACTGAAGTACCTAACGTAACGATGTCTTCAATTGCCAACGGCAACTCCATAGGTCATGAAAACAGTGAACAGCGTCGCAAAACGGCTCAAATAGAGACTGGCGAAAGAAGAGCTCAGGAGAGCAGAGAGCGCAGGGCGTCTCTACAATTAGATGAACTTCAACCCGTCACGGACACCCCTAAGCCTATTGAAAGTAAGCGAACAGCTCTAAGCGACGACGAAGCATACTTACCCGATTACGAGCCCGGCTATGACGAGTTTGAAACTCCGGGTGCTTGGGGCCGTACGATAGATGATGATTCGGACTTCGGTTATAGTGATGATTATGAAGATATCAATGCTGCAGCACTGAGAGACATTAAAAGGCATAAAGAGCGAGCTCCACTTTCATTAGTGGAAGACGTACAAGATTCTTTCGAGGAAGATTCCACCATTGAGCCACTAGACGAAGATTTTGTCGACGAAATAATACGCGACCCAGAAGATCTGACGAAATTGGGCGAAGTTTTTGAAGTTAGTCAAAAGATCCGGGAAAGAGTAAAAGATCCAGGTAGTCCGCGATATCGGATTCTTAGTATGGCCGCCGCTAAGCTAGAAAGAGTCGAATTGCCAAGCGACGCAGACGAAAGAGTAGAAGTCATCAATCAGGCTATCGAGCTAGCCGCCCGAAAAGCGATTGGTAAATCCGAGACAGAAGATACGGGTCATGGCTACGCTGGTGATTCTGTCGCCGCTATCCAACTCTATATAGGCGAGGGGCTTATTGGCAGTGACGCTGATTCGGTCTCTGTTGGTACTACTAAAGTAATTTATGGTGCATCTGGGAGAGTAGGCATAGAAGGGAAGCGCGCTATGCGCAGCCGAACCGAGCAAGATATAGAAGATGGAGAGTCTGCATATAGAAATCTAGTTGTTATCCGCTGGATTAAGGATAATATCAACCATGTAGTTGCCTTCTCACCCAACAAAGACGCCGCCGTGTATGCGTTTGTTGATGATAGTATGGGCGATTCCTGGAGACGTAAAATCATCATGGCGGGTTCCATTCAGGGAGACGATAGAAAGGATGTAATAATTGGAAGGCACACACCGAAGAGTGAGAAATTCCATCATGAAGATTCAATTAGAGGTGTTGCAAAAAGAATATTAGATAAAGAGATCGAAGTGCTTGACTCTAGTGAATTGAGCCAGGAAGAGCACGACGAAAAGCTCGTAGCGATTTTGCAACGGGAAATTGCTCTATTTAGCGCCAAACAGGTAGCAACAGACTACGATTCTAATATCGTAGACCAAGAGCGTCCAGATAATGAAAAAAACTCTTCCAAAAAATCAGAGTCCTCATAAATTAAGGCCGCCCAAGGGCGGCCTTAATTGCCTAAAGCTTAGGAGCAGGGGTTCTTAAGAATAATCCGCGCATAGCTAGACTTTTTTCGAGCGCGACTACTTCGCCTGTCGTCA
Source organism: Candidatus Nanosyncoccus sp. (assembly GCA_045629825.1). GTDB lineage: Bacteria > Patescibacteriota > Saccharimonadia > Saccharimonadales > Saccharimonadaceae > Nanosyncoccus. The sequence goes on along the minus strand of JAZQRY010000058.1, from coordinate 88 downwards.
TCCCCGGGATGGCGCAGATTTGCTCTCTAGTCAGTTGCATCAAATCTCGTCCGGTCTTCATATGCGCAGCGAGCAATGCGGCTCTTGT
>JAZQRY010000057.1:0-49286 GCA_045629825.1 Candidatus Nanosyncoccus sp. | reverse complement strand
TGGCCCACAGAACGACATGTCTACGATCCGACTTCATCCGGAAGATGCCTGGGGTGTTTGAAATCCCAAAGCTATTGGAACCAAATGATGTACTGGTTGGGGAAATGTATTCATTCGTTTTTTCGGATGAGGAACGAAGCGTTGCTTTTGATGGTTTTAACATTCTTGATTATGGGCGAAAGCCACGCAAAAATGCGACGATGGCTCTCAGGCTCGCAAGAGAAATTGATCAAGCGGTGCTTTCGCCAAATAAAATTCGGACGAGGATCCCGAGTAAGCTGCAATATTGGCCAAAAAATGGGAAGCGGAGAGAAGAAATCAAGATTTAAGTAGCTATGTTATAATAAGGCTTATGAGATTTGACCCGAACGATCCAGTAGTTCGTAAAGCGGTGGAAATTTCGCTAGATAAAGAGAAATTTTCTACGGCGATGCTTCAAACTTATTTAGGGAAAGGGCATGGGTTCGTGGCTGGATTAGCTGACTGGCTAGAGGAAATCGGTGTGATTGGCCCTGCTGATGGCAATAGACCTCGTGACGTCTTGATAGGCTCAATGAAAGAATTTGATGAAAGGGCGGTCACGAATAACGGTGCAACACAGAGCGCCACTCCCGAGGTGGTAGTTAAAGAAGAATCTTTGATTCCCAATAAACTGAGCCTCGCACTGAAAGAGAGGAGTTCTGACTTTGATTTCAATTCCGCGATTGTGCTTTCATTTATCGGCTCGTTTTTGATTATTCCGTTTTTCTGTGGATTGTATTTATTAGACCAAAAGAAAAAGGTAGAGAAATATTACGATTCGGAAGAATTTAAAAAGCTAAAACGTCAGGTTGAGAAAAATGCGGAAGAAGCGAACGAATTAAACCAGCACATTGAGGATCTGAAGGATATACAAATAGGAGAAAACGATGCGCCTCACGAAAAGGCTAGCTTGACGAGTGGAGGAAATTACAACTATAAACGGGAAGGTTGGAAATTATTAGATAATAGTAAAAATACGCACCATTGCTCCGCGCAGACAGCAATGAATGCAAGAAATAATCCCTATAAATATATCTGTAAATATTTCAATATTGAGCCAAATGAAGAAAACTTGAATGGTTTCGAAGAAATGTTTAATAATTTTTCGGCGGCAGTCCAGGGTCAGACGCTACTTCCCAGAGTAAGGAATGATTTATTTGCGAGCATTAGTGATAAGGTGCCAGATTATGTGATTAAATATACGCCAAATCGGTTAGTTAGAGAGCTAGGCTTTAAGCCGGTGAAGATGAAAAAGATTATTTATCCGAAATTTAGATTTTTATATGTGAGTCCGGGTGGAAATAGCAATATTGATAGTACTTTCGAATTGAATCTAGAACGGCTAGAGGGCTTTATTGAATACTTGAATTCGCAAATAAACTGGCGTAAATCTGTCGCGGGGCAGCGTGCTTTGATGACTAGCACTTTAAGGGAATTAATAAAAAAGAGAGATGATTATACGTGCAAGAAATGTAGTGCGAGCGTCTACAAAGAACCGAATTTGCTACTAGAAATTGATCATATTAAGCCTCTGTCAAAGGGCGGGATAACATCAGAAGAAAACCTCCAGACCCTATGCTGGCGATGCAATAGAAGCAAAGGCGCGAAGGAAGAGTAGCTAAATTACAAGCGAGATAAGCATAAGCTAGTAAGACAATAAGCGTAGACAGAAACAGGGGGTTGTGTTTTTAGTCTTCGTGTGGTAGCGTGTTTTTATGCAAAAGAATAAAATAGGCAGGATAATAAAAGCTGGCGATGTGAGTCCTTGGCCGCACGAAGAGACTACGGCAAAAACGTTAGCGCTTCATGGATACGATGTTGAGTTTATTCGGAAAAGTAATCGCGAGCGTGAACATTCGGCTGATGCTTATGTGAATGGCGTGAAATGGGAGTTCAAATCTCCTACTGCGAATCACACGAAAACTATTCTGAAAAACCTGAAGAATGCAAAGTGGCAGTCAGACAGGGTGATAATCGATTCAAGAAGGATGAAGAAGGTTCCAAATGATGCGATTTTGCGAGAGATAATAACGTGCAGTAAAAAAGTCCCAGAAATAAAACATATAAAATTCATTTCAAAAACAGGCGACATCCTTGACATCAAATAGAGTAGTGGTATAATAATAGTTAATAGAAACTCCCGAAAGTTGCTTAGTCTTCTACTCCGGAGTTTCTTTTTGTGTCGATGCGTTATGAGATGCACTATAAAGCGCGCTATCTAGATATGCTATAATTGTCCTATGGCTACCAAGCATAAGCAGGAAAAAATATCCTTCAAAGAATTCTTTCGTAAATATCTCTCCGCCGAATTTAAACTAGAAAAATATCAGTGGGTGGGGATTATTTTGCTAATAGTAATACTGTCGGGGATGTTTGGTTGGGTTTATGAATTTATCTTTTATTTCTTCAACGGTGGAATGCAGGAGTGGTACATGCAGGGTGGCAACTTCTTGCCGTGGATAAATATATATGCAATTGGGGCAGTATTAATAATCGCTGCGACTTATAAAATCCGCAAATATCCTTGGGCGGTGTTTCTCGTCGCAGTGGTAGTTTCTGGCATAGTGGAGCTAGTGGGCGGATGGTTAGTTTACACCCTATTCGACGGGGCAAGATATTGGGATTATAATGTCGAGATTTTAAACTTTGGCAATATTGGTGGTTTTGTATGTCTGAGAAGTGTATTATTTTTCGGCATATCTGCACTACTCTTAATGTACGTAATGGTACCGATGTGTGCTTTTCTGGCTAAACGATTGAGCAAAAGAGTATTTCTGACTCTTGCCATTTCTCTTTTCGCTATAGTGATGCTAGATGAAATCTATAACCTGCTAGCCTCAAAGGCGTTTGGCTGGTCAGATGCGATGGAGTTTTATCGTTCGATTGGGTGGAAGTACGTAGGAGATTGACATCGACGCCATAAGATGAGACATGCGACTTAGAAACCTATTTTTTGATTTGTATTAGCCAGGAGCGCAATATCACCCTGTAGTAGACGATAATCCTGATACGGCATAGAGAAGCGAGTGACGATAGCCGGATCGCCGTTAATGATTCGTAATTGGTTTTTCATATAAGGCATCAAGCGATGAAGCGCTTCAAGCTTTACCTTAGCGAGCGACGCTTCTTCTGGTGTATTAAATGAATTGCCCATCATCTCTCGGCGACGCTGTGCATCACCTTCCATTAACTCATCTCTCTTTACTCCCCATATTTTGCCAGTCGAGGTAAGATAATATTTAAGCCAGTCTCTCGGCAATTCACTTTCCGTAATTATCATATTGGTCCTTTTCAACGTGGTCAATGATAGCTTGTTTTATGCCGTGTAGCATATCTCGCCTAGCGGTTTCATCATATTGGATTTCGGGGCCTTCATCCGTATAATCATCTTCGATGTATCTATAATCATATTTATCGATGATTTCTACTAACTCGTCCATTAGATCAATATCATAATCTATGTCTATAGCATTTTTTTCTAAGTATTTATTCATGCTAGCAAATAAGGAGATGATATCTGGCGCCTTCTCAATTGGAATATAAAGAGCGTTCTCAATTGGCCACGCTGGGTCATAGGCGCCTGCATCATATGTGGCTTTTTCCTTCAGCGTCGGGACGACCGTAATGCTATCACCGAGATGGGTGCCGAAATCGAATTCATAATTGACATATTCTTCACCATCTGTATTCAGGCACATTTCTTTGAAAATTTCTCTAAGATTACCGAGATACGATAAATTATATTTATTGCCATCTACGGTGGCATGTGCGTAATTCATATTTATATGTACCACCGCGTCGTCAATAGTCCAGCGGCAGATTTTGCGAGTTTCTCTTTCGAGAAAGGTTTTGAATTTATTGATCGCTACGGCCTTATCAGAAAGGTCGAGACCGCCATCTAGGCTTTCTATATAATAATCCGCTAGCTCGCCAATTAGTGCGTTAGCTGTAGTATTATTATCCTTCGCTAGCTGTTCAAAGCCAAGCCAGGTTTTCTCTTTAATGCGCAGGGAAACGGTCCGCGCGCTGTCTTTGGTACGTTTTGCGAGGTCTTCTGGTGAAATAATGCTTTTATTCATACTTTCATGATATCACACGAAATTCATTTTGTAAACACTTTTTATTCATAATATTTTCATAATTATATTATTTTGGTTATGGACGCTCTTTTTTATAATTACGATAGTGGCGTTATTCTCAAAATAAGCTATAATTATGATATGGATGACTATATAAAACAAAGTATCGACGCGCGGAAGAACGCGTTTGGTGCGAGCTCAAAAATCGATGTAGGGGCACAGAAAAAAATAGATGCATTATTTGCGGAAATTGAAAAACTAGGGAAGAGCTGTGGTGATGTAGGGGAGTTTGAGCAGAAATTTGCTTCAAGTCCACTCAATCAAAAATACATGGATCTTTTTGTAGAAATTACAACTGGCAAACCTGCCGATCCGGCAGCGTCAAAGACGGCTGCCGAGGCTACCAAGGTGGCGACAGCAGATGCTAAGGCGTCAGCAAAAGCTGCGAAGGGTCAAGTCGGCAAAATGGTAGCTGGTGGTGCAGCGGTAGGTATCGCCAAGAGTGCAGTAGATCAAGCTATTGACAAGGTAGTGCCGACTCGGGCAGCAATACATCAGAAAGCCTATGACGAGGTACGCAAAGTGCCGGGAGTGGGCGATGCGATTGATATTAGTGAAAAAGCCAGTTACGGCATACATCTTGGCAAATTGTTTGGTAAACGCAAAAAGAAAAGCGAGGGTTCGTAAACCCTCGCTAAAGCTGTTTGCCGCTAAATCCTTTGGTGACTACGGGCGCTGCGCCCAGGCGTCTATCTCTTCCTGGGTTATCTCTTCCAGGCAGACACCAGTTTCCGCGATGTAGCGAGCGATGTTGCTCGAGCCGACAAATCTCAGCTCGTAGGGCTCGTACGGTACACCAGTGACGGACTCTTTTCCGTCGGGATAGCGCATAATGAATCCGTGGTCAGCCAAGGCTGCGGCGATAGGAGCGTAGTACGGATCCTTGGCGCGATCGGCCGTCACAGTAGTCCACTCCCAATCAGCCTTCTCGTCGCCACCATTGTACCAGACCACATACTCGATTACCAGGCCAGTGTGATGCTCGGAATATCCGGGCTGCATGACCTTATTGGTCTCGCTCCAATCTTTGCGATTACCGTAGTAGTCGACCACCCATTGCTGGTCGGCTTCGGTGCGGTAAGCACTGTAGAGAGCGATCTCGATGCCTCGCTCATGCAAGTCAGCTTGAAGCTGGGTAAATGCCAGGTAAGCCGCCTTCTCTACTGGAGTTGGCTCGCCATAGCAGTCTGCTACGTAGATCAAATCATCTTGTAGTAGTTGGTCGTAGACCCCGCCAAACTCATACGGATGCTGCTCGTTGACGATGATGCGGTAATCGCGCATATCATTCATGGCCACAGCGTAGCTGTCGTCTGGCAAGGGGTAACGCGGTAGCGTTGCCGTGTCAATCTGGACCGACGTGCCAGAAGTAGCATAAGGTCCAACCTCGCTTTGCGCTGTTCCACAAGTGCAGAGCAGCATTGCAACTGCGAGCAAAAGGACGAACATTCCAAACTTCTTTAACGCTATCGTCTTCACTCCGATATCACCTCTCTAGAATCGTTTTTTCAATGTACAAAAAGCAAACAGCTTACCTTAATTTTACCATAATGATTATAATTTGTCAATGATAACCAATGGTCACTTCGGTATCTAGCTGAAGATTTAAGCTTCTTGTAAAAGATATTCTTCAGCAATCTGGTCAAGAGCTGCCGAGATTCCAGAAAAATCTTGGTCGAGATCGAGGGTGCGGACGGCGAATCGATTGCCACCGCTGTAGAAATCAAGGGGCGAGATATCCTCGTCGGAAGTCTTGGCATAAAGTAGTAGGCCGGATACTTTGCCGGTGTTTGCGAAATCTAGGTTTTTGACATAAGCAAAGATCTGGTAGAGATGGCCGACGCGGACTTTCTCACGGTCGAAATTTGTAGTCGTGATTTTGCCATAATACTTGGTATCAATAATCAAAGTGCGGTCGCCGTGGGTAAGGGTAATGTCGGTCTTCATTAGGGATAAACCATTAATGTTGTTATCGTGGTCGGGGTCAATTACCCAATTAATCTCGCGAGCGCGCGCCTTTAGGCCATGCAGGCGATAGTATTTCAAGACGAATTTCTCGAAGACTTTATTCATAGCATCATCGGTAAATTCAAGTACTTTGAGCTTGCCGGCGGTCTGGGAGATTAGCAAGTTAGAATAGACGAAGTAGCAGATATTAATCAGCATATCGTAGAGTGGGCTCTTGGAACGGCGATCCAGAGTAGACCAAGGGATCGTACGCAAATCTACCGAGTCTATCGCATCGAGATTACGAAGCAATACGCGTAAATTGGTACGATTGTCCTTGCGGAGCTTGGCATTTTTTAGTAGCAGCTGCATGGTAGACTTGATGGCGATATTATATATATTATTCTCGGATAGTTCATCATATTCGCAGCTGATGATTTGGTTGTTGCGACGCAGGCGATGCTTGATAGTGCCACCAAGTAGCAATTTACCGCGCAATACATTTAAGTCGCTCGAATGCGAGACGTATTTCTTGCGAAGGCCCTGTTTCAAAATCTGAGAGACGCCGGTAGTCAGAATCGCCGCAAACAAATCTTCGGTATTATCAAAATCTTCTGATGCTAGCTTTTTGAAATTGGATTGACTCAGCGTCTGATAGGCGTAAGCTAGCATGTAGTAGACATTACGGATGACGATAGTGTCTTTGTCAATCATTGGATATGTTTCTGCCAATTGCCTTTAATAATTTGTCAGATTCGGCCTTGAAGGTGTCGGGCTCGTCAAACTGCCAATATTCTTGGAGAATGGGGATGATTTCGTATTTTACAATACTGTAGAGTCGGGCTGGAGTAGCAGTCTCTTTGGTTAATTCCGAGAAGTAGCTATGACCGATACGGAAGCCGGGGCCAAGAGAAGGATCTTTAGCAATGACTTCATTCAGAGACTTGACGGCTTCGACTAGATTATCTAGGTCGGCGTTGCCGACACTGGCGATTTGAGCTTTGAAGCCTTTAGAATCGAAAGCTGGCTCCATATCTTTAAAACAGAAGCGGCGGCGCAGTGCGTAGTCGATCATAGCGATGCTACGGTCAGCAGTATTCATCATACCAATGATATATAGGTTTTCTGGTACGGCGAATTTCTTCCCACTGTAGCTCAAAGTGACAGGCTCGCCACGGTGAGTGTCTTCGATAGCCATAAAGAGCTCGCCTAGGACTTTGCTTAAATTACCGCGGTTGATTTCGTCGATAATGAAGAAGTAATCTTGATTAGGATGAGTCGCAGCTTTTTGACAGAATTGATAAAAGATGCCTTCCCTTAATTCGAAGCCGCCATCAGCGGTAGGGCGGAAGCCCATGACGAAATCTTCGTAAGAATAATTCTGGTGGAATTGGATCATCTCGATGCGATTTTTATCAGTTTCGCCCATGATAGCGTAAGCTAGACGCTTAGCGGCGAAAGTCTTGCCGGTGCCAGGGGCTCCTTGCAAGATGATGTTCTTTTTGTATTCGAGCATGTCCTTGAGCTCGTCATAGATACCTTCCATGTAGACTTCGCGCTCGAAATCTTGTTTGCCATATGGGAGAATATCGGATTGATTAATCACTTCGTTTTCATCATCTTCGATAAGATCTAGAATAATACTATATTCTGATGGCGTAACCTTAAGTAGGGAGCTTTGCGGGAGCCTAATAAATTCAGCGTCTTGCAGTTCTGGCAAATCTTTAAAAACATCGAAATCTAGTGGGATGGGGAGTTTCTGCGTAATAGCAAACTCGATAGTCTCTCCATCGGAAGGTCTGGAAACATCAGCAAACGCGACGAGCTGTTTGGTCGGAGTGGATTCATAACAGAAGACGAAATCGCCAGCTTTCGCATCTTGAAAATTACGTGCAATCTTACGAGCATTCCCTTTGGAATTCTTGACGGTATATTCGATTTTGCCACCAATCGGCATGCTGCTGGGCGACCAGTACTTAGGATTAGCTATTAACCACCAAGCATTAACACCGTCAGGCAATTCAAAAACGGCGCTTTTTTCTGGGGCTTCAGTAGATTCGGGCGAATCCGACGCTGTATGAGATGTGCGCCCCATAACTTGGCGCGAGATATAGAAGCCGAAATCGATAGCTAGAGTGTGGGACTTGGGGTCCGGATAGGCGTCTTCGGGCAGTGCATCATGGAACATAGTTTGTAATTCCGAATCATCTTGGAGACGTACTGCCATTTCGTCGTATAAAGCGAAGGAACCAGGAAGGCTATCTACATCGCCACCGCGTTTTGGCGTAAATTCGCTGCCTAGAGTCTCCGCTACGGCTTTGATTTCACCGTATTTATATATATAATAATTATCTGGATAGCGTAGCCAGAGAAAAGTACTTACCGAATTAGCTTTTTGATAATGATTGTTCCATTTCTCGGAACGGTGCCGGTCGAGTAGCTCGTCTGCCGTGGCGATGTATTCTTTAACGCGCTGGACTAGGTCTACCGATTCGTCAAAGAGTCGCCGAAACATCTCGCGCGTAACTTCAGGCTCAGCCTTAGCGAAGGCTAGCATGACTCCACCAGGGAAAAAGTTAAATGCCCCAAGCAAACTGCCGCATTTCTTGATGGACTCTTTATACATCGCTGCAAAATCAGGCGCATCGATATCCCAATGATCCTGAAAATGCTTCACCGCCTGCCATTTAAATACTTCGTCTTGAAAGCGAACAGGAAAATCTCTTTTATAATCTGCAAGAATTTGATTAAATTTCTCGTTATTAACCATCTTTACTCCAATTTATCTTACATATATTATACAATAAAACGGCGTAAAATTCTAGAATTGCGAAAAATCATTTTTTCGATATAATCATTAGCAGGATGGGGAAAATTGCAAAGTATTTAAATCAGTTGACCGTAGGTAATTCTTTTGATGCCCCCGAAATTCTGGAAGAATATTCTACAGACCGATCTGCATTAAAAATTAAACCCAAGCTGGTTTCTTTTCCGGAGTCTACCGACGACATCCAAAGATTGATGAGGTTTTTTAGTCAATTAACGCTCAAGGATGTACCGATAGCCGTGACGACGCGTGGCTCGGGGCTGGATGAAGGGGGAGCTGATTTGACTAATGGGGTAGTGATTTCTACTGAAAAAATTAATCGGATGCTAGAAATAGACCCACGCGATAGATTGGTGAGAGTGCAGTCAGGAATTACTCTTAAAGAGCTAAATACTGCTCTGTCGGTCAGCGGGCTAACGATTCCGATCGAAGGGCACGACGATGAGACGATTGGTGGGCTAATTTCAAATTGCCCAGCCGATGAATGTTCGGGAAAATATGGCGGGATTTATCATTACGTAGAGCGGATTGAAGTTGTACTAGCGAATGGTGATTGCCTACAAACCAACCGTTTGAAAAAATACGCCGTAGCGAAGAAAGCGGTTGAGAAATCGATAGAGGGCGAAATATATCGTAAAATTTCTAAGGTTATCAAGGATAATGATTCGCTAATCGAAGAATTGAATGATCATGCCAAGGCTGGATATTCCATGATTAGAGAAGCCAAGAAGCGTGAGACGCTAGACTTAATGCCGATTTTCTTTGGGGCGCAAGGGACGCTCGGAATTATTTCCGAAGTAATCCTAAGAGCTGTTCCAATTAAGAAAAAGGCTATGCGTATAGTGGCCACTTTCAAGGATATCGGTACGGCAGTGAAGTTCATGGAGATGGTGAAGCCGCAAAATCCGCGGAAGCTAAATCTATATGATATAAAGATTGTCGCGGAAGCGCGAGAGGCGGGGAAGAATTTAGACGGTATTATTAGGAAAGTAGACGATGGATATGTGGTACTGGTGAGTTTTGACGAACGCATCAATGGCAATATAAAGAAGGTAGCCAATATCCGCAATATTCTGCCACGAAATGTGAAATACATAGTAGAGACGGACAAAAATAAGACGAATTTGGACGAATTTGAAAATTCATTAGTGAATTATCTTAGCAATATTCGGGGTGGTGAGAGAGTACCAATTTTAACAGATTTTTATCTCCCAGATTGGAACGTGGCGACTTTCTTGAAAGACATCGAGGTCTTGAGCCAGAAGCTGGAGCTAGACCTTGAAATCTTCGGATCGTATAGTGCGTCGAACTATAGTTTGCGACCGAAATTTAATTTAGAAGATGAAGATTTCAACAAGAAGGCAACTGCCTTCCTGAAGGCAGGGGCATATATTATCGAACGTCAGAGCGGAGAGCTCACAGGTGGTACGCCGGAAGGGCGACTCAAGGCTGTAGTATCCAATGTGGATATGCTTGAAACAGAGCGGAAATTATACTCTGAAATCAAGAAGATTTTCGACCAAAACAACATCATGAATCCTGATATCAAACTGGGTGCCACTTCGAAATTTACTTTGACACACTTTAGAAATACCCCTTTGCCAAAAGTTATGGTATAATAGAAATAAATTTATAGGAGTTAATATGAAAACAAAGTTTAAGAAACTTTCAGATTCGCGTGTCGAGATTACAGTGACGTTGGACGCGGACGATTTAAAAGTCGCCCAGGAGAAGGCTTTAGAGAAATTAGCTAAGGAGATTAAGGTCGAAGGCTTTAGAAAAGGCAAGGTACCAGTAGAGATAGCTAAGAAATTTATCCCCGAGAATGATTTAAATTCCGAGGCTTTAGACTATGCCGTACGCACTACGGTAATTACTGCCTTCCAAAAAGAAGAAAAGAGCCCGCTCATAATTCCGAGCGTCAATGTAACTAAGTTTGTACCAGGAGAGACTGTAGAGTACACCGCTACCGCCGATATCATTCCAGAAGTTAAGCTAGGCGATTACAAGAAGCTTGACGTCAAAATGGATGACGCCAAGGTCACCAAGAAGGAAATCGACGAAATCCTAAATAACATCGCCACTTCCTTCGCAGAGAAAAAAGTGACCAAACGTGCAGCCAAATTAACCGACGAAGTAATTATTGATTTTGTCGGGAAAAAGGACGGCAAGCCATTTAAGGGCGGTTCGGCGAAGGATTACAAGCTAACGCTGGGCTCAAATACTTTTATCCCTGGTTTTGAGGATGGCATCGTAGGGCATGAGCCAGGTGATAAGTTCGATCTTAATTTGACTTTTCCTAAGTATTATGGCGTAAAAGATTTGGCTGGGGCAAAGGTGGTATTTGAAACTTTGCTCAAGCAAGTGAATGAAGTCAAGAAGGCTAAGATTGATGACGAGATGGCTAAGAAATGCGGACCATTCAAGACTTTGGATGAGCTAAAGGCAGACATCGAGAAAAATCTCAAGATGCAGAACGAGCACAAGGCGAAAGAAAAATTTAAAGATGACTTAGTAAAGGAACTAGTTAAAAAGTCAAAGATTCCGGCACCAGAAATACTGATTGACGACCAGGTACGTGCTATTCGTGATGATATGACGCGCAACGTAGCGGCACAAGGGCTTAGCTTTGAAGATTTCCTAGAAGCGAATGGCGAGACGCTTGAAACCTGGGAGAAGCAAGCTCGCAAAATTGCCGAAGAAAGAGTGAAGGCTTCGCTAGCTTTGCAAAACGTAGCACTCTCCGAAAAAATCACTGTTTCAGACGATCTTGTAAATGCCAAGATTGCGGAGCTACGAGATGTCTACAAGAAGTCTCCTGAGGCACTCAAGAATCTCAAGAATCCCAACGTCAAGATGGATATCAAGAATCGTTTGACTATCGAGGCTACTTTGGATTATTTGGTAGATACGAATTCTGGCAAGAAAAAATAGCTAGTTGCAATAATAGACTAGGCGGCGGGGCGCCTAGTTTTTTGTGGACTTTTGGTGGCAGGTATGGTATAATTGTCGATAAGAGTTTCGGCTGGTTTGTGATTGCTGTAAACAAACTGGCAAATAGTGAACGCTAGATATATGGTCTGGGAGTAGATTTTGAGTCTAGTAAACGCTATATATAGCGTAGGTAGTTCACTATATATAATATACTAATCTAAAAAAGGAAATTTTAATGCCAACTATTAATCAGTTGATTAGAAAGCCTCGCAAAAAGGCTGCAAAGAAATCCAAATCTCCAGCTCTTGGCTCCATCGTAAATACTTTGAAGACCAAGCGCTACGAGAAAGCAGCTCCACTCAAGCGTGGGGTGTGTATCAAAGTTACAACCAAGACACCAAAGAAGCCTAACTCCGCTATGCGTAAGGTAGCTCGTGTACGCCTTACTAACGGTCAGGAAGTCTGGGCATATATCGGTGGTGAAGGTCACAATTTGCAGGAGCACGCCGTAGTACTAGTACGCGGTGGCCGTGTGCCGGATCTTCCTGGTGTGCGTTATCACGTAGTGCGTGGTACCTTGGGTCTCCAAGGTGTGCAGGGGCGCAAGCAAGGTCGCTCGAAATACGGAGCGAAGAAGGAGGATAAGTAATTATGCCACGTAAGACTACTAAATCGTTAGTTCGTAAAGTCAATCCAGATCGTAAATATCAGTCCATGCTAGTGCAGAGATTGATTAACAAGTCGATGCTAGACGGTAAAAAGCAAGTTGCTGAGCGGGCAGTTTATACCGCAATCGAAGGCGCTGCTAAGAAATTGAAGTCCGAGAATCCAGTGGAAGTACTAGAAAAGGCCATTTCCAATGTGTCGCCAGATTTCGAAGTGAAGTCTCGCCGAGTTGGCGGGGCCAACTATCAGATTCCGTTCCCAATCTCGGGTCACCGACAGCTCCACTTCGCCTTTTCGTGGCTAGTGCAGTCGGCACGGGCACGCAAGGGTATGCCTTATGCTAAGCGGCTCGAGGCTGAGATTGTCGATGCGTACAATGAGACTGGTGCAGCGTTCAAGAAGAAGGAAGACTGCCACAAGATGGCAGAAGCCAACCGCGCATTTGCACACTTCGCACGCTAAAAATCATCTGGGATTTTTGATCTACTTATGCTATAATGAACATAAGTAGATTTTTTTAGGAGGTAAAATGGTAAAAGTAGCGATTAACGGTTTTGGCAGGATCGGGCGGAATGCACTGAAGATTTTGTTGGATCGACGCGACGTGCAGGTGGTGGCAATTAATGACATTACGGATGCGAAGACATTAGCGCACCTATTAAAATATGATTCTTCATATGGGGCTTACGACAAGAAGATTTCAGCGGGAGAGAACTCCTTAATTATTAATACGCGCGAGATTCCAGTCTATGCCGAAAAAGATCCAGCTAATTTACCATGGAAGAAATTAGGAGTCGATGTAGTGATTGAGTCGACCGGATTCTTCACTAACCCGGAAGATGCCAAGGCGCACATCACGGCAGGAGCGAAAAAAGTAGTAATCTCAGCACCAGCAAAAGGTGAAGGAGCAAAGACTATCGTACTTGGCGTCAATGAAGATGTAGTTGACGGCAAAGACAAAATATTGTCTAATGCATCTTGCACTACGAACTGTATTGCGCCAATTATGAAGATACTCGAAGACACATTTGGTGTAGAGAAGGCCATGATGACGACGGTACACTCGTATACTGGATCACAGAAGTTACTCGATGCGCCGGCAAAGGATCTAAGAGAAGCGCGCAGTGCGGCTGAGAATATCGTGCCGACTTCCACTGGCGCGTCCAAAGCTACAGCGCTTACTATTCCTACGCTCAAAGATAAATTCGCTGGGCTATCAGTGCGCGTACCTACCCCAGTAGTATCTTTATCTGACATTACTGCGGTACTAAAGCGGGACACTTCAAAAGAGGAGTTGGAGAAGATTTTCAAGAAAGCCGCTAAGGAGCCGTATTACGAAGGTATCATTGGCGTAAGCGAAGAAGAGTTGGTCTCGTCCGACTTTATCGGCGACCCGCATTCTTGCGTCGTGGATTTGCCGCTACTTGACGTAGTGGGTGGTAATATGGTTAAAGTGGTGGCCTGGTATGATAATGAATGGGGATACTCAAACAGGCTAGTCGAGCTGGCAGTAGGATTTGGAAAAGAATAAGATGAAGATATATATAGGTGCAGACTATCGCGGATTAGCCAAGAAGACGCTTCTGGCACAGTATTTGACAGATTTAGGGCACGATGTACAGGACGAAGGCGCTTACGAATACCATGAAGGCGATGATTTCAATGAACCCGCTGTCAAAGTGGCGAAATCCGTACGCGAAGATAGTGGCTCGATGGGCATCTTGATTTGTGATTCGGCGCACGGGATGACCATCCAGGCAAACCGTTTTAAAAGGATTCGGGCGGCGCATTGTGATAGTCCGGAGTCAGCAGTACTGGCGCGTGAGCACGATGATGCTAATATACTCTGCCTTTCAGCGCACAGCATGAGTGATGAAGCGGCCAAAGAAACGGTTCGGACCTTTATTGACACTGATTTTATGAAAATTGAGCGTCGCGTAAGGCGCATAAATAAATTAGACGAAAGGGAAGATTATGATTAGAACAGTATCAATTGTGCCGGCGATTTTGACCGACAACAAGCAAGATTATCGCTTTCAGGTAGAGCGAGTCAATACCTTCACGCGACGCGTACAGATTGACGTGACGGATGGCGTATTCGCACCGTACCCGACGCTCGATATTACGAATGTTTGGTGGCCAAAGAACTGGACAGCCGATTTGCATTTGATGGCGACGAATCCATCATCGTTTCTCGATACCATTCTGAAGTTGCATCCATCGCTTTGCATCTTACATGCCGAGGCAAACGAAGATTTGTTGCCGACGTTTGAGTCATTGAAACAAGCAGGGATTCGGACTGGTGTTGCGCTTTTGCCACAAACTTATCCTGGCAACGTGAAGCCATACATTGATGCGGCAGATCATGTGCTGATATTCGCAGGGCAACTAGGGACTCAAGGCGCGCCGGCAGATCTAATGCAAATGGAGAAGATTGCCTTGGTGCGCAACATGAAGCCAGAAGTAGAAATCGGCTGGGATGGGGGTGCCAATATCACCAATGTACGAGCGTTGGCGCATGCTGATCTTGATGTGATTAACGTAGGAGCGGCGATTTCGCAAGCGAACGATCCAGCCGAATCCTTCCAATCACTAGTGGCTGAAATCGATAAGAATGGAGTAGTGTTGTAATCATGGCTCGCATAGTATCGCTCGGCTCGGCTTTGCAGGATATTTATCTGATTGATAAGGATGACTTAAAGGCGTCTCAGCTTGACAACAGGACAATATATGGTGATATATCAGTAGGGTCTAAGGTGGACGTGGACCAGATTGATTACGAAATTGGTGGGGGTGGCATTAATTCCGCAGTAGAATTTGCACGGCATGGACATGAGGCGGTATTTATCGGTAATATTGCACATGACTCGGCGGGCGATGCAGTACTTAAACTTTTGGACCGTGAAGGCATAGATAATAACTATGTCAATTTCTTGGAGCATAAATCTACTGGCACGTCGGTGATTCTGCTAGATACACGAAGTGGCGAGCGCACAATACTGACTTGTCGGGGAGCATCGGAGCAATTTGGGAATTTTAGCGAACAAGATTTGGAAACAATTCGCCCAGATTGGCTGTATGTGACTTCACTAAAGGGGGATTTCGATACATTAGAGAGATTCTTCAGAAAGGCGCGGGAGCTAGGTACTAGGATTATGTTCAATCCAGGAAACAAAGAGTTAGAGGACCGCCAGCGATTGATTGACTTGTTTCAATATGTAGATATTTTAAGCGTGAATCAATCAGAAGCGGCACAGATTGCCGACGGAGAGAATTTGCTAGAGCTATTTTACCATTTGATTAATTACGTTGGCATGGTACTGATTACGGCTGGATCGATGGGCGGAGTCGCCGGCGACAATCGCGAAGCCTACCGCTTTGGAATTTACGAAGATAAGAAGATTAAAGACGCTACTGGGGCAGGAGACGCTTTTGGTTCAGGCTTCTTAGCGCATTTAGCAGACGGCAAGTCATTACACGATTCGATTATATATGCGGCGGCAAATTCCACATCTGTGATTACAGAGATTGGAGCCAACAAAGGAGCTCTAACGGGCGGGGAGCAGTTACATACTATGCCGATTCAAATAATATAATAAGGAGACAATATGATCAAAACCGAAGAAGAATTACTCAAAAAACTATCGATTGCAGACCTAGAGCGCGCTAACGCTTATGCCAAGGATCTTGGTAGGGGGCTGCAGATTGTACGTTCATTTCCGCAAGGGGTAACAGTATTTGGCTCGGCTAGGTTGTCGCAGGATAATAAGTACTGTAAAATGGCATTTGAGCTGGGACACAAATTAGCGGAGAATGGCCACGCAGTAATTACTGGTGGAGGCCCCGGTATTATGGAAGCGGCGTCGCACGGAGCATACGAAATCGGCGGGCGTACGATTGGGCTAAATATTACTTTGTCACATGAGCAGTTTCCAAATCCATATTTGACCGATTGTCTAACTTTCGAATATTTCTTTGCACGCAAAGTAGCATTAGCGATGTCAGCGAAGGTGTTTGCATTTTTCCCGGGCGGATTTGGTACGATGGATGAAATTTCAGAGATTCTGTGCCTTACGCAAGAGAAGAAGATGCCCAAGATGCCGGTGTTTTTAATCGGCGAGAGTTATTGGAAGGCATTCGATAAAGTCATTGGTAAAATGTTAGCTCTGGGACTCATTGCGCCACAAGACACAGGTATATTTAAAATTACAAATAATCTGGATGAAGTTGTAGCTGCTGCCAACAAAATTGGTCACCCGAAGATTTCGGAAAACTTCTACGACGGATTCCGAGAAGCAAGCGAGATAAAGAAGGAAAACAAATAATTCTATTGTAGCAAATCTTTGAACGGATTGATTAGGCCGAGACGAGAGTTGACATCAGCGATGCGGATGAGCTCGTTATATTTAGCGATGCGCTCAGAACGAGAGAGCGAGCCAGTCTTAATTTGATCGGAGCCTAGACCGACAGCTAGATGTGCGATGGATGTATCTTCCGTATCGCCAGAGCGATGCGAAATGATGGTATTATAACCAGCGTTTTGCGCCATAATAACGGCGTCGATAGTCTCGGAAAAAGTGCCGATTTGATTTGGTTTAATTAGGATGGCATTAGCTACGCCGAGTTCGATGCCTTTTTGAAGTAGTTCAGTATTAGTGACAAATAAGTCATCACCTACGAGCTGTACGCGGTCATCTAGACGCTCGGTCATTTTCTTCCAATTGTCCCAATCGTTCTCAGCTAGGCCGTCTTCGATAGAAACTACGGGATAGTTGTCAATGATCCAAGTATACCAGTTGGTCAGGTCGTCGGCGGTTTTCCAATCACCATTAGTCTTGAGCACATAATGGTCGTGATCGTAAAATTCGCTGGCGGCGATATCCATAGCAATAGCAACGTCTTTACCTGGGGTAAAGCCAGCACGTTCAATAGCTTGCTTGATGCATTCGAGTGGCTCATTGTTGCCTTCGCGTACACGGGGGGCATAGCCACCCTCGTCGCCTACGGTGGTAGGATAATCACGCTCCGTCAATACATCTTTCAGGGCATAAAATACTTCCGCACCATAACGTACGGCTTCGGCAATATTACCAGCTCCAACTGGTACAATCATATATTCCTGAAAATCAGTAGCCCAGGCAGCATGCGCGCCACCATTCATTACGTTCATCATCGGCATAGGGATAGACATACGATCAATCGTGCCAGCGAGCTCAGCAACATAAAGATAGAAAGGCATCTTACGGGCGCTAGCGTTAGCTTTGGCGTTAGCAAGCGATACACCCAGGATAGCATTGGCGCCAAGATTGGACTTATCTTCGGTGCCATCTAAATCGATCAATAATTGATCCACGATGAATGGGTCAGATGAATTGCCTACTAAGACGTCGCGTATCTTGGAATTAACATTCCAAACTGCTTTTAGTACGCCCTTGCCACGATAATAGCTCTGTTCGCCATCACGGAGCTCCAAAGCTTCACCTGAGCCGGTAGATGCACCGGACGGCACAATTGCTTTGCCGAATCCACCACCATCTAGCCAAACGTTGGCTTCCACCGTAGGATTGCCGCGTGAGTCTAAGACCTGACGGGCTTTAATTTCTTTGATCGTATAATTATTCATAAGCATATTAATATTATACACGGATTTTTTCATTTCTGCGGAAAAATGTGATATTATTAACATAAGAATTTATAGAAAAGGAGTTTTTATGGAAGGAAACCAAGGAGGTACACCTAACCCCCTGAACCCGAATCCTGGAGTGGGCAATAATTCCGGCTCGTCTGATTTGGTTTCGAATTTTCTTGCACAGATGAATGGGAATTCATCGGCGCCTACGGATACAGGTAATTCAAGTATGCAGGCTGAAGCGCCGAGCGAAGCAGAGCAAACATTAACGCCGACTCACACAGCGCCAGCACCTAAGCCAGCTCCGAGACCAGCTCCGGCTCGTCCAGCTCCAGCTGCTAGGCCAGCTTCAAGAACTATGCCAAGACCTGCACCAGCTCCGGCGCCAGCACGTCCAGCCACTGCGACGCGACCGACTATGGTGACAAGACAGCCACAATCCGCTATGCCGCCAGTGGTGGTACAGCCAGCCACGAATACACCTCAGCCAGCAGTGACCGAGGTTGACCCAAACAAGAAGCAAAAAAGGAAACGAAGATTAATAATTGCAGGAATCATAGCGATTGTCGTGGCAGTCATTTGTGGGGTGGCGGCGGCACTACTTCTGATTAACCGCGAGCCAGAAGATGCCGTAGGGCACGCGATCGATAAGTTACTAAGCGGAGTGAATAGCAACGTTGCAATCAACGGCACAATTGAGGCAAAATCAAATGATCCTAGTTCAACCTTTTCTAAGATGAAAGTCGACTTAGATGTCAAGCTAGTTGGTGGCACCGCCATTAATGCTACCAATGCCACCTTGACGTTGACCACTAGGGGGTCTCGCGAGGATGTTGCGATAGAGCTAAGCGAAGTCTACGCTAAGGGCGGAGATCTATACGTCAAAGCCGATGGCCTGGCAGATGCCATTACGAGCATCAACGAAGCGGCGCTTTACACGAATGAAGTAATTGATGATTGCATTGTAGAAGACGGTGAAGAAGGTTGCACCGTGGAGGTAATAGATAAATGCGATGGTGAGACGGATAAATGTGGTACCGGACAGGTCACATCAACGAGCTTATTGGAAGATTTCGCCGGGATAGCCGACCTGATAGATGGGGAGTGGATTAGAATCTCAGGTGATGAGCTAGGGGCGTTAACCGAAGAGATGGACGGAAGCGAAAGTCTAGGTTGTATCGCGACGTTTGCCGAAGATATCAGTAGTAGCATGAACAGCGTAGCAATGCTGTATCAAAATAATCCATTCGTCATGTCTGCAAGCGAGAATTTGACAGTAGCCAAAAAAGCCAATCCGATTTATCAGCTCTCAATCGATAATACGAACCTAAATAGCTTCATCAAGGGAGCACAAGATTTGTCAGCAACGGAGAATCTATTTGACTGCATGGGTTATGTAAATAGTGGAACCAATGTAGATAGCTTTACATCAGACTTAAGCTTCTTGCCAAGCTTCTATGTGGAAGTGGACAATAATTACAACTTCACTAGGCTGTATTTCGATTATAAAAACGAAGATGCCGATGTGACGGTGGATCTAGATTTCGCCTATCCCGATAATCTAAATATCGTAGAACCAGTGGAATATCAAGATTTGGAGACTTTAATGCAAAATTACGCACTGGATGACCTGACGACCGAGGCGGATATTCCGACCGAAGTCGAGACTATCAATGATTAGGGATACTCTATTGACTCGTTAGCTTAAGTGTGGCATAATAATTGCAATGGACGAGAAGCTAAAACAAAAACTAAATAAACTTCCGGCCGAGCCGGGAGTTTATTTTCATAAGAATTCGGAGGGGAAAATAATCTATGTAGGGAAAGCGGCAGTACTCAAGAACCGTGTGCGACAATATTTTCAGAAATCTCGGAAGGACGTCAAGACACAGGCTCTAGTAGCAGAGATTGCTGATACCGACTGGATCGTAGTAGATACCGAAATGGACGCACTGTTTCTCGAAGCGGAGATGATCAAGCGCTACATGCCGAGATGGAATATACTGCTGCGCGACGATAAAACAGTATCTTATGTGCGGATCGATATAAAATCAGAGGTGCCATACGTGTCGTTTACGCGGACACCACAGGACGATAAAGCTACTTATATTGGACCTTTCTATGGTAAATCGGCAGTAGAAAAGGCGGTGCGAATTTTGCGAAGAGTGTTCCCGTATTACGATAAGCCGTATACTGGCAAAAAGACATTAAATACCGATCTAGGTTTAACGCCAGGGATTGAGGTAGGTAAGTCTACGCCCAAAGATTACAAGCGAAATTTACGCAAAATGATTCGCTATCTCGAAGGTGACCGCAAGAAGCTTTTGAAAGAGCTAGAAAAAACTATGCGTACCGAAGCCGCAAAAGGGAATTACGAACTAGCCGCAGAAGCTCGCGATCAGCTAAGAGGGTTGAAAGAATTGCAGCGGAAAATCGTGTTTTCAGATAAAGAGTTTTTGGATATTTCGTCGGATCAGGCTTTGGGGCAGTTACAAAAGATGCTCGGGCTTGCTGTGCCACCACGTCGGATTGAGGGGTATGACATCTCGCATCAATCAGGCGAGAATACCGTAGGAAGTATGGTGGTGTTTATTAATGGCGCATCGGCAAGGAGCGAGTATCGGAAGTTCAAGATTCGGACTTCTCGAAATGATGATCTTAAAAGTATGCGAGAGATGATTGAACGACGGCTAAAGCACAAAGAGTGGGATTTTCCAGATTTAATTATTTTGGATGGTGGCGCAACGCAAGTAGGAGCGATTTTGCCACTAGTAAGTGAATATAATATTCCAGTGATAGGGCGCGACAAGTCGGGCGATCATTCGCGAAATGCGAAAGTCAAATTAGTAATTCCGTCTTCTTCCGATTCCGGAGTACATCTGAGCGAGACAGAGTTACTAGCCGACTCCCATATTGCGCGATTAATCGCCAGGATAGATGAAGAAGCACATAGGTTTGCAATCACATATCATTCTTTACTCAAAAGAAAAAATATGCTAAAGTAGAGGCAGGAGTTATTTTATATGGAAATAGGAAAGTTTTTAGAAATAGTAATATTTGCGTCGGCGATTCTGACAATTTTATTGATTTTGGTACAGCAGCGGGGAGCATCGCTGGGTTCTGGTTCGGGTAGTTCGAGTGAGTTGTATACTAAGCGGCGGGGATTAGAGAAATCTTTATTCGTGACGACAGTGATTACGACTGTGATATTCGTGTCGTCAATTATGGGTCTATTATTAATTCCGGCATAATATGGTAAATTCAATTAAAAAGCGTGGGCAAAAATTCATCAAGAAGTTTTCGAAAGCTTCAATCGAAGCGAGCGAAAACAGTCAGAGGCATATCCGAGAAAATCTGATCGGGCGGTTTTCACACGTCGGGAATATCCGGCTACTAATTCTTGAGTGGGCACTAATGGTAGGGGCGCTAATTATGTTGGCTACGGCGCAGGCTTTTTGGTATGGCGACTCTTATGCAGAAAACTATTTTACCAGTGGTGGGACATACACCGAAGCTACACTAGGCGAAGTTAATTCATTAAATCCGCTCTTTGCAACCACTAGTAGCGAAAAAATACTTAGTAGATTATTATTTGCGACCATCACGACGAATGATTATTCGGGACATCCTGGTATGGAACTGGCCGAATCGGTGCGCACGAACGATAACGGCAAGACTTGGGCGGTTAAATTGAAAGAGGGCTTGAAGTGGTCAGATGGGGAGCCAATAACGAATGAAGACGTAATGTTTACGGCGCAGTTGATTAAGGATCCAGCAGTAGATTCAGTATATGATTCGGCATTTGCAAATGTTAACGTGACTCTAAACGAGGAAGGGGAGGTAGTATTTGGTTTACCTACGGCTTATGCAGATTTCATGTCGGCCTTAAATGTGCCAGTAGTGCCAAAACATATACTCGAAAATGCAGACCGTAAAACTTTAGTAGAAAACGATTTCTCAATTCTGCCGGTAACTTCGGGGCCTTTCTCCTACAATGCAACACAAACTTCGAATAATGGCGAACGAGTCTATTATCTGTCTTCTAATCTCGATTATTATAGGGGTGCGCCTTTGATCAGTAGTTTTTCAATACATACTTATAATAGCAGAGATGAAATTGTGCAGGCAATTAATTCCAGATCGGTAACAGCGACAGCTGAGCTGACAGGCGCAGATGCTGAGCGAATCACTACGGATCAGTTTATTCAGAAAAATTCTAGCTTAAATTCGGGTGCGTTTGTGTTCTTCAATATGTCACACGACAAAACTAAACACAAAGAATTGCGCGCGGCGATTCGTCAGGGTGTAGATTGGGGAGCGGTCAGAGTGCAGGCGCCAGAGACATTGACGCTGGATTATCCGATCGTTGATGGGCAAATTGCGATTGGATCTTATCCGAGCTTGCCAGAACATAATGTGGAATCGGCCAAGGCGCAGGTTGCGGAGTTGGCTGGCGAAGAGCCGATTCATATAGATATTGCAACCGTTAATACTGGCTATTTACCAAGCGTAGCGGAAGCGTTAAAGACAGAGCTAGCCAATTTGGGAATAGAAGCAAATGTCTCGGCCTACGAAGAAAATCAAGAATTTATTACCAATGTGATTTCGAAGCGTAATTATGATATCCTAATTTACGAGATTGAGCTGGGAGCAGAGCCAGATCTTTTGCCTTATTATCACTCATCGCAGGCTTCGGCTGGAGGGCTAAACTTATCAAATTATCGCGATTCACTCGTGGATGATTTGTTGCTGGGGGCGCGAGATACCTTAGATACGGAACTTAGGGTCAAGAAATATGAAAGCTTCCTGGAACGATGGGTGGACGATGTGCCAGCGATTGCTCTATACCGCCCGAATTTAACTTATTTCTACAATAAAAACGTGCGAACATTTAGTGATAACACGAAGCTGGTGACAACACTGGACCGCTTCACCGATATTGGCGATTGGGCTACTGCAAAAACTACTAAAAATAAAACGCCATAAATTATAAATCTGTGTTATAATAAGTAACAAGCGCGCGTGGTGGAATTGGTAGACACGCTACCTTGAGGTGGTAGTGGCCACATTCACGGCTGTGCTGGTTCAAGTCCAGTCGCGCGCACCAAGTCCTTGATGGACTTGGATGTCCATCAAAAAAACGGACGCGTGGGCTATGCCAACGCGCGCACCATTCGTTATAGGGGGGGTCAGATTATTAATTATTGCATTTTATTTAGTTTTGAACAAAAGTATGATTATGACCATGTAAGTGAATCTTTAGGAAATTTTTATGACGTTGACTACGAAGCAGACGGATATATATATTAGCGAAACACCCTTTTACTTTTAAAACAAAATAACGATAATTATAAGCATGAGCGACAAAGAAGAAACCATCATCAAGAAACAAACCGAGTTTGAGGATTTTTGCAATCGGTTTAAAGTGCGAGAAATCATTTATGCCGAAACTATTTTTAATCACCGCGGGGATAATGAATGGCTAGTTTATTCGCTCGAGCATAATGTTCTCAAGAGAAATTTTGTCATTTTCCCTTATGATGCGCCTTTTTATAATATTAACTATCTCATCAGAAATTCAAAATCTGAGTTATTCTTGGTTGGCGGCATTTTTATACCAACTAAACATTGGTTGAAGCCAGACTTAAATTCGGAAGCCTTTGTCTGCGAAGTCAACAAAAAAGAGTATAAAATCAAACCATCTTCAGATAAAGTTTTTTGGCAAACGGTCATTAGTTTGTATTATCGAAATTTCTATTTCTTCGATAAATCTTGCATATTGCAGCCCTTGATAAATCTCTGTTTTGATGGATTTGTTCCAAGGATTACAGCCGAAAGTTGGGAAAATGCAATTCTTGCGCAGAAATTCAACGATCACCTACAATTCAATAGTGGCTTCAATGAAGCGGACGAGACCATACTGGGAATCTATCGGGCGAAAGACGCCTATTCCAGAATCGGGGAAGAAAAGCTCCGTGGGCTTATCATTAAACATCTGCCCATCAAGCAAAACTTTTATGATGACGCAATTAAATCTAGTCTTAACCTTACCCCTGAACTAATACAGATTATTAAGAATAGCACTGAAAGTTTGCTTAGTGCGATAACTCAAGAATTTGGTGAAGACTTAGCGAGCAGGTATGTGCACTACTCCATAAAGGAAACCGACGACGCCGATAATATTATTAACTTTTTCAAGGAACCACGGGTAATAAATTTTACAAAAAAGGCGGACGAAAAAATCAGGAAGCGAATATTGGACGGTAAACTCAACGCTACATTCGCCGAATACTATTTAAGAAACCAGCTATTCTTAGATGATCGCAAGCCGGTAGCTGAGCTATTTGAAGTCATTTGTCATATTCTAAAAACTACGGAAAAAGATTCGCTATTTTATGTGGCGGGATCGGTATTAAATGAAATATGGAAGTATTTGCCGAAAGAGATAGAAGATGGTTTGCCGTTTACGAATATAATCTATAATCTTTATTGGCCAAGAGTAAAGAGTTTGCGTCGAATCAATAAAGCAATTAGTGAAAATTGGGGTAAATGGGATGAGGGCAGTAAGCCCGAGAGAAACATTTTCATAGATGCTATGACTTGGATACTCTGCATAGATAATGATACACTAACGGATATAAATCCAGAGCTCGGGGGATATCTGAAGAATCTCGCGGGTTTGCCTGACAATAAGATAAAGGAATTGCCGTGGTGGATCTCTAGCCGTATTTTTGGGCTTAAAAATAATAAATTATCGCTTAGAGAACAATTTGCAAATGTTTTATCCGAGTTTCCGCCTGAGCAAGCTGGTAATAATCTTGGTTGGTGCGATTCAAAAGAGGAAGCAAAAATTGTCCTTAATTCACTGCTAGGGCACCCAACTAAAAAATACCGAATAAAGGCGAAAGAAGCTTGTTTAGAAAAGTTACTTATGCGTAGAAACACGTTTGACGTTAAGGGATATATTATACAAAGGCTGATTGACGATTTTGATAAATTCGCTAAGAAATTTAGGGAAGAAAGGCTGAGTTTTTTCACTGCGGCATGCGAAGGTGCTGCTGATAAAAGAGAGTTGTCAATGATTAAGCGACTTTCAAAATATTTTATTGAGCTTTGCGACGGCGAAAAGACTAGGGATACAATAGATGAAGCCTTAATAATAGCCAAAAGTAATATCAAGATGGTCAGTTTTCAGCGCAATGCGGCTCTGGATGAAGGTTTTCTAGAAAAAGCTCGGAAGATGGCAGAAATTAAGCCCGTAGAATACGATTTAGATAGGTTTATTGGAGTGCAAGAATCTTCCCATCAGCACGCACTAGACGAATTAAGTGCTGGCAGAAAATACGGGCATTATATGTGGTATACGTTCCCGCAACTCAAAGGTTTGGGCAGTAGTAGCAATGCTGAGTACTACGGAATCGAAGATTTAAACGAAGCCAAAGCATATCTAGAAAACGCGACCTTAAGACAAAACTTATTAGAGCTTTGCGACGTAGTAGCAAAGCTAGAAATTAGCGATATCAACCAAGTCTTTCCATTCCCGGATAATTTAAAACTTCGGTCGTCTATGACTTTGTTTTCTATAGCTAGCCCTGACGATAAAGTATTTCGCAAAATTATCGACAAATTTTATGACGGAGTACTAGACGAAAAGACTACAGAGCTAATCGTTCCAAAGTTATTAACAAACACGACTGATAGTAAAGATGAACATCTAGTAATCCTAATCCCCCCAAATTAAGTTGTACGCATGACCGCAAACCGTGCTATAATAGTATTACGCCACGATTTATTGTTGGGTATTGCCAATTATATATATGGTAATCACTTGGCGAAGTGAGACGCATCGTGCTCGGAATGAGCTTTTGCTTATCAAGAAGCAGGCACGCGGATCTCGCCAACAGAGGCACTGGTCAAAGCGTATTGAAACCGTAAGGTGCGGTATAATTAATAATAAAGGAGGTAAATGAGAAAGAATCTACTAGCTACCCTGGCTGTCAGTTTGGCGACAATTCTTAGCCTGGGATTTTTTGTGGGGCATGCTTATGCCGACGGAGAAGAAAATAATGGCGGACAGACAGAGATTATCGGCACTAGTCTTCGTTTGTCACCAGCTAATTTCGTAGTGCAGTTATCTTCCGATAACACACTCGAGAAAACATTTGAGGTACGCAATGAAGGCAATGAAGACGTTAAAGTAGAAATTTTTGCTAGCCCATATTCTTACTCATATTCCGAAGAAGATGACACATATAAGCTAGGATTCAGTCAGGAGAATAATTATACCCAGATTACGCGTTGGATCACTTTCAAGGATGCAGATGGCCGCTTCGTACAGAAGCCGAAATATACAATCAAGGCGGGCGAATCAATCCAGATAGATTATCATATCACTACGCCACCTAATATACCGGCTGGTGGTCAGTATGCCGTACTCTTTGTGCATGCATTGGGCGAAGCTACGTCAGAAGATACGGTCCGAGCCGAGGCTAGCCCAGGGATGGTGATCTATGGTAGATCTACAGAAGGTGAAAGCATTATTAAGGCCGATATTACTAATATTAAATTGGACCGTGGTATAACCGAGTCAGGTGTCACTCGTAATAATGTTTACGGCTCAGCTAAGGTCAAGAATAACGGCAACGTGGATTTTAGCGCAATAGGGAAGCTAAAAGTTGAGCCGATTATCGGGTTCTCTTCTTACGAGACGCCGAATGGCGGAGCACAGGTTTCAATTATTCCAGAAGTTGAGCTGAGTGTGACCGATGAATGGAAAGAAACTCCGGATTTTGGCATTTACAAAGCCACTTGGACAGTAACAGCAGGCGATCAAGAGCAGACAATTGAACAAATTTATTTCCTATTTTCGCCAATTTCTATAATTCTTATAATAATAGTCTTGACATTATTAATCATATGGATTATACTGTTAATTAGGAAACGCAAAGAACGTCGTTCTAGACTGGCTATCTAGTACGAACTGCGAGACCAAAATAAAAAATAATAATAAAAAAAGAGAGTGTAGAGTATGAAAAAAACACCAAAGATGGCTCTTGGTATCATGGGACTGCTCGCCGTAGCTTCGATGACGGTTTTTGCAGCGACCTTACCGGTACCAGGCGCTTCAGCAACCAAAACAACAACCGACCACCTTTCCGTACGAGTGGCGTCGAATACTTCGTACGTTGAAGTGGATTCGCCGAAGAGCGATTCGACATTAGCTCATGCAGAGCAGGCGATTCAGTTTAGCTACGAGAGACTAAATCGGATCGTAACAAAATTAGAATATTATGACGATGATGGTAATTTGCAGTCCGTAACAATTGATGACTCTTCGGTTCCGACGGACATGCAAGAATATGGCGAAGGTACTGTAGGCTTTAATTTCTCAGATCTTAATCTGGGCTATGGTGAATACACGGTCAAAATGATTGGGTACGGTCTGGATGGTGTAGAATACGAAGATGCAATTTCGATCGAATACGTCCCAGTGATCACGACGATTGAACAGGATAGTGAGACGGAGGATGTCTATGCAAATCTTGATTACGACGTAGATAATCCTGATATCGACTCAATTCAAATCGATATTTATGATGAAAACGGAAAGTTGGTCGAGTCAATTTCGCCGATTATTGTACCGAGGGGTACAACTAAGGTAGAATTGCCACTATACGAAAAGAATGTTGCAGAAGGGAAATATACCGTGGTGACTACCGCGCTAAATTCGGCAGGTGGCGAGCTGTACGAGCCGTATACCGTAGGTCTAAATTATACAACGAAGGCAGAACCAAGCAAAGTACCTAATACTGGTGGATCGACTGCGGGAGCACTGAATATTTCACAGACTGATTACCTGATTACTGGATTAATCATTCTGTCAATTACAGGCTTCGCTGGGATTTACTTCATCGCACGTGGCAAGAATACCAAGAAGCGTTCACGTAAGTAATACCCAATAATACTCTATGCAAAAAATCAGGCGCACCTAACTGCGAGGGCGCCTGATTTTCGTTTTTTTATTCAGTAACACCTAGTTCGATGCGCTTGAATTGCTTGACGGTGATGTTTTCACCGGTCTTGGCGAT
Source organism: Candidatus Nanosyncoccus sp. (assembly GCA_045629825.1). Classification (GTDB taxonomy): domain Bacteria; phylum Patescibacteriota; class Saccharimonadia; order Saccharimonadales; family Saccharimonadaceae; genus Nanosyncoccus. The sequence continues at coordinate 21,035 of JAZQRY010000057.1, read as the reverse complement.
AGCTTCTTTGATGAACTGCGCAACAGTCTTGGTGTCATCCAAGATGTAAGGTTGATTCATCAATACTTTATCGGCAAAAGCTTTCTTCATTTGACCTTCGAGGATTTTGTCTTTCATATTCTCGGGGCCTTTGAAATTGGATTCGAGTTCTTTTAGCTTAGCTTCACGAGCTTCGGCCGGAATATCATCTTCAGATACATAAAGCGGGTTCATCGAAGCGACCTGCATCGCAATTTGATGAGCTAGCGTCTTGAATTCATCGGTGTTTGCTACGAAGGAAGTCTCACAGTTAACTTCAACGATAGCGCCTAGACGACCGTCGTGAATATAAGAGTCAACACGACCTTCGCGAGTCTCGCGATCGCCGCGCTTCTCGGCCTTGGTTAAGCCTTTTTTGCGCATTGCTTCGAGAGCTTTGTCGAAATCACCTTTGGCTTCGACGAGAGCTTGCTTAGCGTCGGTGAGACCTGCACCAGAGAGCTCTTTTAGCTTTTTGATTTGTTCGATAGTAACTTCTGTTTTTGCCATAATTTATACCTCCTAATTATTTTTTACCTTCTTTAATGGCTTCGACGAAATAGTCTAATACTAATTTGGTAGCTTTGATGGAATCATCATTCATAGGGACGACATAATCAATGCCGGTAGGATCGACGTTGGAATCGACAAAGGCAAAGACTGGAATATTGAGCCCCTTGGCTTCCTTGATAGCGTTCTTCTCTTCGTTAGCGTCTATCACTAGGATAGCGGCCGGCTGCTCAGTCATCTCTTTGATGCCGCCATAGCGCTCATTTAAGAGATCGATTTCTTCCTGGAATCTCTGAACTTCGAGCTTAGAGTAACGATTCTCAAGCTCACCAGAATTCATGCGACGCTCTAGATCTTTAAGCTTTTTGATTTGGCGATTAATAGTTTCGACATTAGTAAGAGTACCGCCGACCCAGCGTACAGTGACATAAGGCATCTCAACTGATTCAGCGGATTCCTTGACGATGTCCTTCATCTGCTTCTTGGTGCCGACAAAGAGAATATTCTTGCCACTCTTGGCGATTTCGGTGACCTTTGGCAAAGCTTCATTCAATGCTTCGACGGTCTTTTCTAGGTTAATAATATGCGCGCCGTCACGCTTGCTATGGATATAGGGCGCCATCTTAGGGTGCCAACGGCTAGTTTTGTGCCCGAAATGAGCACCGCTCTCAAAGAGAGCCTTCATATCGACTTTCACAGCCATACGATTTCCTTTCCCTTCGTCCCCAGGTAGTATAAGCCTTAAAGGCCAGGAAACCTCCCGAGAACTGATTCATTAAATTAATATATGGTGATATTATAGCACAGATTACACCAAATAGCAACATCTTTACATTTGGCGATTAATCTGATATAATGGCTAGAATTATGAGTAAACAAGAATTACACCCCAAAAATTATCGCTATGTCGTTTTTTCGGATGAGGCTGCTGGTTTTTCGTTTTTGACGAAGTCTACCGCAGAGAGCGAAGAGACCATCAAGTGGGAGGATGGTAACGAATATCCGCTAGTAAAGGTGCAGATTTCTTCAGCTAGTCACCCATTCTTTACTGGTGAAGAGAAGATTATCGATACCGAAGGTCGGGTTGATCGCTTTAAGGCTCGTGCCGAAAAGGCTAAGAAGTTGCGCGAAGCGCTCGAAAATAAGGCCAAGAAGGCTGCTCGGGAAGCAGAGAAGAAAGCTCACGCTGACGAGAAAAAGAAAGCTGACAAGGCAGAAAAATAGCGATTTTTCACAAAATGGCTCTCATTGAGCCATTTTTTGTGGTGCAGAGACAATGTATGTTATAATGAAAAGACATAATATAAGGAGCCATTATGTTTGATACCAATGAGGACCGCAAGAAAATGCAGAATGCTGTGGAGCGGTTCGAGAATGAAATGAAGAAGCTTAGGACCGGGCGAGCACACCCGGACATGTTAGCTGGTGTTAAAGTAGAAGTATATGGGCAATTTATGCCACTAAATCAGGTCGCGAATGTAACAGCGGCAGATGCTACGTTGCTCGTCATTACGCCATTTGATCCAGCCAATATTAAGGCGATCTGCGAAACTATCCGTAACGACCAATCGTTAGGACTTAATCCAGCTGATGACGGACGAGTAATCCGCGTGCCGATTCCACCGCTGACCGAGGAGCGTCGCAAGGAGATTGTCAAACAGGCTTCGAGTAAAGTGGAAGAAGCCAAGGTAGCACTACGCAATGTGCGCGATGATGCTCGTAAGGCAATCAAGAATGCCGAGGAAATGAGCGAAGACGTCAAAAAACGTGCCGAGAAAGAAATTGACGAATTAACCAAAGAATTCAGCGACAAACTTGAAACTGAATTTAAAAACAAATCAGAAGAAATAATGAAAATATGATAGAACATTTAGGAATTATTGCAGACGGTAATCGACGTTGGGCTAGAGAAAGGGGCTTACCTACTTTTGAAGGTCATCGCAGGGGATTAAATACCGTAAAAAAAATCATTGACGCGGCGATCGAGATAGGTATTCCTTATATTACTTTCTATATCTTCAGCGTGGAAAACTGGGGAAGAAGCGCAAGGGAAGTATCGTACTTAATGAAGCTATTCGAAGATCAGCTGATGGATTACGCGGAAGAATTAAAAGCCAAGAACGGTAAGCTAATTTTTCTGGGTGGCAAAGATAGATTGAAACCTAAAATGGTGGGTATTATGGAAAAAGCAGAGAAAATGACTGCCGATTGCGACGGAATCACGGTATCGCTTTGTTTCAATTATGGTGGCGCACAAGAGATTGCGCATGCAGCTACAGTAGCGGCCGAAGAAGGCAAGATTACGCCGGAAACTATTCGCAAGCATTTGTATCATCCGGAGGTGCCAGATCTTGACATGGTAGTACGTACATCTGGAGAGGAGAGGATTTCTGGATTTATGTTGTGGCGCGCTTCTTATGCAGAGTTTTTGTTCCTGAAGAAGTACTTTCCAGATTTAAATGCTCAGGATGTTAAGGGAATCGTCGAAGAATACGATAGTCGCGAGCGTCGGTTCGGCAAATAAACGTCAGCGACGAACTTAAGGTTAAATTTAATTCAGTGTGATATAATCGTGTTATGGATATATTCTTGGGCATCATTGTCGGACTAATCGTACTAATGTTTTTGGTGACAGCGCATGAATTCGGGCATTTTGTAGCAGCTAGAAGAAACGGTGTGAATGTATTGGAATTCGGAATAGGGTTCCCGCCACGAGCGATCGCTTGGATTAAGGATCCGAAAACTGGCAAATGGAGAAAGTTGCCACGCAAGGATTGGAAGGATGAAAGCATGACCAAAGTGGTCTATTCGGACGGCAAGGACAAAGAGTTAGCCCAAAAAGGAATGATTTTCAGCTTAAACTGGCTACCGATTGGGGGATTCTGCCAGATGGATGGAGAGTCGGCTAATGATTCACGCAAAGGAACTTTTGGCAATTCAAGCTTCTGGTCTAAGACTAAAATTCTGTTTGCCGGCGTAACGATGAACTGGCTAATTGCTTTCGTGATTTTTACGATTCTGGCTTGGGTGGGAATGCCAGAGTTTCTTGAAAATCAATTCACGATACAAAGTGATGCACGCGTGGAAGCGGCGCCGGTGCAAATTACTAAAGTAGCCGAAGGCTCGCCAGCTGAAAAAGCTGGACTGATGGAAGGGGATTACATATTGGATGCAGGTGGCAATGCGGTGAACTATGCTAGCCAAATAAATGAATACAACCAAGCTCATGCTGGAGAAGAGGTGTATTATAGAATTCTGCGTGGAGCTAGCGAAGAATGTGCCAAACAGGAAACCTGTCGCGCGGACGGGTGCGATTGTTCCGAGGGTGCTGAAATAATCAATATCTCAGCAGAATTAAATTCGTCGGATTCAGAGTATTTGCTTGGCGTCGCGATGAGCTCTTCGCAGGCAATTACGCGTTCGACCTGGTCGGCGCCGATTGTGGGAGTAGGCTTAACTCTGCAACTTACTGGTGAGACTTTCAAGGGTGTCGGTATCATGATTGGGAATTTGGTATCTGGGGTGGCGCGATTATTTAGTCCTAATGTAGAAGTGCGTGAGAGCGGACAAGAAGCGTTGACGGAAGTCAGAGATTCAGTATCAGGGCCGGTAGGGATTATTGGGGTATTATTCCCGGCGTTTACGGCGGCAGGGCCAGCTAATCTAGCTTTTCTGACAGCATTGATTTCTGTGTCGCTGGCATGCATGAATGTGCTACCGATTCCAGCATTAGACGGTGGAAGGTGGCTATTAATTGCGATCTATAAAATACGGAAAAAGGAATTAAAGAAAGAAACGGAAGAAAAGATCGTCTCACGGGCAATGCTGGTACTACTAGCTCTTATCTTCGTCGTGACAATTTTAGATATCGTAAGGATGGCCACCTAGGTGAAGAAGATGCTACTTCGAGTATTATTCTTGCTCACCCTAGTGTGGTCGGCTTTGATTAGTTCACAATTTGTCGTGGGGCATGCGATGGCGATGATTTGGGGCGTGGAATTCTTGACTCAGACGACGGGAGCGGCGCTTTATTCGGTAGTATCGTATTTATTAGCGATCCTAATCGTGATTGTACTAATGCATCTTTTGGGTCAAAAATATAATAATAAATTCTTAAAGACCGACCGGGAAGAGCTAGGACTCAAAGGGATGCCTACCTGGACCGATATCGGACTGGCGCCAGTAGGATTTGTCGTGTACTTTTTGCTGGCGGCAGGACTAACGTGGGTATTTAGCCTATTTACATGGTTTGATGCGGGACAAGCGCAAGAAATTGGCTTTAATTTATACCTTAACGGGACAGACAGGATGCTTGCATTCGTGATACTTGTAGTAGTGGCACCGGTGGTTGAAGAAATCATCTTTCGGGGATGGCTATATGGAAAAATGCGAAGTACTTTACTGGCAAAATTATCGGACCGCTGGTCGATGGCGATTTCGATTCTTCTAGTGTCGATTCTTTTTGGAATCGTCCACGGTCAATGGAACGTGGGAGTGAATGTGTTCGCATTGTCGGTCGTGCTGTGCGCCTTGCGCGAAGTGACTGGCACGATTTACTCTGGTATTATACTGCACGTAATCAAGAACTTCGTAGCTTTTTGTGCTATAATGTTTGCATGAGATTATCGAAAACTTTTGTCAAAACTTTACGGGAGGCTCCCAAGGACGAAATGGCGCAAAATGGCGCTTTGCTAGTAAGGGCTGGTTATATACATAAGGAGATGGCTGGAGTATATGATTACTTACCGCTAGGGCTTCGCGTGATTGAAAATATCAAAAATATCGTAAGGGAAGAACTCAATCGGATTGGTTGCGAGGAGCTACTGCTGACAGCCTTGCAGAATCCAGAGCCATGGGAGAAGACTGGACGTTTTAGCGATCAGGAAGTAGATGTATGGTTTAAGACAGAGCTAGCTAGCGGGGGAGAGTTGGGGCTCGCGCCGACGCATGAAGAGCCAATTACGAACTTGATGAAATCCTATATATCAAGCTACAAAGATTTGCCACTATATGTCTATCAATTCCAGAATAAATTTAGAAATGAGCTTCGGGCTAAGTCGGGGATTTTGCGTGGGCGGGAATTCTTAATGAAGGATCTTTATAGCTTTCATACTGACGAGGCAGATCTGGATGAGTTTTATGCAAAGGTAGAGCAGGCTTATGCGAAGATTTTTGAACGATTGAGCCTGGGTGACTGCACAATGGAAACATTTGCTTCTGGCGGAATTTTCTCGAAATATTCGCATGAATTTCAGACGCTACTATCAGTAGGGGAAGACACAATTTATTATAATAAAGAAAAGAAAATTGCGATTAATAAAGAAGTACTAAACGACGAGACTTTGGCTGACCTAGGTGTGACGCGCGACGAGCTGACAGAAGCGACCGCAGCAGAAGTCGGGAATATCTTTAAACTCAAGGTGAAATATTCAGAGCCACTGGGACTTAAGTATGTAGATGAAGAGAACAATCAAAAGACTGTTTGCATGGGATGCTATGGAATTGGTATTTCGAGACTGATGGGAGTAATCGCAGAGAAATTCGCTGATCCTAAAGGCTTAGTATGGCCGGAAGCAGTGTCGCCATATAAATATTATCTCGTAGGTATAGGCGAAGCCGGAATTCAACGTGCGGAAGAACTCTACGCCGAGCACTCAGACGAGATATTATATGATGATCGCGACGCGCGAGTGGGCGAAAAGATGGCGGATTCGGAATTGATGGGTATTCCTTATCGCATTGTAATATCTGACAGATCGCTAGCCGAGGGCGGGTTTGAGCTAACCGAGCGCGCCACAGGCGAGACTAAGATTGTAAAGGCTCTTGACTAGTCAGAAATATTTGATAAACTAATCTAAGACTATTAAAAAGACTACAGTGGGAGTTATAAAATGATTAAGAAGAATATTAGTTTAACGGCCGAAGGTAAGAAAGAATTAGAGAAGGAACTTGACGATTTGATTAAAAATCGCCCAGTGATTGCAGAGAAAATCGCGACAGCTAGAGCATTTGGTGATTTATCAGAAAACGAAGAATACAGCTCGGCACGCAATGAGCAAAAAATGGCCGAGAGTCGCATCCAGGAGTTACAAGGTATTTTGAAGAACGCCAAGATAATTCGAGGTGGGAAGAAGAGCAAAGTAGTGCTCGGGGCGACCGTGGCGCTAGAAATGGGGCGAAAGAAGGTGGAATATACGGTTGTTGGTCCGACCGAAGCTAATCCATTGGAAGGTAAAATCTCCGACGCTTCGCCCATCGGTAAGGAATTGATGGGGCGCAAAGCGGGGGAAGAATTTGAATTCAACGGCAAAAAAGTAAAGATCGTAAGCGTTAGCTAATAAGCTCGTCTTATACTTATATTATTTATAAGACTTTATCTAGGAATTCACGAACACGAGGCGTCTTGGGATGGGTAAAGAATTCTTCAGGGGTGCCTTCTTCGATGATTTTACCTTTGTCGACAAACACAATGCGAGTAGCAATTTCTTTAGCGAAACTCATTTCGTGCGTAACAATCATGATAGTCATGCCGCGGTCAGCAAGTTCGCGAATAAGCGAAAGTACATCGCCGATCGATTCTGGATCGAGGGCAGATGTAGGCTCGTCAAAGAGTAATACTTCCGGAGAGAGCATCATCGCTCGGACGATAGCTACGCGCTGCTTTTGGCCGCCAGAGAGTGATGCGGGATAAGAATTAGCCTTACTAGATAGTCCGATATGTCGAAGTAGACGCTTAGCTTGCTTGATGGCAGCGTCTTTTTTCATGATTTTGAGCTTTAAGGGGGCCATTATCAAGTTGTCCATTACGGTAAGATTTGAAATTAGATTAAAATGTTGAAAGACCATACCGACATTGCGCCGAACCCGACGGATGTTTTTAGCAGTAACTAGCTCACCATTGAAATAAATTTCGCCAGAAGTGGGCTGTTCGAGCCAGTTGATACAGCGGAGAAAGGTGGATTTGCCGGAGCCAGATGGGCCGAGTACGACTACGCGCTCACCTTCAGTGAGTTCGAAATTAATGCCATTGATAACTTTGTTAGAGCCAAAGGCTTTGTGTAAGTTTTTGACGATGAGGTCTGTGGTATTTTCCATTTATTGCTCCGCTCTTAAGTCGCTTTTTCTAAGTGATTTTTCGATACGCCCGACAATGAAACTGATGAGATAGATAATAGCGAGATAGAATAGGGCGGCTGTAAACATCGGTACGATGTAGCTAGCCATGTTTTGGCCGGAACCGATATCTTTGGCGGCCATGTTAAGGTCGTACATGCCGACCATGCTGACGATAGCCGTCTCTTTGATCACGGTGATAATTTCGTTACCAAGAGCGGGAATGATGTTTTTAATGGCTTGTGGGACGATGATTTTGAAGAAAATAGTGCTTTGCTTAAGCCCTAGAGCCATACCAGCTTCGATTTGCCCATTGTCTACGGAAAGGATGCCTCCACGGATAACTTCAGCGGTATAGGCGGCAGAATTAAGTCCAAAGGCGATAATGGCCGTAATGATGCTAGGGAAGCCCTTAACAGCAAAAATCACAAAGAACATAATAAAGAGCTGCAAAGCCATCGGGGTGCCGCGAATGATGGCAGTATATATTTTACAGATAAATTTAGGAATCGCGAGCCATTTTGAAGGCTTGGCTGTATCAATTAGAGCAATGATAGTACCAAGCAGAATGCCTAGTAGAATAGCAAAGTAGGATATTTGAAGAGTAAGTAGGAAGCCGTGCAGGAGCGCATCGATATACGCTGGCGTACTAAATAATTCAGCTATTTTGGCGAAAAAATCATTCATTTTCTAACCCCATATATTTTAATACTAATTTATCGATCTCGGTCTGACCGAATTCATCTTCGACCAGCATATCGGCAAGGACTTCGTTGAAGGCAGTAAGTAGCTCGGGGCGATCTTTATTAACAGCTATAGCGTAGGACTCTTCGACGGGATAATCTTCTTCGCGGGTAGGACCAGAGTAGTAGAGTGGCAAGGCGTCTAAATCAGGATTCTTTTCGACTAGGAATTTTGCTACCAACTCATCAGCAATGGCAAAATCCACGATATGAGAGTTGATGGCGTCGGCGGCAAGCTGGTGAGAGTCAATGCCTTTGATAGTAGTATTTGTATCAGCTAGGACACCGTTTTCGATCTCATCGTCTACAAATAGATACCCAGTGCTACCAATCTGTGAACCAAGAGTGTAGCCAGCGAGAGCTTCCCATACGATATGGTCGTCACGGAGAGACGGTGGGTAATTACGGTTAAAAATTACGTACTGCACCGAAGTGTAGTAGGGGATGGTGAAATTGACTTTTGCTTCGCGGGCGGGAGTAATCGTCAGCCCAGCGGCGCCAGCATCGGCAATTTTGCCGGATTCAACGTTGTCGATAATAACGTCAAATTCTACGTTGGCAATACGGATGGTTTTATTCATCTTGTCGGCAACTTTGTTGACGATATCTACATCGACGCCAACAATCTGACGGTTTTCATAAAATTCAAATGGCGCAAAGGGAACGTTGGTTTCAACTACATAGTCGGCTTCCTTGTCACCCTGGATAGAGAAAAACACGCTGGCACCCATACCTATCGTAATAGCGATGAATAGGATGACGAAAATCGCGTGTTTGAGCTTATGCATAAGCTTATTATAGCATAGGTTTGAGAGTATGGGCGGAAAAGATCATTCAAAGTGATATAATAGTAGATATGGCGAAGTTTAAATTAGTGTCAAAGTATCAACCAACAGGGGATCAGCCGGGCGCGATTCGGCAGCTGGTTGATGGTGTGAATTCTGGTGTGCATGAGCAGACCCTGCTCGGCGTGACAGGATCGGGCAAGACTTTCACGATGGCAAACATCATCGAGCAAACCCAGCGTCCGACTTTGATTCTAGCGCATAATAAAACTTTAGCAGCGCAACTATATGCAGAATTTCGGGAATTTTTTCCAGAGAATGAAGTGCATTATTTTGTATCATATTTTGATTATTACCAGCCAGAAGCATATATCGCATCTACCGATACTTATATCGAGAAGGATTCGGCAATTAATGATGAAATTGATCGGCTCCGACATGGCGCTACGGAAGCACTACTCACGCGGCGAGATACGATTGTAGTGTCATCTGTCTCGTGCATTTATGGTATCGGTTCACCCGAGAATTATACCGAGATGTCGTTACCGATTTGGCGCGACGAAAAAGGCTGGTTTATTGGCGCATATGAAGGCTCTTTCGACGGGGATCCGGAGCCTGGCAAGGCGAGGAGTAGCGCCAGCCACCCGTGGCGACGGGCTGGCTGGACGAGCCCCGAGAAAGACGCCTTCTATGCGCTTAGCCAAACAGATTTTATTCGTAGATTAGTCGGAATGCAATATCATCGTAATGATTTGGCGTTCGAGCGGGGGAATTTCAGAGTGATGGGGGATACGATTGATCTTTATCCGGCGAATGGGGAATATGCTTATCGGTTTGAATTTGGATTTGATACTTTGGAAGAAGTAAAAATCGTCGATCCGTTGACATTTGAAGTGCGGGAAAAGCCAGATCATATTCACATTTTCCCAAATACGCATTATGCGACGCCGATGGATCAGTTGGAAAAGGCACTAGTGACTATTCGGGCGGAATATGAAGAGAGACTGAAATATTTCGAGAAACATCAGAAATATTTGGAGGCGCAAAGGCTATCGCAGCGGACAAAATATGATTTGGAAATGTTGAAGGAAACGGGATTCGTGAAGGGGATCGAGAATTATTCTCGGCACCTGGATGGTCGGAGACCTGGTCAGCCGCCTAGTACGCTAATTGATTTCTTCCCAGATGATTTCTTGCTAATAGTGGATGAGTCGCATATGACTTTGCCGCAAGTAAGGGGGATGTATAATGGCGACCATGCTAGGAAGCTAGCACTGGTAGATTATGGATTCCGTTTGCCATCAGCATTAGACAACCGCCCGCTAACGTATGGAGAATTTCAAAATAGAATCAATCAAGCAATTTACGTATCGGCGACGCCGGGAGAATATGAGCTAGAAGTATCACCGGAGCCTGCCGAGCAGGTGATTCGCCCGACAGGACTCTTGGACCCCGAGATAGAAGTACGCTCGTCAGATGGTCAGATCGATGATCTCATGGAAGAGATTGACCGCAGGATCGCTAAGGGTCAGCGGACTTTGATTACAGCTCTGACTAAGCGGATGGCGGAAGATTTGACTGATCACTTGAAGGAGCGGGGCGTAAAGACCGCGTATATTCATTCCGATATCGATACACTGGAGCGGGGTGATATATTGCGCGATTTACGGGCTGGAGTATACGATGTGCTGGTCGGGATTAACTTACTACGTGAGGGATTGGATCTACCTGAAGTATCACTAGTGGCGATACTGGATGCTGATAAGGAAGGGTTCCTGCGCTCAGAGTCGGCACTGATTCAGACGATTGGGCGGGCAGCGCGGCACGAAGAAGGCAAAGTGATAATGTACGCGAACTATATTACTGAGAGTATGGAAAAGGCAATCTCGGAGACTAATCGGCGGCGAGAGATTCAGAAAGAGTATAATGCTAAGCATAATATTACACCACATTCAGTACAAAAGGAGATTTCGGCAGGACTACGTGCAATAATCCCGGAGAAAGAAAAGGAGAATAAATTAGATGTACGGCGAATTCCGAAAGATGAGCTACCTGGACTCATTAAGCAACTATCGTCTGAAATGCAGCTAGCGGCGGCGAATTTGGAATTCGAAAAAGCCGCAGCTCTAAGGGATGAAGTGCAAAGGATTAAAGAGTTTATCGACGGAAAGAAAAATTAGACTATTGAACATCGCATACTATCACATTTTCTATGTGCTATAATCATAGTAACATTAACAAAGGAGTCTTATGGCTAAATCAAAAAATAACAAAAATCTAATCATCGGGATCGTGGCAGCGGTCGTAGTGGTGGTCGGTATAATAGTCGCTGTTGTCGTCATAAATAATAATAAAAATGGTGGAGATGGTGGTCAGGGGACGACTACGTCTGGAGATTACAGCTCCGTCGACGTTTCTATACAATACGGCGATTATGAATCGATGGAAAAACTTTCAAAAGATATTCAAAATGGTGAAGCCACAGGAAAAGTCGTAAAGGTTGATGGGCTAGTCTCACGCTCAATTTCTTCTTATTCAATTGTGCAGGAAAATGAAAGTGGGAGTAAAAAAATCGGGACACAGTTTGTGATTGATGGCGCTAGCGATTCTGATTATCCGAGTGATGGCGACCATGTCGTTATTACTGGTAAGGTCGTAGAACAAAGTCCTATGTATTTTGTAATCAAGACTGATTTGCAACACGTCGAGCGGAAATAGTCATTTGCCAACTTCGGACATAAATTGTCGGGACAGTATGTCTCCCGACAATTTTTGTGCTTTGTTAATAAAATGTGTTATAATTGTTGATAGAAATGTGTCTTTTTTGAGCGTGGAGCTTGAATTAGGTAAAAATAATAAATTATAAAAGGAGCGTATGGCTACTGAAATTAAGAGTTTGGCTGATATGCGCAACATTGGTATCATTGCGCACATTCACGCCGGCAAGACTACGACTTCGGAGGCGATTCTGTATCGTACCGGGTTGAAACACAAAATTGACCTTGTAAAAGGTGGCACCGGTGGTGCTGATACCGACTGGATGGAGCAGGAGAAGGAACGTGGTATTACGATTACTTCAGCTGCGGTGACAGTTTATTGGAAGGATCATCAAATTAACATTATCGATACCCCAGGGCATATCGACTTTACTGCCGAGGTGGAGCGTTCGCTTCGCGTGCTCGACGGCGCAGTGGTAGTATTTGACGGTAAGATGGGTGTAGAAGCTCAGTCTGAGACTGTGTGGCGCCAGGCTACTAAGTATGGTATTCCGCGAATTTGTTTTGTAAACAAGATTAACCAGATTGGTGGTGATTTCTACAAGTCGCTTGACAGTATCCATAAAAGATTGTCTAAGAATGCCGTAGCGATTCATTTGCCAATTGGCTTCGAAAAGGATATCTGCGGTGTAGTAGATTTGATTGACATGAAGGCTTACACCTACAAAGATTATGCCGACCATGAGTTAACTGTAAGTGAAATCCCAGAAGATATGGTAGAGAAGGCCAAGAATGCACGTTCGATGCTAATCGAAGAAGCTGTACAAGCCGACGAAGATCTGATGAACAAATTCTTCGAAGAAGGAGAAGATGCGATTACAGTAGACGAGCTAAAAGCAGCTCTTCGTAAGCGCGTACTAGATGGAGATTTCTTCCTAGTGACTGGTGGCGATGGTCGTGGCGTAATCGTGGAGAAAGTGCTCGATCTAATGACCGACTACCTACCATCACCTCTTGATCGCGATCAAGGTCAGACCGTAGGTATCGATCCTAAGACTGGCGACCAAATCGTACGCAAGGCCGAGAACAGTGAGCCTTTGACGGCACTAGCTTTCAAGATTGCGACTGATCCGTTTGTAGGTAAATTAATCTTTATCCGCGTATATGCTGGTACTTTAAAATCTGGCGATACAGTACTTAATGCTTCGACTGGCGACAAAGAGCGCATCGGGCGCCTAGTGAGAATGCACGCCAACGACCGTAAAGATATTACTGAGATTACAGCTGGCGATATCGCCGCAGTAGTGGGACTTAAGAATTGCACCACTGGTACTACGCTTTGTGCGCCGGCGCATCCAATACTACTAGAGTCGATTGAATTCCCAGATCCTCCGGTATCGATTGCGGTAGAGCCAAAGACTAAGGCCGATCAGGAGAAGATGGGCATCGGGTTAGCTAAGATGGCAGAAGAAGATCCAACTTTCCGCGTACATACCGACGAAGAGACTGGTCAGACTATTATTTCCGGTATGGGCGAGTTGCACCTAGAAATTATTATCGACCGTTTGAAGCGGGAGCATAATGTAGAAGCTAATACTGGTGCACCGCAGGTAGCTTACCGCGAGACGATTCGTGGTACAGCTGAAGCACAAGGTAAACACATTAAGCAATCTGGTGGTCGTGGTCAGTATGGCGACGTATGGATTAAGTTTGAGCCAAACGAAGCAGGGAAAGGTTTTGAATTTATCGACCAGATTAAGGGTGGCGTAGTTCCGCAAGAGTATCGTAAGCCAGTTCAGAAAGGTGTCGAAGATACTTTGGCAGGCGGTGTGATTGCGGGTTATCCAGTAGTGGATGTTAAGGCCACATTGTACGATGGTTCGTATCACGATGTAGACTCGAGCGAGCTCGCCTTTACCTTGGCTGGCTCACTAGCTACACGCGAAGGTATCGCAAAAGCCAATCCAGTACTGCTAGAGCCTGTGATGAAGCTTGAGATTACGACTCCGGAAGAATTTATGGGAGATGTAATCGGCGACATTAATGCCCGTCGTGGTCGGATTGACGAGATGGAAGATTTGAATGGCGGCGCTAAGCTGATTAAGGCTTTCTGCCCTTTGGCTAACTTGTTTGGCTATACGTCAGATCTCCGCGGCATGACTCAGGGTCGAGCAGCTTCGTCAATGGAGCTCTTTGCCTACGAGGAAGTACCACCGAATGTGGCACAGGAAATAATCGAGAAGCGAAACTCGAAATAATATATACAAAAAAATAGCCCCTTCAAGGGGGCTATTTTTTAGAACTTCATGACTTTTCTTCGGGCAAAGTAGCGTGCGCCCATGTATCCGCCGAAGCTCACTGCAACTACTCCGAATACCGCCACGAAGATACCGCTTGCCGAGCTACCAGACTCTTTTGAGTTGGTAAGTGCACCAGTGTTTGGAGCGGGAACTTCTACTCTCACGGTCTCGTCTTCGTTGTTAAAGTCTTTGTGTTCAACTATCAATTCATCCTCGATATATAGACTCTCGAAGACTACGAACTCCTTGCCACCGAGATCGGTTGTATTAATCTGGAAGAACATATCTACTTGACCACATCTTTCTTCTGGGGTAATGATAACTTCACCCTCAACCGGCTTGCCATCCACAAGATATGGTGCAGCGGTTTCTTTGTCCATCAACACGCCAGTTATTCTATATTCTACTCCAGGCTTCAGGCAATAATCTACTATGTCCCTAATTGTGACATCTTGGTCGAGAGGAAGCGTCTTATCCATTGTTTCGTTATTAGCTGCGAAGGTCTGGATGTGCACCATTTCTACCGTCTGATAGTCATCATCTAGGTCTTCGTGGCTGGTCAGCTCGGTTTCCCCATAGTATAGACTCTCAAAGACCACGATCTGCTCGCCACCATAGCCGGATCCGTCAAAGACGAATTCCATATCTACGTCTTCACATTCTTCCTTAGGTGTAACCTTGACGGAGCTTTCGACTTTTTCGCCATTAATGAGCAATGGTTCGCCGGTTTCTCTATTCATGAGGACACCCTTAATAGTGAATTCCTTATTGGTGCGTGCGCAGTAATGTACGTGGTCGACAATCTTGACATCTTTGTCTGCCTCGACGTAGTGGTCTCCATCGTCACCATCCACCGCTTCGGTCTCTAGCTCAAATATCGCACAATCGTTATCCCATGTCCCGAGATTTACGGTTTTGCCAGCTTGACTAATCGTGATGACAATCTTTTCATCTTTTAGGTTGTAACAGAAGATGTTAGCATCGCAGCGCATTTCTTGGATTAGATATTTACCTTGAGGAAGGGCGCCCAAGCTATCGTTGACTGGTAGGCTATGGCCTTGAGTATCGAATCCGAACCAGCTACCGTAGCCAAGGAAGGGAACCGTAGTGTAGGCCGTATCAATGTCGTCAACCATCGCATCGTAGCCATTAGTGTGGAAGCTATGGAGCGCAAAGGCTGAGCTGGTGTCTACTACACCTTCGCTGTTACTTACTACGAAGTGGGTTTCGAGTATATTGAAGTCTTCGTCTACCGCAGAGATGCTAAATAGTGTATTCGACATCGGTCTATTGTTATTGGTGTCCATCTTGATGAATCTTAGATCGCCGCGGATTTGTTGGTTCTCGACGGTAGTTGATAGATTGTACGAATTGTTAGTCGGAATAACTATCTCGATGGGGTCATTGTTTTTGACGTAGCCGGGCGCTGCGACGGTTTCTTTGATCCAATACTTGCCGTATGGAAGATTTTCTACTGTAAAGCTACATTGGTTTTCGCCAAATACTTTCGTATCGACTACGCCATCTTTAAGAACAGTGCCACCATTGTAGTAAACTGGATTATTGGATTTATTGATGATTTGGAAGGTGGTACCAGCGAATGAGTGAGCTCTAGCACGGACATTGCACTGCCTGGTCTCGGCGTCGATTTTGTTAACTGTGACTTTACCTTTTCTGACGCGATCTTTGAATGAACGAGTTTCTGATTGGCCATGCATAGTTAGCGACACAGTCTGCTCGCCAGCAGTTAGTTCGTAGCTAGCGTTGGTGGCCGTTTCGACAACTCTATAATTAGCTTCGTTGGCGGGGAGGTTCTCGAACTTAATGTGTCCATTGGCATCTGTAGTACCAGTAGCAACGACAGCTCCGTTGTCATAGTATACGTTGGCTTTCGCATTATAAATCCTGCGGCCTGAATTGTTGTATACTTTAAATTCAATTCCCTGGAAGCTGGCATTACCCTGAGGTACAGAACAGCTATTAGTCTCAATGTCGCATTTTTGAACATTAATCTCGCCGTACATGTAGGGGATATCATAGAAGGATAGAGTCTCAGATTGGCCGTGCGTACTTAGAGTGACGGTCTGAGGGCCGGCAGTTAACATGTAGCTGTTATTGGTCTCTGTTTCGGTAATTTTATACTTAGCATCGTTAGCTGGAAGATTGGAGAACTTGATGTGTCCATTTGCGTCCGTGGTACCAGTAGCAATAATAGCTCCGTTGTCGTAGTAGGTGTTGGTTTTAGCATTATAGATTCTGTGGCCGGAGTCATTGCGTAATTCAAATTTGATACCCTGGAGGCTAGCATCGCCAATAGTGGTAGTACAGCTTTGGGCTACCTGATCACACTTCTGGACGTTGATTTCGCCATACATGTAAGGAATATTGTAGAAGGAAAGATTCTCAGTCTGCCCATTT
Organism: Candidatus Nanosyncoccus sp.; assembly: GCA_045629825.1. Lineage (GTDB taxonomy): Bacteria > Patescibacteriota > Saccharimonadia > Saccharimonadales > Saccharimonadaceae > Nanosyncoccus. The sequence continues at coordinate 4,431 of JAZQRY010000057.1, read as the reverse complement.
GAGCTTAGTGTTACAGTCTGTTCACCAGCGGTTAGCATGTAGCTATTGTTGGTTTCCGTCTCGACAATTTTGTATTTGACATTGTCGGCAGGAAGATCCGAGAATCCAACGTGCCCATTAGCATCCGTAGTGCCGGAGGCGACAACCGCTCCGTTTGCATAGGATGTATTGGTTTTTCTATTAATAATTGTGCGACCCGAATCGTTGCGGACTTCAAATTTAATACCCTGAAGGCTAGCGCCACCGGTAGTGTTGGTGCAGCTATGAGACACCTGATCGCATTTCTGAACGTTGATTTCGCCATACATATAAGGGACGTTGTAAAAGGAAAGATTCTCAGTCTGCCCATTTGAGCTCAGTGTTACAGTTTGTTCAGCGGCAGTTAGTTCATAGCTCGAGTTGGTCGCAGTCTCGACGACTCTATAGTTAACACCATCCGCGGGAAGGCTGGCGAAATTAATTCGACCATTTGCATCTGTATCGCCTTCGGCGATCATGGCGCCATTATCATAGAACGTATCATTGCTGGATCTGTAGATTCTGCTACCGGAATTGTTATATACTTTGAAATGAATACCTTGAAGGCTAGCGCCACCGGTGGTTGTAGTACAGCTTTGGGTCGCCTCGTCACATTTCTGGACATTGATTGCACCTAATGGGAAGTCATATGCTCCTAGCCACATTAGCTCTTGACTGCCACCATGATCGGTGGTTCGATAGAGCGTCGTCTTTTGAGCCAGTGTCCAGACATCGCTACCGTTAATATATTCGCCGAGCTTGCTTGATGCTCGGTCAAACCATCCCCAGCCTACATTGCCAGCTTCAACATCGCCATTTAAGTAACCAGCGAGTATGTGGGTCCAACCATAAAGGGCACTTTGATCGTTAAAGTCGTTGCCGACTTCGAAGACTGCGTTTCTGGCCTGTCTAGCCACTGAAATACTATTGGAATATTTTGTAATAAACAAAAGGAGCTTCATTTTTTGCATTACGGTAGAGTCCATACTAACATCACTGTAGGAGCGAGGGCCTACGCTAGGCATGTCCAAATTGGTCGGCTGCACACAATAGGCATATTCCCAGTTGCCTCCAATTTCTACGTAAAATAGGTGAGTGTAATCATCTTCTGAAAGCTGCGACGGATAATAAGCCCAGCCTTCATCATCCCAGTAAATATTTGTCGTTCCACTCGCTGCTGAGGTGTCACTCTCGCTATTTCGACCTATTGCGACACATACTGTCGTAAGAAGGATTGCGCTAATGATGCCAAAAATCAAACATCTCAGCAGAGCCTTCTTACGGATCATATTATTAAACATTTTTATGCTCCTTTTTTATTTTGTAGACCTTTTGTGTCTCTGATTATAAGCTTATGTTTAATATTTGTCAATAGATTTTTGTAAAAATCTTTTTGTAAAATCGTAATGTTTTTTAGGTTTTTTTAAGTTTTTGAAAAAGTCTATGCTATAATGATTCTAAAATTAATACAAGGAGCTATTTATGGCAACAAAAAGCAAAAAAAGTAAAAAGAGCAAAAAGAGTGAATTAAATGGGTTATATACTGCCGGCTTCGTGCTGGGTATCGTCGGCATAGTATTTGCGTTTATTCCATTTTGTTATTATATTGCTTATATACTAGGTGGGTTAGCGTTGATTTTTGGTATTATTGGCCTAGTAAAGAAAGAAGGCGAATATAAATCTTTGACCGCGACAATTCTTGGCGCAGCGACAATTATCGTTGGTATCGTTATGCATGTGATTGCGATTCAGGCAGTTAATACTGTGGTTGGCACGCTGGATTCATGGACTAATGAAGTCAATCAAGCATTCGACGATGTCTTGTCTGATTATGAAAGCGATATTGTAGGGAAGTATGCCGAGGTAGAAGTCTTGGGTTACCAAGAAGTTGACGACGTATGGGATGACCATGCGATCGTGGTACGTGTCAAGAATATTTCAGATGAAACCCGTTCATTCTCGATCAGCCTAGAAGCGATCGGCGCAGATGGCGATAGGCTTGATACTTCTTCGTTCTATGCCGAAAATTTGGCTCCTGGCCAATCGCAGACTTTCAATACTTTTACCCTAACTACATTGGATGACGATCAGCTAGAGAATGCTACGATCAAGGTTTATCAATCTTCAACCTACTAGATTGATGCGGATCACAAAAAGACCCCGGCTGGGGTCTTTTTGTTGAATGGGGGGAAAGCCGAGAGTGTTTATTTTTTGATTAAAAGTTAGAAAAAGTATAAAAATACCCCTTTACAAGTTGCCGAAAATGGTTTAAAATAAGATGGTAGAGTTTTGGAGCTGGTTTTTATTAGCGCTCCAAACGTAATTAATAAAAAAGGAGAATGAATGGCAGATTTTGACCGTTCCAAGCCACATATTAATGTAGGCACCATGGGTCACGTTGACCATGGTAATACAACTTTGACGGCTGCTATTACTAGCGTCCTCGCGAAGAACCTTCCATCGGACGTGAACAAGCCAGTCGCTTATGATCAAATCGATAACGCGCCTGAGGAAAAGGCCCGCGGTATTACTATCGCTACTTCTCACCAGGAATACGAATCGAAGAATCGTCACTATGCTCACGTAGATATGCCTGGGCACGCTGACTATATTAAGAACATGATTACCGGTGCTGCACAGGTAGATGGCGCGATTCTAGTAGTCGCCGCTAACGATGGTGCTTTGCCACAGACCAAGGAGCACATCCTTTTGGCTCGCCAGGTAAACGTACCGAAGATTATCGTCTTCCTTAACAAAATGGATCTTGCTGATCCTGAAATGGTTGAATTGGTTGAAGACGAAATCCGCGACATTCTCGAGAAGAATGGCTTTGACCGCGATTGCCCAATCATCAAGGGTTCTGCAACCAAGGCTCTCGAAGGTGACGCTGACAACGAAAAGGCTGTCATGGATCTAATCGAAGCGATGGATGAATACTTCGAGATTCCACAGCACGATCTAGATAAGCCGTTCCTGATGCCAATCGAGGACGTATTCTCAATCAAGGGTCGTGGTACCGTAGCTACTGGTCGTATCGAGCAGGGCGTGGTTAAGCTAAACGACGAAGTTGAAATCGTAGGTTTGAAAGACACTCAGAAGTCAGTCGTGACTGGTATCGAAGCCTTCCACAAGACTCTAGATCAGGGTCAAGCTGGCGATAATGCAGGTTTGTTGCTTCGTGGTATTGAGCGCGATCAGATTGAGCGTGGTCAGGTAATTGCTGCTCCTGGCTCAATTACTCCACACACTGAATTTGAAGCAGAGGTTTATATCTTGAAGAAGGAAGAAGGCGGACGCCACACTCCATTCTCCAAGGGCTACAAGCCTCAGTTCTACTTCCGTACCACTGATGTGACGGGCGAAGTAGAGCTTCCAGCTGATAAAGAAATCGTAATGCCTGGCGACCAGGTCACCTTTAAGGTGAAGTTGCTCGCTCCGGTAGCTATGAACGAACAAGATCGTTTCGCTATCCGTGAAGGCGGTAAGACCGTTGGTTCTGGCGTTATTACCAAGGTTATCAAATAATCTATTTGATTTCACGAAATCCCCTTCTTTACAAAAGGGGATTTTTGTGTTAGAATGAATGTATATATAAATTAATATCAAGTCCGAACAACTCCATTCTTTCGAGGTTATCGGACAGAAAAGGATAAAATGACAGGAACCAAAAAAGAAGAAGGATTAAAAATCCGCATCAGGCTAAAGGCCTACGATCACCGTTTGATCGACCAAAGTGCCCGCCAAATCGTAGATACAGCGCTACGCACCGGAGCGAGCATTAGTGGGCCAATTCCTTTGCCGACCAAGCGCTCTACTTTCACCGTAGTGAAGTCGCCACACGTATATAAGACCGGTGGTGAATCTTTCGAAATGAAAGTACACAAGCGTCTAATCGACATCTTGGATGCCACTCCTAAGACAATTGAGAACTTGCAAAATCTCTCTTTGCCAGCTGGGGTAGATGCTGAAATTAAGATGCAGAATTAGTTTTTATAAAAGTAAGCCTGGGGCAGACCTGGCTTACTTTTTTTCGTATAACATTTTTTGACTGGACGGTCAATGAAGAGTATAATGGTTTAGTATGAGTGTGAGTAGCTTAAAGAAGAAATTTTACTTTCAGGTGGCTGGATATTTCCGACATTTTGCAAATAGAGTACTGAAGAGATGGCATCCGCGAATCATTGCCGTGACCGGTTCGGCCGGTAAGACTACGATGCTGAATTTACTTGAGCATGAAATGGGCGACAGGGCGCATTATTCGCACGATGCGAATTCGGCATTTGGTATTTCATTTGATTTATTGGGACTTAAAGGAATCAGGGGGTCAAAGCTAAGGTGGCTATGGCTACTGGTTGCAGCGCCAATAAAGAGCCTGTTTAAGAATTATAAGCAGAAATTTTATGTAGTGGAGAT
>JAZQRY010000056.1:0-16884 GCA_045629825.1 Candidatus Nanosyncoccus sp. | reverse complement strand
TAATATCGCGAAAAAATGCTAATGTCAATAGATTTTTTGAACAATTTTTGTATATTTTTGATTTTTTTGGACGAGTTTTCCACAAGTTTTTGTTGTCACTTCTGTAACATGGCGTTAAATGCTGTGCTTATTTTTCATAATGCTGTGGTAAAAATTACCACAACGATTTTGTGGGGGTTGAATAATTTAACACTTTATGCTAGATAGGTGCCATGATAGCAAAAATACATTCAATTGTGCCCTACGGGTTTCAGGGAGAGCTGGTTGAAGTTGAAGGTGACATGAACAATGGATTGCCAGCTTTTAACATAGTAGGTATGGCCAATAAAACCATAAACGAAGCGAAAGAACGAGTGCGAAGCGCCATAGTCAACTCTTCTTTCATATTCCCTAACAGAAAAGTAACTATTAATCTAGCTCCGGCAGAATTACAAAAAGACGGAGCTTACCTAGATCTACCCATCGCACTATCGGTCTTGGTTTTGTCGGGTCAACTACTACAGCAAGACGTAAAGGACAAACTATTTGTGGGTGAATTGTCACTAGATGGAGAGCTACGCCCAGTAAAAGGTATTATCAATATCGTAGAGACGGCGCGCAAGGCGGGATATAAAGAAGCTTACGTCCCGCTCAAGAATTTGCCCCAAGCTTCTCTAATTTCTGGCATAGAAATTTACGGGGTAGATACGTTACAAAATTTATTTTTGGCATTAAAGAGCCAATTGACGTTGCCAACAGTACAAGAAACATCTCGTAATTCGCGCGTGAAGGTGGCTGAGACGCACTTGGCGATGCTTGACCACATACATGGGCAAAAAGCCGCAAAAAGGGCGATGGAAATCGCAATTGCGGGACATCATAACATCTTAATATCGGGTCCCCCGGGGGCCGGCAAAACTTTGCTGGCGAAGGCAGCGGCAAATCTGTTACCGGATTTGACCGATGAAGAGATAATCGACCTGACTAAAATATACTCGATTGCTGGACTGTCAGATGACGCCATCGTAAGAGAGCGGCCATTTCGCAATCCACATCATACTGCGAGCCAGGTATCGATTATTGGGGGCGGTGCGGGACCGGGAGAGATATCGCTGGCACATAAAGGCATATTGTTCCTAGATGAAATACCGGAATTTTCGAGAGTGGTACTAGAGTCGCTAAGGCAGCCCCTAGAAGATAAATTGATTTCTATCTCTAGAGCTAATCGCAAGACGACATACCCAGCGGATTTCATGCTGGTGGCGACGATGAATCCCTGCCCTTGCGGCTATCTGGGCGACCCAACCCATGAATGTACCTGTACTGAGCAACAAATACAGAACTATCAAAAGCGACTTTCGGGGCCACTGTTTGATAGGATTGATATGGTCGTAACAGTCGAAAAGGTCGACAATGCCAGCTTACGAAAGCGGACGACGACTTCTAGCCACGAACATTATGTTGTAAAAAATAATATAACTGGGGTATTAGCACGACAACAGAACAGATATGGTCGGGGTGGCATTTATAATAGTTCCCTTTCCTCTTTTGAAGTGACTAGAAAAATGCAGTTAGAGCCGAACGCAGAAAAACTACTCAGCGACGCTTCGCAGAAATTCAGCCTTTCAGCTAGATCGTATTTTAAGATAATCAAGGTGGCGCAGACGATTGCGGACCTAGATGGGACTGAGATTATTCAGGTCAAGCATTTGGCGGAAGCGTTGACTTATCGAAAAAGGCGCTAAGGGTCTTGATTTATACGGGGGTATTTGCTATAATTAGTAACAGGTTAATTCGAAAGAAGAAAGGAATAATATCAAAAGCAATTCACGGACTAGGCTGAACGGAGAGATTCGTTATCCCGAGGTCCGCGTAATCGGTCCTGATGGTGAGCAGCTAGGCATTATGTCTAGTCGCGAAGCCCAACTTCTTGCGAATGAACGGGAGATGGATTTGGTAGAAATTGCTGCCAAGGCTAATCCACCGGTCGTTAAGATTATTGACTGGGGTAAATACCAGTATCAAAAGATGAAGGAAGAAGCCAAAAATCGTAGAAAAGCTCGTGAGAAACAATCTGAGCTAAAGCAAATGAAGATTGGTCTTAAGATTTCAGAAAACGACCTTAACATTAAAGTCCGCAAGATTCGTGGTTTTCTCGACGATGGTGACCGAGTAAAAATATTAATTATTTTTCGGGGTCGCGAGATGGCTCACCGGGAAATAGGTAGCGCTTTGTTTGATAAGGTTGTTTCCCTGCTCGGCGATGACGTGGTCGTCGAAGGTAAGCCGCAATTAAATGGACGTAACTTATCAGCCCAGGTACGAAAAAAGTAATTTCCTACTTTCTAGGCCAGCTGTTTGCACATTCGTAATATTAACTAAATTAAAGGAAAAAATATTATGCCAAAGTTAAAAACGCATAAGGGGACTGCGAAGCGCATTAAAGTTACCAGCTCTGGTAAATTGGTACGCGAGCGCGCCTACGGGAATCATATTCTCGCTAAGAAGTCGAAGGCCAGAAAGCGCAATATTAAAACTGCAGCTACGGTTAACGGCAAGATCGCTAAAAACATAAAGAAAGCGTTAGGAGTCTAATATGAGAGTAAAGAGAGGCGTCGCTGCACGAGCGAAACACAAGAAGATTTTAAAATCAACTAAAGGGATGCAACATTACCGCACTCGGAGCTTCCGACTTGGTAAGCAGGGCGTAATTAAGGCTTTACGCTATAGTTACAGAGATCGTCGTAACCGTAAGCGTGACCTAAGAGCCCTTTGGATTACGAGAATCAATAATGCATCACGTGAGCTAGGAATTTCCTATTCGCAGCTCGTTGCTGGGATGAAAGCCAAGAATATCAATCTAGACCGTAAGGTGTTGGCTGATCTAGCGGTAAATAATCCTGAAGCATTTAAGGCCATTGTGGCAGCAGTAAAGGAGAAATAAGATGGCGATTTGTGAAATTACAGGTAAAGGCAAGATGTATGGTCACAATGTTTCCTTCTCTCAGCGCCATACACGCAAGGTATTCAAGCCCAATGTATCGAAGAGAACTTTAATTATCAACGGTCAGAAAGTAAAGTGCAATGTATCTACATCTGCGCTACGTACGTTGAAGAAAAAAGGTCTAATTGAAGATCCAAAGGCTCGAGCCGAGAAGAAAACGAACAAATAGTTTATATACTGCACACAAAAATCCACCCTTCTAGGGTGGATTTTTGATATGAGCCATCTATAAGCCGGGTTCTGTGATCCCATAAGAGATCGGCAATCATCTATCTCGGCGCTACATTGCTATAGCGCTCCAGCGGTGAGCGTGCGTCTTCGAGCAAAAGCTAATAGCACTCCTTGCAACGGGTAGGGTTTGCCTCTAGAGCACATCGCTATGCCCTACTGTGGGCTCTTACCCCACTCTTTTCACCATCACCCCTTATGGGGCAGTTTTGTTTCTGTGGTACTTTCCCTATCCTTACGGACGGTCGCTGTTAGCGACTACCCTGCTCTGTGTTGCCCGGACTTTCCTCTTGGGTAACCCCAAGCGATTGCCTTTCAGGCTCCCCTATATTATATCATAGGGTGATTATTTTTACTAAAACTGCGGAGCAGTTTAAGTTTTGAATTTTTGATAGAGCGAGAAAGTTTTTCGCCGAGAAATTCCCATTTCCGAGCCGCAAAATAGCGTCTTTGGGCTTTTTTAGGAAGTAAATAGCTCATCTTTGAGTCCATTTTTTCTTCGCAGGGTCTACAAAGGCCACATGGTTGGCCATTGATGGGAGAATGACAAAACCAAATCAGATTCATTATGTCTTGATAGTTATTATTTACTACCCATTCCTTCATTTCGCGTTCGGTAACGTCAATAATTGGGAAGAAGAAATTCCCAAAAACGGTATTAATATCTGGTTTTGAACATGCTTGATCCACTTCATATCCAAATTTACCCGACTTGAGCTTGGCGAGACGGATAAGAGTAGCCGGGGCACCGATATCTATTCCGTCAGGAGCCTTTTCAAGACCAAGACCAATTGTGCCAAAATTTTTGGCAATGGAGGCAAGATAATCATACTGATAACCGAGCAGCCCGACTTCTGTTGCTAAGCGTCGTCTGGCGGCGAAGATTTTGGGGTCGATTTGAACGGCATCTAAGTCTATAATCTTTAGCTCGGCAAAGGATGCTTTCGTAGCGGGATGCCTGGACAAACGTTTAAGTATTTCTGCGATGGCTTTTAGTTCAAAGCCGTAACTTTTTCGTTTATGGTTTAAAACATAGATTGGAGCAATGGTGATTTGCTTGCGTGACAGCCGGCAAAGCATATATGTGGAATCCCACCCACCAGTAACAAATAGATTAGCTTTAACGCCCACCCTAGGCTCCTACGCGATCTTTGCCATTGCGACGGGGTGCATTATGTTCGACATACTCGATAATTTTAGAGGCGACGTCGCGACCGGTGACTTTTTCGATACCGAAACCCGGCGAGGCATTAACTTCTAGCACTAGAGGTCCACGGTTTGAGCGCATGAGATCAACACCACAGATATGGAGACCCATGGCTCTGGCCGCTTTGACCGCCGTCTTTCTCTCTTCAGGAGTGAGTTTGACTGGGGTACCAAGACCGCCCTGATGGAGATTTGAGCGAAAATCGTCATCAAGAGATGCTCGCTGCATCGAAGCCACTACGCGGTGTCCTACTACAAATGCACGGATGTCAGTACCAGCAGATTCTTGAATAAATTCTTGAAGCAAGATGTTGGTCCCATCTTCATTATAAAGATAGAAGGCTTGAAGAGCGGATTTGGCGGCTTTTTTAGTATCGGCCAAGATGACGCCATTACCATGTGTGCCACGGGCGAGCTTGATTACCACTGGAAGCCCAATTCGCTCTAGCAGATCGTCAATGTCGGAAGTATTACGAGAGACAAGGGTCTTAGGTGTATCGACATCGTATCTGGCGAGAATCTGGGCGGCACGAAGCTTGTCTCTGGCGCGAGTGATCGCTACAGAAGTCGCTGAAGTATAGACGCCTTGCATTTCAAACTGACGCACCACAGCACAACCGTAGCGAGTCATATTATTAGAGATACGTGGCAAAATGGCATCAAATTTTTCTAATTTCTTACCTCTGTAATATACATCAGGACGCTTATTATCGAGAGAAAGGTAACAATTTTTGTACTTAATCACCTTGACATCATGCCCTCTCTTCTCTGCTTCTTCGACCAAGCGTTTGGTCGAATAGTTGGCGTTGCCATTAGAAAGAATAGCTAATTTCATGCCTTAATCTCCTTTACTCTTTTATTATAGCTAACGTATTTACAATGAGCCCTATATGGGTCCTGCGTAAATTCACGCTGAATTGATTTGGTTTTAAAACTACTGGGGCGTACCGATGTGTGATTTTCGGATACATCGACTAGGAATTTACCAGTGATGGTGCGACGGCCGATTAGGACTGGATAATTATTACGGCTACGGTCGGACAGGTTGAAAAGTGCCCTGATTTTCTTATCGTTAATCTTGAGCGTGAGGTGCGTACGGTAGCGAATTTGCTCATGACCAGAAGAACTACGGATTACTGCGACTTTGAAATCTTTGCGTTTAAAAGTCTTTCCACTATAAAAAGGACTTCCTTCATCAAAAAGACGAAAATGCAATACGCCATCTTTGGTGACCCGGATATGAGTAGCCCAAATAGACGACGAATCGGCACCGGTGTCGATCTTGGCGGGGACATTTTTGCGCCCTGCTACATCGATATATTCCGTTGCACCGATGACTGGCATAACCTTCTTTTCTTGTAGTTCCATGCTTATATTATACCATAAAACAGGAATAAATGCTACTTCTTAAGTATTTCGTCGATGGCAAGATTAGCCTCGTGGTCGGCTTGAGCGTTGTTTTCCCGGTTGACATGAGTAAAGGATACTGCTTCGAAGTCATCCAGCTTGCGCTGAATATCTTGATAAATTGGCAAGATATCGCGGTTTTTGACGCTAAAAATACCCTTGAGCTGGTTCACCACCATCAGACTATCAGAGACGAATCTGGCTTTCTTGAAGCCAAGCTCGAGAGCTAGTTCGACACCCTTGCGCATGGCACAATATTCGGCTACTCGAGAACTTGCAAAGCCAATGAATTCCCCGCCCCGCTTAACGATACGACCATCACTATCATGTACGCAGTAGCCAATACCTGATGGGCCAGGATTACCCCTAGACGCACCGTCTACGTTAATAGTGACAGAATTAACGGTATCGCGGCTAGATGAGCGACTAGAAACGGATTTGCTGTTCTCGATCTCGATAACCGACATACTAGCTTCATCTAGGCGAATATTGACTGCCGCAAAATCTTTAACAAACTTAAACGCAGTATAACGCTCTCTAGGGACAGGCTTGGCATCTTGATTAATCGTCAGGTTGTAAACAATATAGAGATTACTGAGTCTAGTAGAGCCTTCTGGAGCAAGAAAAGTAATGACATCTTTTAGCTCCACAGATGCCGCGCTAAGCCCAGTATATTCGGTTAACGAGCGAGCCATAGCTTCTTCGGGTTGCTCGCCGAATTTGATCTTACCGGTGGGCAGCTCCCAAAAAACGGGCGAATCAGATCGCCCTCGACTACGTTTGAAGGCTAAGATACCTTCTTCGGTTTTGATTATTCCAACTACGCGAATTCTTTGTTTCATACCCACCTTTCTAGGAGCCCTGCGGTCTGTTTTCCCCGTAATATATACAAGGTGGGTAAAATCTTATGCGATACACCCACGGGTGTAAGCCACGAAATCCCTTAAACATGATTATTCAGGAAAATCATGCCGCCAACAGGGCTTAGACTTATTATACCATACATGTGGCAATTTGGGGATTAAAATGACATTCGGGGTCGCGTCGCTCAATACACAGAAAATTACCTAATACCACCCACTATGAGGTAGAAGAAGTCTAAGATTCCGTCGACGCCGTTAATCATGAGTGACGAGAAGAGATTGCCGAAGATAAGAATGAGAGCGTAGACAATAATAAAACCGTAGCGTTCGATTTGGTTCAGGAAATTGCGAACAGAGTCAGGGGAGATGGCATAGAGAATGCGAGAGCCGTCTAGGGGTGGTACTGGGATGAGATTGAAAAGTAGAAAGCCAAGGTTGACGAGTACGAGCTCTGTAAAAATGAATTTTACAAGTTCGCCGCCAGCTCCATAGAGCCAGCCGGTGAAGTGTCCAATTAGAAATGACAAGAATGCTAGCAAGAAATTAGTCAGCGGTCCAGCAAGAGCAACCAGTGCCATTCCCCACTCGTGCCATTTGAGATTGCGATAATTGACCGGAACAGGCTTGGCTCCACCAAAAACTGGTGCACCTATTATATATAATACTACTGGCACCAAAACAGACATATAAGGGTCGATATGCTTGATAGGATTTAAGGTGAGCCGGCCCGCTTCCTTAGCGGTAGAATCGCCTAGCCAATAGGCCACCACGCCGTGAGCAAGCTCGTGCAAAATGACGGAGCAAAGGATAATGATTAGTATTAATACGATATATCCAAAGTTGAGATTCATAGATTAATTTAGTACTACCACTTCTTTAGTAGCTGGAAGACTGTCGAGATTTTTGACTTTGAGTTTCTTCTCGGTGCGGGCGGTGAGCTTAAGGTCGGCCACCATGGCGTCGACGTTGCCCATAGAAATAATAAGCTTTGGCTCGATCTCACGGATAGCGCGGACGGAAGAAGTGCAGAGAATATCTGCTACAATGTCATCGAGGTTCTCTTCTATGCCGCCAATAATACCGACATGAATGCCGCCAATATTGACGTCATAGATGGTTTTGCCGCTCTCGGTAGCGACACCTCTGATGGTGGCGTCACCGATTTCGAATTCACCAGGACCCGAAATGGTGCCTACTGGTAAATTAGCATCGACAGTAGCATCGGCAATATTGAAATTTATGGTTGATTTTTTGGTGATGAGCGTGACTTCATCTGGGGTTTTGCTTTCGATTTCGAACATATTATTTCTCCTGTCCTTTTATAATGTTTTCTGGGTCGATGATTTCGGTGATTTCCATCTCGAGTATATCAAGAATGAAACGATCACGTACGCTCTTGCGATAGGTGAAGTCGTCGGGCGACATAATGACGTAATTAATCGGCTTGCCTAGCTTCTTCTCTACCACTTCAGCCCAACGTGTGAGCTTCTTAGTCTTGTCGTTGCCAAGGATGAGCAAGTCGATGCCGTCTTGGCCGGGTAAGCGATTCGTGACGATTAAGCCTTTCAAGTAATTTTTGACTGGACGGCAATAGGATTCCCACGTAGATTCTTGAGTATCTTTTTCTGTGATTGTACTAATTTTTTTCGAAAAAATGTCTACGAGCGGGCGGCAGAAAGGATGTTTCTTATTGGCTGAATAATAAACTTTGTTGTCGAAGGTCTCGTTTTTAATGACGCCGATATTTTCTAAATTAAGTAGCTCACGGCGGACGGAGTTAATCTGTTCATCGATTACCCTAGTCATCTCACGGACGTAGAATGATTTCTCGGGGTTACTAAAGAATAACTGAAGTAGTTTTGCCCTGGTCTTCGAGCCGAAAAGTTTTTCAATTGGTGTGTTTGCTGTTTTGCTCATCTTGTATATATTTTAGCACGAATGAACAAATTTTATCAAGTGGTAGCCAAATGATTTTTGAGTTTCTTTTAAACCATGTGAGCTGGCGTTTGGCTAAATGATAGTCCGCATAAAAGCATTGTTCTTTGGCGGCTTCTAAGCTAAGTTCACCTTGCAAGTACTGCCAAGCGTATTGATATATATTACTCTGCATGGCGCTACTACCCCAGCCATATTTCTGAACAAGTTTCGTAACTTCGTCGTATAAAGCTGGACGAAACATTTGAGTAATTCTTTTACTCAGCCGGGTACGTAATACTTCGGTGGGCCATTTAATTCCTACTAGTAGATAGTCGCCTTTTATCTCTTTGCGGTCTGAACAAGTTTTTTGTTCAAAGTCGCCAATTCTCTGGCCGGTTGGGCCTTTGAACTTGTAATCGTAGATAAGTGCGTCGATATATAGCCCCGTGCCACCTACGATGATCGGGACTTTGCCGCGCGCTTTGATATCCTTAATCTTGGCTTCAGCGTAAGCCTTCCAATCTGCTACAGTGAAACGCTCGCCTGGTTCGACTAAATCTAGACCCCAATGAGGGACGCCTTGCATCTCTTCCCTGGTAGGCTTGGCGGTACCGATATCCATACCCTTATATACCGCACGACTATCAGCCGAAATGATTTCACCGTCCAAAAGCTTAGCTAGCTTGATAGCTACGCCAGTCTTGCCGGAACCTGTAGGGCCTAGGATGATGATAGTTGTTATTTTAGACCTTTCAAATACTTGACGAGCTGGGTGAGCTTGACTTTCTCTTCCTTGTCGCGGAGACGGACGGAGACTTCCTTGGCTTCAGCATCTTTCGGGCCGACGATTAGGACGCAAGGGATTTTCATTTCGGTGGCACGCTTGATTTTCTTGCCTAGTGAGTCGGCGGAATTGTCTACGGTATATCTTAATTCATTGTATTTGAGAGGCTTATCTAGTACTACTTCGTCTAGAATATCGGTGATTTTGGCGACATAGTCGCTGACTTTATCGTTGATAGTCAAGATGCGGACCTGCTCGGGAGCACACCAGAATGGGAACCAGCCACCAGTGTGCTCAATAAAGACAGATAGGAAGCGCTCGATGGAGCCAAGTGTAGCATGATGAATCATGACGGGGCGCTCTTTTTCGCCTTTACTATTGATGAATTCGAGACCAAAGCGCTCAGGCTGAACAAAATCTAGCTGGATGGTGGCAAGCTGATGTTCGCGACCTAGAGCATCTTCAGCCATGAAGTCAATCTTCGGTCCGTAGAAGGCGGCTTCGCCTTCTTGTTCGAAATAATCTAGCCCGTTATCGATAGCGGCTTCCTTGATTTGCTCTTGGGCCATCTCCCAGAGCTTTTTGTCGCCAAGATATTTATCTTCATCGGAGCGGTAGGAGAGACGGGCGCGGAGCTTCTGCATACCCATGGTTTCGTACAATTCCTTCACGATACCGACTAGGCGCTTGACTTCATCCTTGATCTGGTCGTTGCGACAAAATACATGAGAGTCATCCTGGGTGAGCGAGCGGACGCGCGACAAGCCACCAAGCTCGCCAGTCTTCTCATCGCGATAGTCGGTAGTGGCTTCCATGTAGCGTACTGGCATATCGCGGTAGGTGCGGGGGCGAGAAGCGAAAATCTGGGCATGGTGCGGGCAATTCATAGGCTTCATGGCGAAGTCTTCCCCGCTGACCTGCGAATGGACCATAAACAATTCATCACCGAACTTTGCGTAGTGACCAGAAGTCTTGTATAAATCTGTCTTCGTAATGTGCGGAGTCCAGACTTTCTTGAAACCTTCACGACCGCGGAGCGATAACGAATAATTTGCCATCAGCTCTCGCAACTCGGTGCCACGAGGCGTAAAGAGCGGGAGACCGGCACCGACAAGATCGGAAAAACAGAATAAATCTAGTTCCTTGCCTAGCTTGCGGTGGTCACGCTTCTTAGCTTCTTCTTGCTGAGCTAAGTATCTATTCAGTTCATCTTCGGTATCGAAAGCTACGCCGTAAATACGGGTGAGCATGGGGCGCTTCTCATCGCCGCGCCAGTAGGCGCCAGCTACACGAGTGAGCTTAAAGGGACCAGTTTCGGACAAATCCTTGACGTGCGGACCTTTGCAGAGATCGGTGAATAGATCGCCCATATCGTAGAAGGTAATCTTATCAGACTCGGGGAGCTCTTCGATGAGCTCAATCTTATAATCCTGGCCATTGTCGCGAGCCCAGTCGAGAGCTTCGGACTTAGATGATTCCCTTTTGGTCATTTTGAGTTTGCGAGCAATGATGCCGCGCATCTTTTTCTCGATTTTGGCGAGATCAGCGTCGCTAATCTTGGTATCGCCGAAATCAATATCATAGTAAAAGCCGTTATCTATTGCAGGGCCAATACCGAATTTGGCGTGCGGGTAGAGTTCCTTAACCGCAGCAGCGAGCACATGGCTAAGGGTGTGGCGCATTTTTTCTTGTTTTTCCATTATTAACTCCTGTCTTTAGACTATTATACCACAGTATTACTTAGATCTCGACTAGCTCATAGTCGCGGGAGCCGAGGCCGAGAGATTCGGCGTAGGGGAGAATTTCGCGACCTAGGCGAGTGTCGATACGGTCTTTCAAATCGGTGGCGCCGGGGTCGGAGCTGGTCCAGATGGCGTCAATAAAGGCTTGGTCGTTAGCGACAGGATCGATCGATGCAAAAATACCAAGATCGCCCATGACTGGATCGCCTTGATTTTTGTCGCAGTCGCAGTCTAGCGAGAGCGCGTTGGCTACGGTAATATAAACGATAGGCTTTCCCTGCTCTTTAAGGTAATCTGCTACAGCGGTAGCAGCTTCGGCCATGGATTCGATAAAATCGATTTGCTCATGCTTGGAAAGCCAGCAGAGCTTAGGGCTTTTGGTCTTGCCACAAGAATGAATATAGGCTTTGCCGTGGCGTGATGCAATGCCGATGGATTGATTTTTAAGATTAGCGCCAAAACCACCCATGGCGTGACCCTTACCGTGGGCGAGATTGACGATACTATCGTAATTCGCGAAGTTCACACCAACAAG
This sequence comes from Candidatus Nanosyncoccus sp., assembly GCA_045629825.1. Taxonomy (GTDB): domain Bacteria; phylum Patescibacteriota; class Saccharimonadia; order Saccharimonadales; family Saccharimonadaceae; genus Nanosyncoccus. Next base: position 5,219 of record JAZQRY010000056.1, on the reverse strand, counting down.
ATCGTATTTGAGATGTTTACCATTCTTGACGGGAATCTTGAATTCGCCTTCGGCATCCATGATGTCTACTTCGGCGAACTTGGTAAAGCCGTGGTCTTCTGCTACCTTGATATGGTCTTTCGCGGTGTTGCGTTCGCCTGGATAGGCGGTATTGCATTCGATAATAGCACCATTTAGCTGCTTGACAAAGGGGCCGATTAAATCCGCCTTCAAATATCCTTTAGAGCCTGCTTCGCCGGTAGACACTTTGACGCCGATCTTCCCTGGCAATTTGACGCCTAAGGTTTCATAGATTTTAATTAAACTCTCTGGGGTGATTGCTTTAGTGAAATAAACTTTTGATTTAGTCATGCTTCTCCTTTATTTAATAATACCACGGAGGATTTATTTTTTCTTAAAATTGCTGCGGATTTTGAGAGTATGACATGTTTCAATTATCGCATCGTGGAAGCTGTCGTGAATGTGGACGTTTTTGCCTAGGGCTTTCTTGATAATAGACTTAATATCGTTGAGCTGGGAGCAGGCTAGGATAAATCCACTGGGATTAAATTTTTTGTTCAGGGTGAAACTACAAATTTTGCTCTTGATTTCGTCTGGGGTCAATTCCCCGTCGTCTATTTTGGACACCCATGAATCGATTGCGAGAGTGGCAACGCGCCGATTTAGTGAATGAACAAATTTATGATAGCTCTTGGAGCGCATTAGAGCTTTGGTTGTGAGAATCATAATAGTCTGATCTACAAAAGTGTCAGGTTGCTTTAGATCTAGACCAATGAATTTTTGATTTTGATATTTACGACGGAAGTAATTTAGGCTAGTAGCCGAAAGAAGGTGATTAGCAAAAATAATTAGGTCTACCCTACCGATATAGGGAGTTAGAGCTTGCAAGGCAGTACGCCGGGCGCTCCTAGTGCTTTTTAAAATTTCTTCGGCGTGACGCCAATCTATAACCCTAATAATCTCCACAACTGGCAGCTCTTGCTCTAACATATCTGCAAAAATTTCGCCACCATATCCGCTATCAAAAACTACGATTTTTAACATTTTGCTCTCCTTAATCTCCACTGGGTAAATTTTAACATTTCTTACGATTATCTCTTGAAGAAAAATGCGAGTTTTGAGACAATTGTCGCAAAAGTTTGAAAAAACAGGGACGTAAAAATTAATAAATGCAACAAAAATTGAGCTAAATAGTAGTTTGCACTAAAGATGAATTTAGAAATAATCGATATCCATAGCGTGCTTGACGGCGGCGAGAGTCTGGTTGGCGGCAGAATTGGCTACTTTGGTGCCGTTTTCAAGGATCTTCATTGGGTCGGTAGTCTGGGCGAGCTGCTCACGCCGGGCACGGATGGGAGCTAGCTCGGCATCGAGAACTTCGTATAAGAATTTCTTGATGCGACCGTCGCCGATGCCGCCCTTTTGATAGGCGCTCTTTAGCTCGTCTAGATTGTGAAATTCGGGGTAGAACTTGGCGAAAGACTCGTCGGTGGCGAAGGCGTCAAGATAAGTGAAGATGACGTTACCTTCAAGGATGCCGGGGTCGTTAAGTTCGCGTGGGAACGAGACGATACTGTTGACCTTCTTCTTGATGGTGCTACTATCGTCAGAAAGGTAGATGCAGTTGCCGATGGATTTGCTCATTTTTTCGTCACCGTCGGTGCCGGGTAGGCGCAGGCAGACTTCGTTGCATGGCAAAATCGCTTTACATTCTACTAGTATGTCGGTCTTATAGATACGGTTGAAGGAGCGGACTATTTCCCTGGTCTGCTCAAGCATGGGCTCTTGGTCTTCCCCGACTGGGACTAGGTTGGCTCTGAAGGCGGTGATGTCGGCGGCTTGACTGATGGGATAGTTAATAAAGCCGATAGGGACGCCTTTGCCGAAATTCTTGGAATTAATCTCGCTCTTGACGGTGGGATTACGTAAGACGCGGTTGTGCGAGACGAGATTCATATAATACATGGTGAGCTCGGAGAGAGCGGGGATTTCGGACTGAATGAAGAAAGTGACTTTCTCTGGGTCTAGACCGACGGATAGGTAATCTAGCATGACTTCTTTGACGCTACTCCTAATCTTCTCTGGGTTGTCAGCATTATCAGTAAGAGCCTGAGCATCCGCAATCATGACATAGAAATTGTCATAGTCGCCTGCGTTTTGCAATTTGACACGCTCTTTAAGGCTCCCGACATAGTGACCTATGTGGAGCTTACCAGTTGGTCTGTCGCCTGTGAGTATGATATTTCCCATTTTAATTCTCCTAAAGTTCATTATATCATTTTGTGGGGGTTAAGCGCAAGGGAAACTGTGGGGTGGATTTAAGGATGTGGAGTTTATGTTGAGATAGTAGGAGAATTGCTCATTACGCGTCGACCTGCTCCAATAATAGCCACCCGAATTGCGAAAGTTGCTATTTCCACTCCTGAGACTTCCGGAGTAGAGAAAATTATTCGGGAAGGTGCGGAAGCGATTAGACATGGTGTCTCCAGCGTTTATGGCTCCATCCTGATCTCCACCAGTTCCACCATAACCTTGAGATAGTACGCCAAAGTCTTTAGACGCATCGCCACTAGATGGTAATTCCCAGCCAGCTCTGGTGAATCCTGTACCTGGTTGAGTTTTAGCGATGGTTATTTCCGCATTTTCCTGTGTAGCTACTGTGCCGGTCACTGGGTATTCATTGGTACAAAATCAAACAAATTTCGCTAAGAATTAAGAACCGATAAGGCAACGGACAGTAATACCATCGCTCTCAGAGCTATTGGTAACCGTTGAAAGAACCGTAGAGCCTATTTCCAATAAGTATGCGCGGGCACCACTTGCTGACCTACTCCAATAGTTACTTTTCATACCACGTTCGGCTGCAGACGAACCGCTGAAGTGACCGGAGTAGAGGAAATTGTTTGGGAAAGTGCGAAAACGGCCGCTCATAACGCCGCCAGCATTAGCATCACCTATCTGACTGCCACCATTTCCACCATAGCTCATAGAAAGAGTACCAAATTCCTTAGTGGTGCTACCACTGGATGGCAAGTGCCAATTAGATGGGCAGATACTAGTACCAGCAGCTTCATAAGTGGAAGAATTGGTATAATAGTTAGTGTTTGCCATTGCGGCAGCCCACGTATAGTAGTTACCGTAGGAATAGAGATTACCGAAATAGTAACTGAAAGCATCACCATAAGTGCTATCTACTAGGCTTTGGGTATTATCACTATTATAACGTGGGAAGCGATATTGCGGATAGTTAGAAGTACCGATATCTTCCAATGTATTATTGGCAGAATTGAATACATCACCAGAACCGTCAGACTTATAGATAGAGTTTGAAGTGGTAACATAACTGAAGTTGGCAGACTCTGGGTCGGCTAAGCCTACAAAGTTACCATAAGTGCCAGCAGTACCACCGTAGCCTTGGGAAAGCGATTCATTCGTTACGCTGCTATCATTCTTATTATTCCCTACTGTACCTTCATGTTCTAGTCTGAGGTTTTCGGTCATCCAACAGTTACCATCGGCAAGCTTAGCTATGGTATAAACCTGGTCATCACGTTTATCGGTAAGGGCAATTACGCTACCCGGTGTAATCACGCCAGTAGTAGAATTAAAGTCTGCCTTAGTGAGAGCACTACAATCACTAGTAGTGAAATCTTGGAGGTAGACTGGGTTATTATTGCCATCTTTTTTAGCTGGTACCCATACAGCATACATAGTAATACGTAAATCACTAAATATATTAGAATCAATTACTACATCTTCAATTGGGCCATAAATAACCGGGTCATTAGTATTATCGTTATCAGTAAAGTGAGTATAAGCGTCTGGATCTGTACTCCAACCAGCAAAGCCATAACCTGCACGTTTAAAGTTAGAAGGGAGAAGCCTTACTTTGGCGCCGTCGCTAATATCAGTCTGATTGATACTTTTTGTACCGTTAGTTTGGTTTGTAGTACCCATACCATTAGGATTATCTGCACCATTACCATCATATTGAATAGTATAAGTATTATCTAAGAGGCAACGGACACTGAAACCATAGTATTTTCTGTTGGAGTTAGATGGGATAAGAATCGTGGAGCCGATACTAAAGCTGCTGGCGTAGCTATTACCGTAATCTTGATAAGCTGACCTACTCCAGTAGTCACCATTCGAGCCGCGAGAGTACTTGGATGAACCGTCAAAGTAGCCAGAGTAAAGGAAATTATTAGGAAAAGTACGGAAGCGATTACTTATTACGTCACCAGGATTAGCGTCACTGTTCTGGTCACTACCAGTCCCACCATAACGCTGGGAAAGGGTGCCAAATTCTTTAGTAGCACTGCCGCTGGATGGCAAACGCCAATTAGAAGGACAGATAGAAGTACCAGCAGTTTCGGATATAGGATAATTCGTGTAATAATTGGTGTTTGCCATTGCAGCAGCCCAAGTGTAGTAGTTGCCATAAGAGTAGAGATTATAAAATGTTCCGCTTTTAGATGGACTTGAGGCATTGGTGTAGTATTCAGTATAAGTAGTACCATCTACTAGATTTTGCGTATTGTCACTATTATAACGTGGGAAGCGAAGTTGCGGATTGTTAGAAGTGCCGATATCTTCCAATGTATTATTAGCAGAATTAAATACATCGCCAGAACCGTCAGACTTGTAGATAGAGTTTGAAGTAGTAGAGTTGCTGAAGTTAGCAGATTCTGGGTCGGCTAAACCTACGAAATTACCATAAGTGCCAGCAGTACCGCCGTAGCCTTGGGAAAGTGATTCGTTCGTTACGCTGCTATCATTCTTATTATTCCCTACCGTACCTTCATGTTCTAGTCTGAGGTTTTCGGTCATCCAACAGTTACCATCGGCAAGCTTAGCTATGGTATAGATCTGGTCATCACGTTTGTCAGTAAGGGCAATTACGCTGCCTGGAGTAATGACGCCGGTAGTAGAATTAAAGTCTGCCTTGGTAAGAGCATCGCAGTCATTATGAGTGAAATCTTGGAGATAGACTGGATTATTATTACCATCTTTTTCGGCTTCTACCCATACAACATACATAGTAATGATATTGGTGCCGTTAGTTGGGTAAGCAGGAGCGTCTATAGTTTCCATTGGGCCATAGATTTTGTCACCGCTAGTTACAGTAGCATTTGGATTGGTAGACCAACCAGCAAAGCCGTAGCCAGCGCGCTTAAAGTTAGATGCAAGAAGTGTAACTGGGTCACCTTCACCTACAT
>JAZQRY010000055.1:0-3316 GCA_045629825.1 Candidatus Nanosyncoccus sp. | reverse complement strand
ACCGCTTGGCCTCCGACTTCCCCCTTGCGCCAAACCCCCCTGGCACCACAATTCCATCTACCTTCTTCAAATCTTTCTCCGTCACTTCTTCCGCATTAATCCAATGCAGATCCAGATTCACTCCATTCCACGCCGCTGCCGCCTTCAGCGCTTCCGTCACGCAGATATACGTATCATCATTTCCCACATACTTCGCCACCAGACCAATCTTCGCCGTCTTGCTATAATTCCGTGCTCTCCGCCGCGAGAATTCCTTCCACCGCGACATATCTGGCTCCTTCGTATCCCCCACGAAATCATTCAATATTTCTAGCACCCCCGACTTCAGCACATTAAACGGCACATCATACACCGAATTAATATCCGGCAAATTCACCACTGCATCCGAAGAAATCCCCGAAAATGCCGCGATCTTTTCACAAATCGCCCTCGGGCATGGCTTCTCAGTCCTTACGCATACAATATCCGGGATAATCCCAAATCCGCGTAGATCCTTCAACGCATTTTGCGCCGGCTTAGTCTTCAGCTCATTTGACGTATGAATAAACGGCACATATACTACCGACACATACAAGCAGTTTCGTCGCCCCACTTTATTTGCAAATAGCCGAATCGCTTCCACAAATGGCAGCCCTTCGTAATCCCCAATCGTTCCCCCAATTTCCACGATATGGATATCACTCTCCGCCGAAGCCTTTTCAATCTTCTCGCATACCAGTCCCGTAAAATGCGGCACCAGCTGCACTGTCTTGCCATGAAATCCCCCCGAGCGCTCTCTCTCGATCAGCTCTTTATAAATTGAGCCACTTAGAGTAATTGAATATTTCGAAGTTTCAAAGTCCAAAAATCTCTCATAATGCCCAAGATCCAGGTCTGTCTCCACTCCGTCATGCGTCACATAGCACTCACCATGTTCCACCGGATTCAAAAGACCCGCATCTACATTCAGATACGGGTCACATTTTTGCATCGTAACTTTGAAGCCTTTCGCCTTCAAAATCGCCCCCATACTTGCCGCCGTGATGCCCTTGCCCACGCCTGACAGCACTCCTCCTGTTACAAATATATATTTACATTTTTTATTTTTCATTCGGGACCTCCTGCCCACCGACCTTAACAAATTACCTAACTCCAGTATATCATACTTTGCCCGAGTATGTACTTTTAAGACCAAAAATGATAAAATAAATACAATACACAAATAAATTAAGGAGTTTCTATGTCGGGACACAGTAAGTGGGCCACCACAAAAAGGCAAAAAGCCGTCGTTGATGCCAAAAGAGGCGCGCTTTTTACCAAAATCGGTAATCAAATCGCAATCGCCGCCAGAAGCGGCACCGACCCGGCTATGAACCCCAGTCTGGCCATGGTTCTAGAGAAAGCTCGTCTCGCCAACATGCCCAAGGCTAATATCGAACGCGCCATCGCACGCGTAGCTGATAAATCTGCAGCTACATTGATCGAAGAAGTTTACGAAGCCTACGGCCCAGGTGGCGTCGGCATCATTATCGAAGTAGCTACCGACAATAAGAATCGCACTCTTCCAGAAGTCCGCCACACCCTAGACAAAAACGGTGGTCGCATCGCGGAATCGGGCTCCGTTATGTTCCAATTCAAGCGTAAAGGTGTTATCGAAATATCCGACAAAGGCGAAGATGCCTTGATGGCTGCACTCGAAGCTGGTGCCGAAGATGCCACCGAAGAAGAAGATGGCATCGTCATCTATACCGAAGCGTCAGATCTCATGAAAGTCAAACAAGCGCTCGACGCTGCCGGTCTCACCGTCACTTCCGCCGAGCTACAATATGTGCCATCATCCTTTGTGCCAGTCGAAGGCGAAACCGCAGAGAAACTCGAAAAGCTTCTATCAGCTGTCGACGATCTCGACGACGTTACCAACGTCTATACCAATGCCGAATAAATAAGCCCCCTTATCGGGGGCTTATTTTTATATTCTTTGATTTAGCGACCGTCTTTGAGTCGTGGATGTTGACGTTTGTCACTGTGTTTGTGATTATTATTACGATTCTGTTTCGAAACTGGTCGCAGTTTAATTTTTCTTGCCATAGAGTAATTATACCATATTTTAGGGAAATGTGGTAAAATAGTAGATGGAAAGGTGGCCGAGTGGTTGAAGGCACTGGTCTTGAAAACCAGAGAGTTAACGCTCCGCAGGTTCGAATCCTGTCCTTTCCGCCAAACCTTATCTCTTTATCTGATAATAATACGTCGACGTCCCCAGAAGGTCCAATAGACCTTCTTTTTCTAACTCCACCGTCGCCGCCGCGATCGTGACCAGATTACTAGTAGCCTTGTCACCGTATTTCTCCTTCACCGCTTCCAAAATATCTCGATTAGACATCGGCCCCGTAGCTTCTTCAAGTACCACCAGCACTGCTTTCCTAGCCGACACCTCAAATACCGCACGTTTCTTCGCATCCGATTCATAACCCCATTCCGCCAAAGCCACATAACCATTACTAAATCTAGTAAACACTTCCGGATTCGCATAGATTGCCGTAGCTACAGTATCAGGATTTACTACCCGGTAATGTAAGACATGCTCAACGATCTCTTTCATCGGACGTGGCGTCCCCCACTCACGCAAATAGTCCACAGCGATAGCTTCCGAATCTTTATTCGAATAACCAAATTCTTCTAGCGCATAAACTGAATTACCTACATTTACTATCCCCGGCACTCGATAAATATAACTACGTAGCGACTCCAGGTCAATCCCAGTCTGCTCACTGACTTCTTGCATCGACATTGGCTTAATATTCTTCCGCATCACCGAATGAATTAAATTAACTCGGTTTACACCATCCTTGCGATGCCCATTCACGATCGCTATATATCCATCCTTAATCTTAACTTGTGTTAAATCTCGAATAACCGACTCTTGCACACCCGACTGCTCAACTAGGTCAGTAATTGGCACAAAAGCTACTTGCGACTTAAGCCAAGCCATCACCGTCCCAACCTTCTCATCCATCTTCCCTGTATCATTAGTTAGCCATTCAGATTTAAGATAATAATTCTTATAAATCTCATACTCACCCGTCACCTTAGCATATAATCTCGCCACCGCCGCATTGTCATACACATCGCTCACCCCTTTAATATCATTCAATCTAGTACTCTGCTTTGCATATTTCTGTAACTTTTGATGAATCGTCGGATCAATCTTGTCGCTCGCAATGGCAACCTTTAGTTTATCGCGACTCCGTTCCAGTATCTGTCCCAAACGCGACCGAGTAATACCTAGCTCATCAGCAATCAAAGTCGCCTTCTTTAGTTTGCCACTGATCAATCC
>JAZQRY010000054.1:0-3733 GCA_045629825.1 Candidatus Nanosyncoccus sp. | reverse complement strand
GCCCGCAAAATGGCTCTTCTTAACGCCCAAGCCGCTGCCGATGAATCCGCCAATGCTAACGTCACTAGCACCGATCTTCTTCGCATGATGACTACGGCTGATAATTCCAAAGTGTTTAATGTCATCGTCAAGGGTGACGTGCTCGGCTCAGTCACCAGTGTGGTAGACAGCCTCAAAATGATTGACACTCATGGCGAAATTACCCTAAATATCGTTCACACAGGGGTTGGCGACATCAGCGAAAACGACGTCTATATGGCCGCTGGCGAAGATACAGTAATTTACGGCTTGAACGTATCTGTACCAATCAATATTTCCAAAATGGCTGCTCGCGACAATGTGCCGATCCGCACCTATAAGGTAATTTATGAATTACTAGATGACGCCAAGCACGAAATGGAAAATCTCCTAGATGCCGAAATTATCGAAGAAGACAAGGGCGAGATGAAAGTCCTTGGCGTCTTCCGTACCGAGAAGACTAATATTATCGCCGGTGGGGAAGTATTAGACGGCGTCGTGAAGCCCGAATACCTAGCCCGCGTAATCCGTAACAAAAAATATCTCGGCGAAGCCGAAGTTACTTCTGTCCAAAAGGAAAAAATCGATGCGAAAGAGCTAATCGCCGGCGAGACTGGTGGTCTAGCTCTAAAAACTACCAGCAAAATCGATCTTCAAATCGGTGATCGTCTCAAATTCTTCACTCGCGAGACCAAAAAACGCACGCTCTAAAATACAAATATTTCAATTCTCGCCATTTGTATGCTATAATAATCATAAGCAACAAAGGAGGATATAAAATAAATGCAATTTGATGAGAATTTTCTAAAAGAGATGGGACTCTCAGCTATGCCTGAAGATCAAAAGCAAAAATTCCTAGATTACGTCCAGGAAGAGCTTGAAGTCCGCATTGGCGAGCGTATCTCTAAAGGGCTCACCGAAGCTCAGCTTAATGAATTTGATGCTATTACCGATCCTATGGAAGCCGCCAAGTGGCTAGAGAAGAATCGCCCCGACTACCGCGAAATTGTCACTCGCACCATCGAAGAGATGAAAGCTGAAATCCGTGCCAATCGCTCCAAATTAGTCTAAAAAATAAGGGCTACCAGCCCTTATTTTTTGTATCCATTTAAAAATGCCTTCGCATCCATTGCTTTCCGTCCTTCGGGTTGTAACTTATCTACAGCTACATAGACACCATCTACGCAGGGAATAGTAAGGGGTGCGGTCTCGCCCGTCTCTAATATATGTGCGCCTAGAACGATGCAGGGTACACCAAAAAACGTATATTTAGGCTTTGGGAAGCCCTGAAAAGCAATGATTTTTCGTAAAGTTAGCTCCGCCGTATCTATATCAGGAGCCAAAGCTCCCATAGATTTATCCATTTTTCCGCAAAAGGTTGCTTCTTTTTCATCTTGCAACGCCGGCTCGGGCAAATCTCCGAGATGTTTTACGATCCATTCCGCCCCTGTTTCGGCCAATGCCTTGTATATTTCATCTTTGCTAGGCAAATCATCACCACTCCTGTCACCGGATATTTCCCGAATTTTGGCACTCGTCAGTGTGGTTTGCCAATAAATTGACCCCGCATCCATCGCTTTTGCGAGCTTCATAACCGATACTGAGAATTCCGAATCTCCATCCAGTATCGCACTTTCTATTGGTGATGCACCCCTGTACCGTGGTAGCAGAGAAGGATGAATATTCAAAATCCCTTCCGGCTCAAATAGCTCCAACACTTCAGGCTTAATCAATACTCCAAATGAAGCCAGCACTCCATGCGCATCTGGATTTTCTTGCTTCAGCCGGCATACCTCTGCCAAATCCTCCTTGCGCCTTGCACGGAAAATCACCTGGCACTCTCGCTCTATCACTGCTAATGCATATTTCGACAGTGGACCATTCCCGAAAAATATCACTTTCTGTTTTTCACTCATTTCGCCTCCTTTTGTTTATCTCTATAAAAACTAATCTTCGCCCCAAAGCTCTTTATTATTGCGGATTTCTTTCTCATAATCCTTCACCGGCTCCAAATCACCCTTTTTGTTCATCTTATAGAACGCATCTGATTTATCGCGGATATGATCAATGAAAAGTATCCCATCTAGGTGGTCAATTTCGTGTAGCAGAGTCCGCGCCATTTCATCGGTCGCCTTGATTCGTACTTCGGTGCCGTCTTCTAGCTTAGCTTTTACGCGTACCTTAGTATGTCTAGGTACCATTCCGTAAATCTCTGGCACTGACAGACAGCCTTCGTAATCCTTTTTTACCTTACCATCTGCTCGGATAATCTCTGGATTAATTAGCGCGGTAAAGGTAGCCTTTTTCTTATCTTCCATATCATCACGCACGATAATAATCCGCCTATTCACTCCCATCTGGGGTGCCGCCATCGCCGCCGATAGCTCATAAGGATGTTCCTTTTCCCAATCTAGCGATAATTTCCGCATATCAGCAATAATCCCGCGAATTTCATCATCAATCTTGCGTACTTTCTCCGACTTCTCTCTCAGCCGCCCATCTGGCGTGGTAATAATTTTCATAAGAGATATTATATCATAATCAACTCACTCGAATCAAGATTATGGTCAGATAGAGAAACACTCTGAATTGCCGGATCTTCATAGGTGTTGTAATAATAAGTCTTGGTGCGGGTAGAATATCCGCCAGTATAGATAGTCTTCTCGTACGTCCCATCCCCCATCGCCGCACCCCCATCAATCATCGCTACCCCAGTAAGAGTATGGAACAGCCGCGATACATTCGAAGCTTCATCGTTCTGCATTGGATAATGGGTATTAAGATAAGCCACGCGAATAAAACGATCGGTAGAATAGAATCCACCCGGCAACCCCCGCATTAGAGACCCGCTTCCAAATGCCGTCATCTTGGCTTTTGCCCACTTAACTTCCTTTGGCATCTGCGGGAACAGATTCATGTAATTGCGTAAGTTCTCCTTATGCCACCCATAGCCCGGCTGGTTGGTTAAGATATCTACATCGTTCTTGAAGATCTCCATCCCGTTTTCGGTGTATTCTACCACAATAGACCGCTTCGCGTCCCCTATAATCCAGTGTAGCTGCGATACGGGATATTGATCATTAATCGGCTTAGCCACAATCGCCACCGAAGGTAAAGCCTTTTCTACTTCATCTACAGTCTTGAAATTTAGTGCTACCCATAGCGGAAATTCATACGCTGCTATATTAGTTTTGCCGTCTACGGCATCCGGAGCATACTTCGCATAACCAGGGAAGTTTAGACCTGCGACCGCTAAACCCCACTCATTTGCACAGTCAAAATACAGCGGTGTGTTTTCTGCGATAATCCCCATACCAATCAGTGCTGGCGAATTTGCCATCTCGCCCAGGAATGCTGACTTATATCTATATTCCCGCGGCGTAATTACTACCTTCTGCCCGTATGGCGTACTCCAGTCCAAATTCCGCCCGAAATACATATTCCCAGCATCATCGTTAAACCTCACCCCTGTGCACATATCTTGCCTCCTTTTGTTATCCTTATGCCTATTTTATCACAACAACCCTGGCGGGTCTAGCGTGATTTTGAAATTCTTATCTAGATCTTCGCATATTTCTGTAAGTGCTTTTCGCGATTTGCTTCTTACGATCACCTGCCAAGTATACCCCTTATCCGTCCGCTCATGAAACGCCGGCTGGGGTGGGGAAACGATTAGTCTCTTATCCTGTGATAGTTTTTTCACCAAATCTCGCAC
>JAZQRY010000053.1:0-13430 GCA_045629825.1 Candidatus Nanosyncoccus sp. | reverse complement strand
TGATGGTTGCACCTTCTCCCAGCTTAACATGGTATGGCTTGGCTAAGTCATAGGTATTGACACCTGCTTCGAGAGCCCTAATTTCTTCTAGATAGGCTTCTCGAATCATTCTGTCTACGATTGCCGCCATTATTTTAGCGGCATTCTCATTGTGGAAATCCTGCAGGATAACCAAGTATGAAACATATGATGGATCCATAGGATCATCCATCCAATAGAGTTTCCAGGTATTGGTTTCACCATAGTTTAACCCCACAAGGACATTGTCGATGAGTGGTATGTCAAAGTAATTCTTATGAAACGAAACCGCAAAGCTCAGCCTATTCAGCCAATCAATTAAGATTGGACTCTTGCAGGCGACAGCCTCCTGTTCCTTTTGGCGAGCTCCGCCCACGAACTTTCTTTCTTTCTCACATTCTACTAGTGGTTTAAACTGAAGTATTTTCGCAACACCTTTCTCGCTCACTTTTCTCTCCTTTACTCTAGAAATATTAAAGTACCGCTCCATATGCGTTATCGATTGGCTAAACACACCAACCAGAGCTTTACAATAATTATACTATAAATAGCTAAAAAGTCAAGGGTAAGCTCTAAGGACCAGCTCTGATAGAAATTGTCGACCCCCAATCGACATTTTCCACCCCTGTTATAACATAATAATTCGCTTAATACTTTACATTTTGTCAAAGGCATGATACAATATAGAAAGTTCGCGAGAAACGAGCAGACGCACATTAAAAAATAATAGACGAAAAAAGATTTTTTCCTCTATTGCGCCCGCAACGCCTTGCGTTCTTAGTATTGGCTCCACCATGAGCCGTTAAGCCAGTGCGTTGCTCCGGAGCGACGCCAGTGCAGTGGTTACCTTCCGCGGTATCAAGGCCATGCGGAAGCCTATCCTTGTCAACGTGTGGACGTTGGCTCCCATGGAGCAGAAAAGCCAAGAAGTCAATATCTTGGCGGACGCGCCGAGATAAAGACTTACTTCTCGGGCGGACGCGCTCGAGAAGATGGCTAGTATGCAGTGGGAATAGGCTGGTGGGAGATTTGTGTGAGTTTCCTGCCCTTGATGGTGGAAACCCAAACGAGCGTGGTTCCAGATTAAGCCGGGGGTTTGGAACATCAGAAGAGAAATCTTCCACGTAAGTCTGAGCGAGAAGAAGCTCGCTCTAGGATTTTCCCCGGCCTTTTCGTCTATTACATCCCTGAGATCCGCCGGCATTTGCCGCGCATCAATCTCAGGGATTTTTTCATGTATAGCATATCCCTATCTGTTGTATAATTAATCTATGCAACGTCAATATATCGCCATTGACCTAAAATCCTTCTACGCTTCCGTAGAATGCGTGGAGCGCGGCCTAGACCCCTTGAAGGCCCGCCTCGTCGTGGCCGACATTGTCCGTACCGACAAAACTATCTGTCTCGCCGTCTCTCCCGCGCTCAAAGAGCTAGGCCTAGGCGGTAGGGAACGCCTATGGAAAGTCATCCAGGTGGCAGAGCGCGCCAAGGCGGATTTCACCGTAGCGCCGCCCCAGATGCTAAAATACATGGAAATATCTCGCCAAATTTACGAAATCTACACCCATTTCGTCGCACCTACCGACATCCATGTCTACTCTATCGACGAAGTATTTATTGATGCAACTCCATATCTTAAAAATTATCACATGTCAGCACGAGAATTGGCGGAGAAAATGATTCATGCCGTACTTGACGCCACCGGTATCACCGCCACCGCTGGCATCGGCACTAATCTCTATCTTGCCAAAATCGCCATGGACATTACCGCGAAACATATCCCAGCTGATGCCCATGGAGTTAGAATAGCAGAATTAGATGAAATGAGCTACCGACAGAAGCTATGGAACCACCTACCACTGACTGACTTCTGGCGCATCGGCCCAGGGCATAGTCGTAGGCTAGCTAAGCTCGGCATCCATACCATGGGCGACTTAGCTCATTATTCCTTGACTGGCTCCGACAAGCTATATGCTGAGTTCGGCATTAATGCCGAGCTCCTAATTGACCACGCCTGGGGTTGGGAGCCGGTGACTATGTCAGAAGTTCGCGCCTACCAGAGTAGAAATCATTCTATGTCTAGTGGTCAAGTATTGCATGAGCCGTATAACTACGAAGATGCCCGACTGGTCACATGGGAAATGGCCGATGCGCTAGCCCTTGAGCTATTCGCCAAAGGGCTCGTTACCGATCAAGTCATTCTTACGATAGCCTATGATAAAGACAACGCAGGTTATAAGGGGGAGATGCATAGAGATCATTATGGCCGTATGGTCCCGAGACCTGCCCACGGAACCTTAAATTTATCCAGCTTCACTAATTCATCCAAAGAATTCGCCAAGGGCGCCACTAAATTGTACCAGCGCCTGGTAGAGAAAGACTTGATGGTGCGCGCCATCTACGTTACAGCCGGTCACGTACAAGATGCGAAAACAGCTAAAAACGCACCCCGCCAGATGGATATTTTTACCGATTATAAGAAAGAACAGTCCAAATCGGCGCGCGAGCAAAGATTGCAAGCCGCCGAAGTCTCCATCAAAAAGCGTTATGGCAAAAACGCGATCCTAAAGCTCAAAAACTACGAAAAAAGCGCCACTATGCGCTTCCGTAATCGCCAAGTAGGAGGTCATAAAGCATGAAAAGCTACGACGATATTATTAATTTGCCCCATTTTCACGATCCGAGCAGACCTTACATGACTAGCCACGACCGCGCCGCCCAATTCGCAGCTTATAAATCTCTGGTAGGATACGAGGATATGATCTCCGAAACTACCGACGAAATCCTCGATTCTGCCCTGTGAATAACTTAACCACAAAAACTACTTGCAAATCCATATTTAGTGGTATATACTTAGTACTAAGCACTAAATATAGCGTTTAATCATCAAAAAACCAAAATTTGAACACACGAAGGAGGTATCAAATGTTCAAAAGAATTATCAAAAGAGACGGCAAAATCGTCAAATTTGATCCAGAAAAAATCACCGAAGCTATTGCCAAAGCTGGCCTTGCTACCGAAGAATTCAAGCACGACCGCGCTAAGGCTCTCACCGAGAAAGTTTTGAAGCGCGCCGATGAAACTATTACTGCTCGCACCCCTAATGTTGAGCAAATCCAGGATATCGTCGAAGAAGTCCTGATGGAGTCCAGTTTCAAGCGTACTGCTCGTGCCTATATCCGCTATCGTCAAGAGCGCTCCCGCGTCCGTGATGCGAAATCCGATCTCATGATGATTTATCGTACTATCTCTCATGCCGACGCTGCCGAAGATTCTGATATTAAGCGTAGTAATGCCAACGTAGACGGCAACTCTGCCATGGGCAAAATGCTCCAATTCGGTGCCGAAGGCTCCAAAATGTTTGCTCGCGACGCTTTGCTTCGCCCCGACATCGCTCTCGCCCACGAGACTGGCGATATCCATATCCATGACCTAGATTTCTATGCTACTGGCACTCTCACTTGCTGCCAATCCGATCCCTTCGTCATGTTTGAAAACGGTGGCTTCAATACCGGCCACGGTCATCTTCGCACGCCAAATTCTATTGGCTCCTATGGCGCTCTCGCCGCTATCTTGCTTCAGGCTAATCAGAACGAGCAGCACGGCGGTCAATCCATTCCGAATTTTGACTATGCTATGGCTCCAGGTGTCAATAAATCCTTCCGCAAAGCTCTAGAGAAGAATCTCGAAAAATACAATAAATTCGCCGGCAAGAAACTAGACCTTAAAGTCAAAGACGATATCGAATTCGGCGACGATGCTAAATTAAAGAAAGCCAAGTGGCCCAAAGAAGTTATCGAAGCGTCTAACGAAGACGTGGAGCGTGAAACTCTTCAAGCCATGGAAGGCTTCATCCACAATCTCAACACTATGCACTCTCGTGCTGGTGCTCAGGTGCCATTTACTAGTATCAACTTCGGCACCGATACTACTCCAGCTGGACGCTTAGTCCCAAAATATCTCTTGCAAGCCACCGAAAACGGCCTAGGGAAGGGCGAGACACCGATTTTCCCAATCAGCATTTTCAAAGTTAAGGAAGGTGTCAACTATAACCCCGAAGATCCAAATTACGACCTGTTTAAGAAATCTATGGAAGTCTCCGCTAAGCGCCTTTTCCCGAATTTCTGCTTTATTGACGCCCCCTACAATCTTAAATATTACAAGCCCGGCGACTATCGCTCCGAAATTGCTACCATGGGTTGCCGCACTCGTGTCTTTGCCAGCGTCTTCCCAGAATCAGACGGTGTCGTTACTGGTCGTGGCAACTGCTCCTTTACCACCATCAACCTAGTACGCATCGGCATCAAACACGGCATCTGCACCGGCGAGCGCAAAGAAGCTGACTGGGAAGGATTTTACAAAGAACTAGACGAGAAAATGGACCTAGTCAAAGATGAGCTTCTAGAGCGCTTCGAATTCCAGGCCAACCAACACGTCCGCAACTTCCCATTTCTAATGGGTCAGGGTAACTGGTTCGGCTCCGAAAAGCTCGGCCCCAACGACACTTTGCGCGACGTCATCAAGCATGGCACGCTTTCTATTGGCTTTATCGGTCTTGCTGAGACCCTCGTTGCTATGACTGGCAAGCACCACGGTGAAGATGAAGATGCTCGTGAACTTGGCCTAGATATCGTCACTCACATGCGCGAAAAATGTGACCAATATTGCAAAAAATACAAGCTCAACTTTAGCCTGCTCGCTACTCCAGCCGAGGGTATTGCCGGCCGCTTTACCCGTATGGATCGCAAAGAATTTGGCGAAATCAAAGGTGTTACCGATCGCGATTTCTACACCAACTCCTTCCATATCCCAGTCTATTTCCCAATTTCCGCCTTTGAAAAGATTGAAATCGAAGCTCCGTATCATAATCTTTGCAACGCTGGCCACATCACCTACATCGAGTTAGACGGTGACCCATCGCAAAACATCGAAGCTTTCGAAGCTGTAATCCGCAAAATGCATGATGAAGGTGTTGGTTACGGTTCAGTCAACCACCCGGTAGACCGCGACCCCATCTGTGGTTTCTCCGGCATCATCACCGGCAACCGCTGCCCACACTGTGGCCGTCTCGAAGGCGACATTCCGTTTGAGAGCGTCCACAACATCGCTAAAGGAGATGCCGAGTAATACTGATGGACTATCACAAAATATCATTAGAGAAAATTGCCAAGCAGCTCGACACTCCCGACGGCTATATCCGTCTGAGCGGTCCACTTGAGCACGACAACATCGTCAATGGCGACGGCCTGCGTGTCGTGCTCTGGACTCAGGGCTGTCCCAACCACTGCAAAGGTTGCCAAAACCCTGAGACTTGGGATTATGAAGCCGGCTTCCTAATTAAGATTGATGACCTAAAGGAAGAACTGAAAGCCTTCAAAGGTCAAGCCGGCATCACTTTCTGTGGCGGCGAACCTTTTGTACAGCCCAAAGCTTGTAAAGAAATCGCCGACTGGGCGCGTCAGGAGCTTGGCTGGAACGCCTGGAGCTTTTCCGGCTTCACTTATGAGATTATCAAAGAATACGGCAAAGAACCCTGGGAATTCCTTAAGTCACTAGACGCCCTGATTGACGGCCCCTTCATTTTGGCTAAGAAAGACTTAAGCCTCCGGTTCCGCGGCTCCAGCAACCAGCGTTTGCTTCATCTAGAGCTCGGCACCGGCAAAATCCAGAGTATATCTTGACATTTTTCCCTATAATTATTACAATTATTTCAAATCGTCAGTAACTTAAAGCATATCACGGTAACATATCAAAAAGGAGGATAAATGCCGACAGTAAAAAAAGCAATAATTACAGATGCAGGCTTCGCTAGCCGGTATCTACCCATTACTAAAACTATACCCAAAGCTATGATTCCGATTGGCGCCAAGCCCGTGATGCAGCTTTGCGTAGAAGAATGTGCTAAGGCTGGTATTGAAGAAATAATCATTGTGGCCACGCCAAATACTAAATCCAAAGAGATTTACGAAGACTACTTCCACGGTCAGGCCGCCAACGTCAAAGAATTACTAGAGAAGCAGGGAAAAGCCGAACGTTTCGAATCGGTACAGGAAGTACTAGACTTACCAAAAATCACCGTTATCGAACAGGATCCGACCTTACCTTATGGCAATGGCTCGCCTATTGTATCAGCCAAAAAATTTGTTCAAGACGAAGAAGCTTTTGTGGTGCTCTATAGCGACGACCTAATCCTAGGCGAAAGCGACGTCAAGACCTTGATCGAAGAATACAATAAGCATCCCGATGCCAAGGCTGTCATTACCGCCCAAGAAATGCCTGAAGAAGTCTGGAATCGCTACGGTATGATCGCCCTGAAGGATAATGGCACCCTGAGCCACATTGTCGAAAAGCCCAAAACTCCAGATTTGTCGCCGAGCAATCTCACTAGCTACGGCCGCTATCTACTAACTCCCGAAGTTTTTGACTATCTAATTCCATCAAATACCGGTCTAGATGGCGAACTATGGACAGTAGATGCCATTACTAAGCTGGCCGAGCATGGCGACGTTATCGTTGCTCGTAGCCAAGGCAAATGGATTACCACCGGTGACCCCAAGAATTACTTCATGGCCCATCTCGAATATTGTCTCTCTGAGACTGATTACGCCTCAGATATTATCGATATTGTTAATAAATACACAAAGGAGTAAAAATGAATGTAGCGGAATGGATATTAGTAGCCATACTAGCTCTAACTTTATTTGTATTCTTAGTTATCGGCATAGTATTGTTCGTCAAATTAATTGAGCTAACCAAAGATGCTCGAAGAATTGTTATCAAAGGTCAAGATATCGCCGACAACGCCAACGGCATCGTATCAAATGTTAAAGGCATGACATCCATCGGTGGCACTGTCGAGATGTTCGTAGACAAGTATGTTAACCCCAAATTAAAGGAAAAAATCAAAGAAAAGGAGAAAAAAGATGACGGAAAAAAGTAAAGAAAAAACCAAAAGCGGTGCAGGCAAATTTGTTCTTGGTGCCATTCTTGGCGCTGCCGCTGGCGCTCTAGCCGGTCACGTCATCTCGTCCAAAGCCAAGAAAAAATCTTGCGATGAAGATTGCGACTGTGGTTGTGATTTTGACGAAGAAGATGACGATATAAAATCTACTGAAGATAAAAAGCCATCTACTGATAAATCTGCCACTCAGCCAAAAGCTTCCACTAAAGCTGATTCGACTGATAAGAAAAAAACCGCTAGCAAGTAACTGCGTGCTATAATTTTACTATGACAGAGTTAAAGCCCAGTGATTTTGTGCATCTGCATAATCACACCCACTACTCACTTCTAGACGGTCTGACCAAGATTCCGGAATTAGTTGAATTTGTCAAAAACGACGGCATGGAAGCCGTAGCGGTTACTGACCACGGCACCATGAGCGGTCTAGTCGAGCTTTACAAGGAATGTAATGCTGCCGGCATTAAGCCCTTGCTTGGTCTCGAATCCTATGTCGCGGCTCGCAAGATGACCGACAAAGACCCAGCCCACGACAAGCAAAGATTTCACATTACTTTGATTGCCATGAATGCCAAAGGTTTCGAGAATCTCTGCCATATCATGAGCAATGCCGAAATTAATGGTCGATATTACAAACCTCGTACTGACCACGACGACCTTAAGAAATACAGCGAAGGCGTGATTTGTCTAAGTGGCTGTATGGGCTCTGAAATATCCGAAGCTATTCGCGCTGGTGATGACGCGCGCGCCTTAGAGCTAATCGACTGGTACAAAGGCGTCTACGGCGATCGTTTCTATCTAGAAATGCAGGATCACGGTCATCCCAAGTCTAGTACGCACTCAGAAGAACAGAAGAAGATTAACGATTGGCACATGGCTCATGCCAAAGAACTCGGCATCCCCCTAGTCGTCACTTGTGATGCCCACTATCTTAATAAGGAAGACCAAGAAGCCCATGAAGTCCTGCTTTGCATCGGTACTGCCGGCAATCTATCCGACCCTAACCGTTTCTCTCTCCGCGATTACGATCTCCACGTCATCCCAGCTCAAGAAATAATTGACCACTGGCAAGATACTTGCCCTGAAGCGATATTAAATACCAAGAAAATCGCCGAACGTTGCGATGTAGATTTGCAACTCGGCCGTATTTTAATTCCAAAATTCCCAATTCCCACCGACGATGACGAAAAGACTTATCTCGACAAGCTAGTATTTCAAGGTCTCGTTTACCGCTACGATGGTCGCAAGCTTGAAGACACTGTCGATCTCTCCATCGAAGAATGTCGCAATATTCTAAGCAAGCTAGACGAAGATCGTGACGAATTGCACAAAATTCTCCCCCGCATCGATTACGAACTCGGCGTGGTCGATCACATGGGCTACAACGGCTACTTCCTGATCGTACAAGATTTCATCAACTGGGGTAAGGAGCAGCGTATTGTCTATGGCCCAGGGCGGGGAAGCGCTGCCGGCTCGATATTAGCATATGCCCTCCGTATCACCGAGCTTGATCCTCTGAAATACGATTTGCTCTTTGAGCGTTTCTTGAACCCCGATCGTATCAGCATGCCGGATATCGATACCGACATCCAGGATACTCGCCGCGACGAAGTAATCGAATATTGTACCGAAAAATATGGGAAAGCCAGAGTGTCCAATATTACTACCTTTGGTAAAATGATGGCCAAAAACGCCGTGCGCGACGTAGCTCGCGTACTCGAAGTACCCTATGCCGAGGCTGACCGTCTCGCCAAAATGGTACCAGACCCCGTCATGGGCCATCACGTTCATCTCGCCGATGCTATTAAAGATGTCCCAGATTTGAAGCAAGAATACGAAACCAATCCTACATCCAAAGAAGTCATCGATTTCGCTTCTCGTCTCGAAGGCACTATTAGAAACCACGGCGTCCATGCCTGCGGCGTCATTATCGCTCCAGATGATTTAGTTAAATTCGTTCCACTTGAAGTCTCCGCCAAGGGTCCCATTGCTGCGCAATTCCCGATGGGTCAGGTCGAAGAAATGGGCCTGCTCAAGATGGACTTTCTCGGTCTGTCTAACCTTTCTGTGATTAACAATGCTCTCCGCATGATTCGTAAAGTTTATCACCAAGATATTGACATGTACTCTCTGCCATTAGACGACGAAAAGACCTACGAGCTCTTGCAGCGTGCCGAGACTACCGGCGTCTTCCAGCTTGAATCTGCCGGCATGAAGCGCTATCTCAAAGATCTCAAGGCTTCCACTTTCGAAGATATCATCGCTATGGTGGCACTTTATCGCCCTGGTCCGATGCAGTTTATTGACAGCTTTATTCGGCGCAAACACGGGGAAGAAGAAATCACCTATCTTCATCCTGGTCTCGAGAATTCACTTAAAAGCACCTACGGTATTATGATCTACCAGGAGCAGTTCATGCAGATTTCTAAGGAATGGTGTGGCTTTACCGGTGGCCAGGCGGACACCTTACGTAAAGCGGTGGGGAAAAAGAAGATCGATCTAATGAACAAAGTCAAGCCCGAATTCATCGAAGGCGCCCAGAAGATTGGTGGTGCCACTAAGGAAATTGCCGAGACTTTCTGGAGCCAGCTTCTAGACTTCGCTAACTATTGTTTCAATAAGTCTCACGCCGCATGCTACGGCTTAATCGCTTATTGGACCGCCTATCTCAAGGCTCATTACCCCGACGCCTTCATGGCTGCTCTCATGACCTCCGACATGCGCTGGACTGACCGTCTTGCTATCGAAATTAACGAATGCAAGCGCATGGGTATCAAAGTCCTCGGTCCTGATATTAACCAATCCTATGGCGACTTTGGCATCGTCGGCGGCGAAAATACCATCCGCTTCGGTCTTTCCGGTATCAAAAGTATGGGCAAATCCTTAGTCGAAGACATCGTCATTCCTGAACGCGACCAAAATGGCCCATTTAAATCAGTTTGCGACTTTGCCAAGCGCGTAGACTCCCGGAAATTCAATAAAAAATCCTGGGAATCCGCCATTAAGACTGGCGCTTTTGACCGCTTCGGCTCTAGCCGCTCAGATTTACTATTCAATCTCGAAGCCATCCAAGCTTACGGCTCCAAGATTCAAAAAGATGTCGGCTCTGGTCAGACTGATCTCTTTAGTTTAATGGGCGAAGCTGGCGCCGTTCCTGAAGTAGAAATCAAGCCAGCGCCCGTCCAACACCCGGAAAAGGAGCAGCTACTCTGGGAGCGCGATCTCATGGGACTCTATCTCTCCGCCCACCCGCTAGACAAATACGACACCTATTTCGAAGAGCAGACTCATCCTATGAGCTACATTTCCGCAGATTATAACAATAAAATCGTCACTGTCGGCGGTATCATTACCGGTATTCGCACCATTCTCACAAAGAAAGGCGACAAAATGGCTTTCGTCAAGATTGAAGACAAATCCAACGAGACCGAATTCATCGTTTTCCCCAGTACCTTTGCTGAGCATGGCGCTAAATTAGTAGTAGATAATGTAGTTCGTGTGACAGGGAAGGTCAACGCCACCGACCGCGATGGCAACATCACTTCCGAAGTCAAAATCCTAGCCGAGACTATCGAATTAGTCTCTGACGAAGTTCTTGAGAATTACCAATCTACCGGCACCAAATTAGCCGCTCCTGTCGCTGCACCGTCCAACAATCGCCGCCGTGGTAGCCGCACTTCTGCCGAGCGAGTGCATTCCGGTGGCAGCAAGTCAGCGCCTAGCTCCGCTCCGGCCGAGTCCCGCCGTATTTTGAAAGAACCGCCCAAAGACCACTCTAAAGAGCGCGTCTACATCCTAATTCAAAACCCTGATGACACCGACACCTTAACTGCCATCAAGCGTCTCGCCGACATCCACATCGGCGTACAAGAAGTAGTCTTAGTCCTAAAAGACGGCGATACAAAAAAGCCTCTTCGCATGCCTTTCCGCGTCGAAGCCGACGATGACTTCATTAAGCACCTCACCGACGTTGTCGGCACCGATTGCGTAAAGGTGCAATAATTTGCTATAATATAGATATGAAAAAGCATAAATCGGGAGATATGGTTACAGTCAACCGCAAAGCGCACTACGATTATGTGCTAGGCGACGAGCTGACTGTCGGTATGAACCTGAGCGGCGACGAAGTGCGCTCCATTCGCGACCACCACGTACAGCTTAAGGGTTCTTTTGTTACGATCAGAAATTCCGAATTATGGCTAAATAATCTCACTCTTGGTGCCGATACTGCACGAAATATTAAATTACTCGCTACGAAGAAGCAAATTGCGGCACTTGAGCGCGAGAAAGTCGCCGGGTCCACCATCGTTCCTGTGAAACTCCTTGGCGGCTCCCGTTATATCAAGCTAATTATCGCCGTAGGCAAAGGCAAGAAAAAATACGACAAACGTGAGACAATCAAGAAGCGCGATATCGAAAGAGGTAGATATGCTTAGGATTTTCTCTTGGAATGTCAACGGTTTACGTGCCGTGCTAAGAAAAGGCGCTTTGCAACAGTTTTTAGAAGAGCAACATCCGGACATTCTATGCCTGCAAGAGATTAAGGCTAAGCCCGAACAAGTGGATTACGATTTCCCAGGCTACAAAGTCCTTTGGAACCCAGCCAAGCGAGCCGGCTATTCGGGGACCGCTATATTATTTTCGAAAAACTGTCTTAAATCTGTTTGTCCAAAATTTATGGCAATCAAAACGTCTAAAGAAAATGATATAGCAGCCCGCGAAGGCCGGATCTTGGTCTGTGATTGTAAAGATTTCTATCTCGTCGATGTCTATACGCCTAACTCCAAGCCAGATTTATCACGTCTCAAGCTTCGCGAGCAGGAATGGGATCCATATTTTCTAAATCTGCTCCAAGAATTAGAGAAAGATAAGCCCGTCATCACCTGTGGTGATTTCAATGCCGCTCACGAAGAGATAGATATTGCTCGTCCTAAGACCAATCATCATTCCGCCGGCTTTACCGACGAAGAGCGACAAGGAATTACCAATCTCATCAACGCCGGCTTTATTGACACTTTCCGCAAGCTCCATCCCGCAGAAGTTAGATACACTTGGTGGAGCCATTGGGGCAAAGCCCGCGAGCGCAACGTCGGCTGGCGTATCGACTACTTCTTCATCTCAAAATCTCTTAAGAAAAATCTGAAATCCGCCGAGATTTACGAAGATTATATGGGCTCTGACCATTGCCCCATCTCAATCGAAATGGAATTCTAGCGATGGACTATTTTACTAAAGTTGATACTAAGCCCAGCACTAATCTCGGCTGGAATATCCCCGAGCAAAAGCAGGGAAGCGTCAACGTCATCGGTGGCAACAGTCAGCGCTTTAACGCTGAAATCAAAATTTCCGAATATCTCAGCACTAAATACCCCATCAAGAATCTAAACGTCGTCTTCCCGGATGCTCTGAAAACCAAACTTCCGCCTTTACCTAATTTTATTTTCCTTAGCTCCACCGACTCCGGCTCTTTCGCAGATGGCGACGACTTAATCGAAACCATGAACTCTGCCGACTTCAACCTACTACTAGGCGATTTATCCAAAAATACCGTCACCGGCCAGGCTATAGCTAGCGCCTGCACTTCTTCCGACCGACCCCTTTTAATTACCCGTGATGCCGTAGATCTAATGGCTGAGCATATCACCGATCTTACACTCATGAACGATAATCTCATTTTGCTCGCTTCCATGCCGCAACTAATCAAACTTTTCCGCGCGGTGTATTATCCCAAGATGCTCGTTTTGTCGCAGTCGCTCATCCAGGTCGCCGATGCATTACATAAATTTACCTTGAGCTATCCGGTATCTATCATTACTCTGCATAGTGGTCAGATACTGCTAGCCCAGAACGGCTCAGTTCGAGCCATCGCCCTGGAAAAATCCGGCTACACACCCCTTGGCTTTTGGCACGGCGAGCTCGCCACCGACATCCTAGCTCTCAATCTATATAACCCTAACAATTTTCTAAAAGCCACTACCGAAGCTATCTATAGATAACTATAATTACTTCTTCTTAGTCGATTTACTCTTCGACAATTTCTTCTCAATCTCCACCGCATCCCGCGAAATGTTTTTACGCCGCTGTCGCAGGAAGAACCAAATGAACACAAAGATCGAACATCCAAATACGAATAGCCCATACTTCACCGGGTCTGGCCAATTTGTCGCAAAGAGAATTACTGCGTTCACAATTCCAAGGCAAATCGTATAGAGATATCGTCGCGCCAAAATAATCTTCTTAGCTAGCGGAAAATTCCGGTGCGCCAAGGAATTCTTAGTACAATCATCTGGATGCCCAAAGAATTTGCCGTAAACGATTAATTCTATTAATCCGCAAACACCAACGTAATACGTAATTATCGCGACACCAGCAATAAAATCAACTCTGAATGTCAAAAATAATACATGCGCCGCCGCTAGTAAAACGTCTGAAATCATATCATATTTAGCGGCAT
>JAZQRY010000052.1:0-4524 GCA_045629825.1 Candidatus Nanosyncoccus sp. | reverse complement strand
TTCTGTAAGTGCTTTTCGCGATTTGCTTCTTACGATCACCTGCCAAGTATACCCCTTATCCGTCCGCTCATGAAACGCCGGCTGGGGTGGGGAAACGATTAGTCTCTTATCCTGTGATAGTTTTTTCACCAAATCTCGCACCTTCCGCACTACGATTCTCTCTGTTTTCATCGTGATATCGAGCTTCATCACGAACCGAAATGGTGGGAAACCAGACTTTTGCCGTTGTCTAATCATATAACGATAGAATCCCATATAATCTTCGTCTGCAGCTAGTAGCAGTACCGGGTGCTCCGGTCGGTAAGTCTGGATAAATACCTCGGCTCTGTCTAGATGCCCCCGCCCCACGCGTCCAATCACCTGTGTCAAGAGTTGAAACACCCGCTCTTCCGCCATAAAATCCGGTAGCGCCAGCCCTGCATCCGCCTGTACTACCCCTACTGTAGCCAGCCGCGGCAGGTCTAGTCCCTTAGCTAGAGTTTGCGTCCCGACCAATATATCCACTTCGCCATCTCGCACTGCCCCATATAGAGTATCCATGCCTTCACCCCTTTTATTGTCGGCGTCGAACCGCCGCACCGTGGCCTTGGGAAATAGCTTACCAAGCTCCGACTCTAGCAGCTTTGTTCCAAACCCCTTATGTACCAGCCCCGGCGCTCCGCATTTTGGGCAAACCGTTAGCACCCTACAGGAGAACCCACAGGTATGGCAGACCAATTGATAATTATCCGTATGTAGCGTCAGCGGCAGGAAACAATTCGGGCACAAAATCTCTTCACCGCAATTATCGCAAATCGTAAGCGGTGACGACCCCCGTCGGTTATGAAAAATCAACGTCTGTCGCCCCGTCTTCAAGTTATCATCTATTGCAGCGAGTAGCGTCTCAGAAAAATACCTATTTTTCCGAAAATTATCCCTGTTTTTAAAGTCTATAATCTTAATCTCAGGAGTAATAGCTGTCTTCTTAGCTTTTTCAGTGAGTGGAATCACCGCTCCATGGCGCTCCGCCAGATAATAATCTTCTACCGTAGGAGTAGCCGATCCCAGCACCAGGGAAATATTCGCCGCTTTTGCCATCGCGCTTGCCACTCTAATGGCTGAATATTTCGGTGGATTCTCCTGATGATAGGTATTTTCATGCGCCTCATCGATAATAATCAGGCCTAAATTAGAGAGTGGCGCAAACAGGGCAGAGCGCGGCCCCACCACAATTAATGGCTCCGTAGCGTTCAGGATTCGCTCGAAAATCAGATGTCGCTCTGCTTCTGTCTGCTTAGAATGTATTAGCACGACCCTGTCACCAAATACCTCCCGAAAAACCCGAACAAGTTGCCCCGTCAGAGCAATTTCGGGCACTAAAAGTATCGTGGATTTTTGCTCTTGAAGGGCCTTAGCAGCCATTTTGAGATACACATTAGTCTTTCCGCTACCAGTCACACCAAACAGCAGTTTTGTGGCTCCAGGAGCCTCTGAGAGGCCTTTAAGCGCTTTTTTTTGTGCCTCATTCAGCCGAATTTCCGGCAAATCGCCCAGCTGTTCGGGTTTAGTTTGACTCCCGAACATCTGTTCGGTTTTCGGCTTTCGTCTCTGTTTTTGTACCCCTCGCGGCAGAATCAGCGACACCGCCGTGCCACTTGGTACTAAGTAGTATTCGTG
The DNA here is from genome assembly GCA_045629825.1 of Candidatus Nanosyncoccus sp. Classification (GTDB taxonomy): domain Bacteria; phylum Patescibacteriota; class Saccharimonadia; order Saccharimonadales; family Saccharimonadaceae; genus Nanosyncoccus. The sequence goes on along the minus strand of JAZQRY010000052.1, from coordinate 2,868 downwards.
CACAAATTTCACCGTCGCCATCAAATGCTTCGGCAAAGGCTTTGAATACAAAACTTTCAAAATCGATTTTGTCTTGAAATCCGGTTGCGCAACTTTTTTAACTACCACTCCCGGCACTTGCTGCTTCCCAATTGGTACCAGTACAATCTGCCCAGGTAGCAGGGAATCATCAAAATCATACGTCAGCACCTCCACTTTACCTTCCGGTATCACCTCGTAAAACATACTCTAATTTTAGCATATAACCCCCGACAATCCGCAATCTGAGTGATTTTTGTTGTAATTTTTACCCGACTCGTGCTATAATAGAATAAATTAAGCGAGGTAATATGTTAGAAATATTTGTCACATCCCGTGTGCGCCGCAAAATTTTAGTGGTATTTGCCAAATATCCTGATTTCAAGACTCATGTCAGGGGTCTAGCTAAGCTCATCAAGGAAGACCCAGGTAATATCCAAAGGGAATTGAATCGCCTGGCGAATAGTAATTTCCTTATCGTCACTAAGCGCGGCAAGATTAAGATCTATCAGGCCAACAAGCAGTTCCCAATCTTAAAGGAGCTTCAAAGTATCGTCATTAAGAGCCAAAAGGGCAACAAGCCCAGCAAGACTATAGGCTAGAAAATGAGCAAATTATTTGAACGTCTATGTCAGGCTCGTCATCTCGCCTCTGATTTTTTGAAGCCCAAATATGAACAATTATCCGATCCATTTATTTTGCACGATATGCACGAGGCGGTAAAACGCATCAAAAAGGCTATTAAAAGCGATGAAAAAATCACCATTTACGGCGATTACGACGTGGATGGTATTACGGCTAGTACCGTAATGGAGCAGACTTTGAAGCTTGCCGGTGTCAGTCCAGATAATATCACCATTATGCTCCCCGACCGTTTCGCCGATGGCTACGGTATGAGCCCTAGGCTCGTCACCAGAGCCAAGGAGCAAGAGACCGACTTGGTTATCACTGTAGATTGCGGCTCCCGTAATCACGAGATCATCGACGAACTGAACAAATTACATATCGACACCATCGTCACTGACCACCACGAGACTGCCGACGATTTACCCCAGGCGACCGCCGTTATTAACCCCCACCGCAAAGATCATCCCACTCCAGAACTACAAAATCTCGCCGGCGTCGGTGTAGCTTTCAAAGTAGCTCAAGCCCTAGTCGAGGAAGGTTTAATCAAGAGCGGCAAGGAAAAATGGCTTCTAGATCTAGTACTTCTCGGTACTATTTGCGATAGCATGACCCTGACGGGTGAGAATCGCATCCTGGGCTATTACGGCCTAATCGTTTTAGATAAGACTCCTCGTCCCGGCCTTAAAGAACTAATCAGAAGATCTCAAATGGACAAAATTAATTCCGAGAATATCGGCTTTCGTATCGGTCCGCGGCTCAATGCTGCTGGCCGCCTAGAGACTGCCGACATTTCGCTGGGGCTACTTCGGGCCGACTCCCCCGTAGAAGCCGCCCCTATTGCTGAGCAACTAGAGCAGCTTAACAGCCGTCGCAAGACCGAGCAAATCGTTGCCCTGCGCGAAATTGAGTCTCGTGGCATCAGTGAAGATCCGGTCATCGTAGAAGTAGGGAAGTGGCACGAAGGTATTCTTGGCATCGTCGCTGGGCAACTGGTCGAAGCATACCATCGTCCCGCATTCGTTTTAGCTGAAGCCTCAGACGGCTATCTTAAAGGTTCGGGTCGTAGCTTTGGCGACTTCAATCTCGCTGAAGCACTGAGCGCCGTCAAAGATACTATCGTGGGCGGCGGTGGTCACGCTGCCGCTGCGGGCGTCCGTCTCGCAAAAGACCAGCTATCAAATTTCCGCTCTGCGCTGAACGCCTACTACCAGAGTCTAAAGCTAACCAACCAAGAGCAATATTTTAGGAGTCATGCCGACCTGGAAGTCCCCGATTTTTCCGATTTAACGCTAGAATTCTTAGACGAATTATCTACTTTGGAGCCTTTCGGCTCCGAAAATGAAGAGCCGATTTTTAGCCTGAAGGATGTTAATCTAGTTAATGTCGCTCGCATGGGCGCCGACGGTCAGCATCTACGCCTAGACATTAAAGATAAATCTGGTAAAGCTCTGAAATGCATCGCCTTCCGTGCTCCCGAAGATTGGCTCCGGCTCAACCCTGAGTATGACCATATCGAGCCCACTGTCCGACTCATCGAAAACAATTTCAATGGTATCAAATCTCTTGAAGCCATGCTGATAGACGTCCGTCACATCGAAGAATAAAGACAGAGAACATGCACTTCAATGGGAAACCCCAGTTAGAGACGATTCCCAAAAAGAAAAAATATCCCACACCGTTTTATTTGAATATACCGACTAAAATCAGCTCCCTATGCAACTTTTATTGCAAAGGTCGCGAGATAATACGAGAGAATTGTCAACAAAAATAAAATATGTTATAATAAAGATATGAAAAAGGTAATCGTAAAATGCAAGCTCAGAAATCGCGAAATTTTCGAACGAAAGCTTTCCGATATTGATCTTGATTTTTCAGCGGTGCAGTGGCAGCACGACCGTATCTATGTCCCTCGTGAATATAAGAAGAATTCCAACTATCCGCGTCTGATTATGCGCACTACTATGCAGGCTGTCGATAAACCCGCGCATTACTCTTTTATCTTGAAGCGTCACATTGAAGATTCTGGCGTTGACATTGTCGAAGAGACTGCAGTCAAGGACTATGAAACTCTAGTTAAAATCATCCTTCAGCTCGGCTTTAAACCAGCTGCTGAAATTTCTCGCCGTCGTCAATATCTCAGCATGGGCGAAGGTGTATTTATCTACTTAGATAAAATCGAAAAGCTACCCGGCTACTATGCTAAAATTGAATCTGTTCTTCCTG
>JAZQRY010000051.1:0-13118 GCA_045629825.1 Candidatus Nanosyncoccus sp. | reverse complement strand
ACTCCCGCAGATGCGAAGCGGGTTCGCATCGAGCGCCTTTGGCGCGAGATTCCTTCTCCCGCAGGAGTAAAGCGAGCTAACTCCCGCAAATGCCATCTAGACCTTCTTTTACAAGATTTTTATTCTCGATATTGATTTGTGAGCTTTTTGGAAGTATCATTGATCCTTTGGGGATGTATTTCACATGCAGAACAGCATATCTCGATCGTGATACTTATATTTAAATTGTTAATATATCATTCGTATTGACAAAATTGCAATCGTCGTGATATCATAGATACATGGGAAAATTTGACAATAAAAAGTTCGGCAAAAAAGTAGCAAGACTCCTTAAAGCGCAGGATTTACTACAGAAAGATTTTGCTAAGACAATATCAATGGATCCAGCTTCACTCTCGCGTATATTAGCTGGCGACAAGATGCCGAGCGCAGATATGGTTGCCCGTATCGCAACCGCTCTTCATGTCACATCGGACTACTTGCTCAATATTGAGAAAGAAGATGAAGATTTCAATATCGATAAGGAAATCCGTGTTCTTTCCAGAAATTTACACAAAATCAACAACAAGGAGAAGCGTCAACTAGTAGAAGCTCTTTTTGAAGATTGACCGAACTAAATCATGCCTTATTTCCTTACTTCACGCAGATATTCTGAAGTCGAAGAAATCACAACAAATGACCTATTAAAGCACTCGTCATTAGCACTTCCTATTAGTATTGACGAGATCATTAATGATATGAGTATTAAGACTATGGCATACGCAGATTTACCGCCTGACAAATTAGCATTATTGGCTAACTTAGGTGCGTCATCGGATAACGGCTTTAGCATCAATAATGGTAGGGGGGAATGGCGAATTTTTTACGATAAAACTTACTACGAATGTAGGGATAATTCTACGAAGGCTCACGAGCTTGGTCATATTAGGCTAGACCATTCTGAGCGTAGCGATCTTGCCGAAGCGGAAGCAAACGTCTACATGAGTAGGATTTTGGCACCATATCCAATTTTATGTGCCATGAACGCACAAGAAGCTCAGGATCCGCTTATATATGTCATAGACACTTTTAATTTAAGTGCGACTATGGCTGCTAATACATTAAGTAGATTCTTTAATCGACGCCAATTCAATATCAGCTTCACTTCATATGAGCAGAAATTATACGACAAATTTATCGCCAAGAACAAGGAAAGAGGTATCATGTGAGTTCGAATTGCATCAAAAAAACGCATCTGTTATTCCACGATCAAATAGAACGAACAGATGCGCAAAGTGACAGATTATGATAAATCATAACGTCGAATGTATTTTATCATAATTTGCTCTAAAAGTAAAGCAACATAAGCGCTTTGCTAAGTTTACAAAAGTTAAACGCCAAGGAGTTATTATGGCAAAAGATATATATTTTAACAAAAAAGTAACGGACAATTTCAAAGCGTCGCTGGTAAAAGGTGCTAAATTTACCACCGAAGAAGAATATCCTATTCTGGATAACACCTTCATATCAGATGAACTACCAAAGAAGATCATTCCGTTCGATAAATCCGGGGAGGTAAAGAATAGAAAGGAATATTACGTCTGCTTCTATTGTGCAGACGAGTCCTTTAATAGGATATACATATATCCGAAGAAATTCCTTAAATATTTGAGTACCTTTGCTGGCGTCATTACCCCGGACTGGAGTATTCATGAAGATCTACCCATTATCAAGCAGAAGGAAAACATGAATAAAAATCTCGAAATCGCTTATTACTATGGCAGTAATGGCATCAAGATTATCCCCAATGTTCGCGCCGGAACGGACAAAATTAAAGAGGAATATTATAGCGCCTTTCCAAAGTACTCGGCTGTTGCTATTGGAACCTATGGCTTCATCAAGACGATCGAGGAACAGGAAAACTTCGATGCCTGCATTGAAGATATTATCTTCTATTTGGAACCGCGAGATATAATCGTATATGGCGCTATGCCTAAGCGCGTGTTCGATAAGTATGTCAAACATGGCGTAAGGTTTCATCAATACGATCCTTATATCACGACAAAGCTCGGAGGTCGCCATGGTAAGTAGTAAAGGGTACGGAAATCTTCACACCAATACTAGTGGCGCAAAGAATAGAAAAAATAACCCGTTCGCCAAGTATAATGGATCGATTCAAACCTTTGTATCAAATCCAAAAAATTTAGGTAAACATAGTTCCGGCCAGATTTACAATTGGCTGAAGAAGAATAAGCTGAAGCCAGTTCCGCTTAGTCGGGGTAGCACCAAAGGTATCCCCTATGAAAAAGGTGGTGGCTACAAAGTGACTTGGGGTGGCAACTGCTTATTCTCATATCATCCGCCTGGGGGACATCACGGCGGTGAAGCATATTATAAAATATCAAATAATAAAGAGGGTACAAAAAGATATACCCTAAAAGGAGAACCAAAAAATGATTAGCAAGATTAGGCAAGCTTTACTCAATAGCGGTTGTAAGCAAGATATTATAAACGGCAAAGAAGTCTTCGTTAAGGGCGACCTATATATCAGGATAGATTATGCTAAAGACTGGAATGAATATATCATTGAGACTGCAGAATCCAAAAAAGACGCCAAGAATAATCTCTTTGAGGATTCGGATTATATCAAAGCTACAGCAACAGATAAAGAAATTGAAAAAACGATTGCCGACTGTATCGATTAGGCAGTCAAAAAGAAATAGCTCTGCAAACACCGGGGCTATTTCTGTGCTTGTTTGCTCCTTGTCTCATTTAGACCCTCGCCATTCCTCATTTGCAACTAAGAGAACTTAGCTAAACGATGGATTATATTGGATTGACATAAAAAATGCGCCCCATCCTAGCGAGCAAAAACTAGGATAAAATTCCCCCTAACTATTACAGCTAGGGGGGTAGCGTGACTCATCGAGTCAATCTTTGCTCTAATTATACCCGATACGAAAGCTTCTGTCAAATTTCTGGCTGGCGATATGCAAAGTAGTGAATATATGGTATAATATAAGTATGAGAAGATTACCGATCGTGGCACTAATTGGACAGACTAATGCGGGGAAGTCTAGTATTTTGAATCGGATGGCACGCAAAAATATCGCGATTGTAGCACGCGAAGAAGGCACGACACGCGATAATGTAGTAGCGAAAATTGACGACTCTTTTATTTTGATAGATACAGCTGGACTAAAGGAGCCGACAGACGATTTCGAAGCTTCAATTCAAGACCAAATCCAAGACGCGATCGAATCTGCCGACGTAATACTCGTCACGCTAGATTCATCTAAATATTTTGATCATAAAGATGCAAAAATTGCAAAAGATGCACTACGCTCCCAAAAACCAGTATATCTAGTATTAAATAAATGCGACCTAGGAGAATCACTACCGATTGAAGAATTTCGTGCGCTAGGGATTGCACCCGAAAACATCATCTACACTTCGGCGACGACAGGGCAAGGAGTCAGCAAATTAAAGGATACAGTTTCAGCATCCATATTCCGCTCGGGGGCGCGTCCGGTCAGCCCGTCGCCACGGGTGACCGGCGCTACTCCTCGCCTTGCCAGGCTCCGGATCCCCACTCGCCAGAATATGGATACTAAAACCGTATCTCCTTTAAAGCTTGCCTTAATCGGTCGGCCGAATGTAGGGAAATCTTCGCTATTTAATACCCTAGGCAAGAAGCAGCAAGCAATTGTGAGCTCGCGGCAGGGTACGACTAGGGATGTAAACCGAGCACAGATTAAGTTCAAGGGTAGAGAATTAGAGATTTTAGACACGGCGGGGCTACGTAGGCCTGGTAAGCGCGAAGTGGGGATTGAAAAGTTTTCCGCTATTCGCACACTGGCAGCAATTGAAGAGGCCGATATCTGCTGTCTGCTCGTAGACGCGACAGAACCACATTCTAAACTAGACCAGTCACTAGCTGGACAAATTGTAGAAGCTGGTAAAGGTATTGTCGTCGTAGTAACGAAATTAGATCTATTGGAAGACCCAGATAGTTTACTAGATGACCTAGAGCGTGATTTTGATTTCATCCCTTATGCGCCAGTGGTACTTACTTCGTCAGAGACGGGGAAGAATGTGACGAAAATCTTTGACCTGGCGCTTGAAATTGACGAGAATCGGCATCTTGAGATTAAGACTTCAGAGCTAAATAAGATTTTGGCTGATGCAATTATCTCGCATGTGCCAGCTGGACTGAAAAATACACGCCCCAAGCCAAAATATATCGTGCAGACTGACGTCTGCCCGCCTTGGTTTGTAGTGCATGGGCACGATTTAGGGCTTCTGCATTGGTCGTGGAAACGATTCTTAGAGCGGAAGATTCGTGAGAAATATCCGTTCATTGGGACGCCGATTGCTTTTTCTTTCCGCAATGACAACTCAAAAGACGACACAAAGTAGCCAGGGTGTGATATAATGAAAGAGCAGGTGGGAGTATAGTTTATACTCTTTTTTGGTATAAAGGCACCTTGACAAGGAAGGATTCGACATGTTCGGTGACGAGTTTGGTTCCTCTAACTACCTGAGGAACGAGACGCTTAGCAAGACTCCGATCTACGTGGTTGACACCAACGTGATCGTGGACTACGTGGACATCATTTGTGGTCGAGAGGAGGACCAGCCAGCAGAGCCGACAGTGGACCTGTCGCATGCACACATCGTCGTTCCGACGGCGGTAGTACGAGAGCTCTCGAGTTTTAAGAAGGAGAATTCCGAACGCGCCAAGGCGGCGCAAATCGCATTAAAGCGAATCCGTCAGCTCGAATCTCGAGCTAGCAGTATTGGCGCCAGCTACGAGCTGTGTCACTCGCTGCTAACGCCTTATAATGGCGATCAGCGAATCTCGGTACTGCCGGTTCATAGAGACTTCGAGAAGAGTCTGCCGTTTCATCCGGCCGATGACGACATGGATGGTCAGATTATTCTGACGGCGCTGACGGCGATCTTCCTAGAGGAAGGTTGGCCAATTAACGGCACATACCATGGTGATCTGTGTTACGATCTCATGGCGACTAACGTTACACTATTAACCAACGACGACTGCCTGGCGATTCGGGCTAGCGAAAGGGGGATTAAGACCGAGCGCTATGGCTACAAGTATCCCGATCCTTATACGGGACGCCGCGACCTAGTGGTGCCGAAGGAACTCTTCTTTGAGTTCTACTCTTGGCATAAGGTCTCGCTGGAGATGTGGGAACAGTACATGCCCGACCAGCCCGAGCTAGTGGCGAACGAGTTTATCGTGATGAGCCTCGAAGATCCTGCGGACTATCCGCGCGACTTCGATCCCAAGCGCGATCCGTTCTTCTACCACATTGGACGCTATGATGTATCCGAAAATGCTATCGTGGCTCTGAAGTATGTGGCCGATTTCCCGGTCCATCTGCGTAATGCTGGGCAAGCAATCTATGCCGAAGCATTAATGGATCGGAATTTCTCGGCTGTCATCTGCACGGGACCGGCCGGTTCTGGCAAGACTTATATGTCTGCCGTGTACGGCTATCGTGCCTGCATGGATGGCAACTACATCGGCGTCACGGTCGTACCGTGTGACTCGCGTAGCAAGCTGGGCGCTCTGCCTGGCGACCTAGACGAGAAGATGGACCCCGATGTCCAGCCAATCAAGAATGCTCTGCGTAACTTCCTGCTAAAAGAAGACAGCAAGTTCCGTAAGGAAGTCGAAGCGGTGCAAGCGCATCGCAAAGGCTCGAGAAATGGCAATGGCAACGGCAACAGTCAGTCGATCAAGTCGCGTGTCGAGAATCGGGCGGACCAGATTTATAATAACTGGTTCTCAAACATCCCGATCGAGCACGCTCGTGGTCGAGACTTTGCCTACGAGCTAGCCATCTACGACGAGTTCCAGGACCAGAGCATTAGTCAGGCTGATACCCTAATTAAACGCCTGGGCACCGAAGGCAAGATTGTCATCACTGGCGACGTGGAGCAGATTCACGCTCCCTATATCGACGCTACGAGCAATGGCCTCGTCTATGCTTCGCGTCAGCTCATGGGGAGCGAGATGGTGGCGCAAGTCCACTTCACAGAAGAGGAAGTCATCCGTCATCCGCTCGTAAAGATGATTGCCATGCGCCAGAAGCACCGCAAGGCGCACACCGTTTAGAGTCCTATCCAGCACCTTCACGAAATACCCCGCGAATCTCGCGGGGTATTTTCATGGTATAATTATCCTATGAAAATGATAGTAGGGCTAGGAAACCCTGGGAATAAGTATAATTTCACTCGACACAATGTGGGATTTTTAGCGCTGGATTTTTATTTTAAGCTAAATCACCTTGATTGGGGAGCAAAACCGCATCTTGGGGCTGTTACGGGTCGCAAAGACAATATTCTGTTTGTTAAGCCTCAAGATTTTTACAATAACACTGGGGAAGTGGTGCAGAGAATTGCGAAATATTATAAGGTGGATGTCTCTGGTATTTTAGTGATTTGTGATAATTTTGACCTAGAATTTGGTAAAGTGCGGCAGCGTTCATCTGGAGTGGCGGGGGGAAATAATGGACTAAAATCGCTCGATCAGCATCTCGGCACTTCTGAATATCCTAGGATTAGAATCGGGACAGGGAACGATGAGCTAAGGATTAAGATGGGAGATATTGATTTTGTATTGTCTAGGTTCACGCCGGAGGAGAAGGAAAAATTGCCGGAAGTGTTAAGAAATGTCTGCGAAAAAATAGACGAATTTATAGCAGAATAGAAGGATTTGGGTTATAATATAAGCATGAGCGTGGTGGGGATTACAGAAATCGAAAAAATTAGGAAGCGCATTAGACTGTGCGATTATTTAGTAGTGGCGCAGCTTTTCTTGCAAGATAATTTCGTACTAGAGCGTCCACTTGAGCATAAAGATATCAAGCCACGCCTGCTTGGTCACTGGGGAACTTGCCACGGAATCAATGTAGCATATGCGAATTTGAAAAGCTATTTTGGTGACGATCCGAATTATAGCTTCGTGTTGGGGCCTGGGCATGGATTTCCGGCTCTTAATGCGAATTTGTGGCTAGATGGAGAATTGGAAAAAGTAGATGCGCAAGCGACATTAGACAAAGCGGGTCTTAGCTATCTTTGCCGAGAATTCTCCTGGCCAGATGGATTCCCAAGCCATGCTAGTCCGATTACGCCTGGGGTAATAACCGAAGGTGGGGAGCTTGGGTATGCACTTGCTAACGCCTACGGGCTAAGCTTAGGTCATCCCGAAAAGACCACAGCGGTGCTAATTGGCGACGGAGAACTAGAGACCGCGACAGCGATTGATTCTTTGAATCTGCGAAATTTACTAGAAAGCGATAAGAACGGCAAAATACTACCAATTCTACACCTGAATGGTTATAAGATTTCGGCGCCGTCCATCTACGCGCGTAAATCCGAGCGGGAGCTTAGCGAGCTGATTCGCGGATTTGGCTTTACGCCACGCTGGATCAAGGGCGAGGATGCGGAAGATTATCAGGTGGCACTTGGCGAGAAAATCGATTCGCCATTTTATATCTTGAAGACAGAGAAGGGCGAAGGTGGACCCAACCGCCATCATGATGCACACCAAATTCCGCTCAAAAATCCTGCTACCGACGCTGGGGAACTAAGCGCTTTGGAAGAATGGCTCAAATCCTATGGTATTAGTGAGCTATTTAGCTCAGAGAAAGGAGCATTAATATGACAGAACTTCATTCGCCAGCTAAGAAAATTGGTGAGCTGCTAACGGCAGAATTTAAGAAAGATCCACATTTTTATTTCTTCTCACCAGATGAGACTACTTCAAATAAGTTTGATCAGATTTTCGAAGTTGAGCAGCGAGCATGGGGAGATTTGAAAAAAGAGCCTTGGGATTTGCCAGAGTCGGCTGACGGCAGGATTGTTGAGATGCTGTCAGAAAATGTACTGTTTTCGGTAATGACAGGGCATCTTATGAATGGCGAAAAAGCGATGATGGGAAGCTACGAAGCATTTTATCCAATTATTACAGCGCAACTACTGCAACAAATGAAATTTTTTAAGCAATCTAAAGGTATAGATTGGCGCACGCCAATACCAGCAGTGAATTTACTATCTACTTCTACTTGCTGGCGACAGGATCACAATGGCTTCACTCATCAGAGTCCAGCCTTGATCAGTACGCTACTGTCTATTCCGTCTAACCTGGCGAATTGCATCTTTCCAATTGACGACATGGAAGCCGAGACCGCCTATCATTTCATGATTAATTCTACGAATGTTGTAAATCTTACAACATTCGATAAGAATGAGCGGCCAAGATACATTGAATCTAGCCATGGCGACTTGGGAAATGGCGCTTCGATCTACGACGCTTTTTCGGATGAGAACCCAGACTTAATACTAACGGCCTGTGGCGATATTGTAGCACATGAAATGATTGAAGCGATAAAGATTCTGCGCGAAGATTTACCCGAAATAAAGCTAAGATTCGTATATATTAATTCTTTATCTTATCGTGGGATAGGTACTACCGAGAATAAGCTCACCAAGGAGCAATTTGCCGAGATATTCACGCCGAATAAACCGATTTTGGCGAACTTTCATGGCTATCCTGAGACTTTAGAAAATATACTAGAGAATTACACCGAGCGTCGGCGCCTACGCGTACACGGATTCAACGAAGAAGGCTCCACTACGACTCCGTTTGAGATGCTAAGACGGAATGCAGCTTCGCGCTATGACATCGCTGTAGATGTAGCGAGATTAGCTAAAAGAGACGATTTAATCAAGAAATACAGTGACAAGTTAGCCGAAAACCACGCATATGCACGGCAGCATGGGCAAGATTTGATATAATATAGAGTATGGAACTATTTATTTTGATTGTAGTGCTAGTGATTTTGGCGGAAACTAGCTTTTTGGTAGCGCGTAACTATCTTCCGAAGCGTAGCAGCAAACGGAAGATTTATGTAGACACTTCGGCGCTAATTGATGGGAGGATCCTAGATATCGCACGGACGGGATTTATCGACGGGGATTTGATTATCTTAAGAAGTGTACTAAGAGAATTACAACTGCTTGCTGACGGCAAAGATAACTTCAAGCGCTCCAGAGCGCGTGTAGGGCTAGATAATGTGGCAGAACTAGAGCGAGTGATCGAAGTGAACACAGAAATCTACGACGACGGCGAAGGCCGCAAGACGGTAGACGAAGAACTACTTAAATTTGCCAAGGCAAATAAGGGAGCAGTGTTGACAATAGACTATAATTTGGTGAAAGTAGCAGAAGCGGACAATATCGACGTATTGAACGTGAATGACTTAGCTATGGCGATTCGGACAGAATTTGCGATAGGCAAGAAGGCTAAAATCCGCATCACCGAGAAGGGATCTAGCCGCGGCCAGGGCGTAGGGCACCTGTCGGATGGCACTATGGTGGTAGTAGAGAAGGCTGCGAAAAAGATTGATAAGATGGTTACGGTAGAATTCGTTAAGCTACACGAAACATCGTCGGGTAAAATTATTTTTGCTAAGCTAGCTTAGGTGAAAATAAAATAGCCCGCGGTGCGGGCTATTTTTGTTAGTGACCGTTCTGTCTGGAACCACTAGACCCCGAAGAGCTAGATGACGAGCTGGGGGTTAGGCTCATTTCGCTCGATGCAGTATAGCCGGAAGAATCCGATACGACTAGACGGATGGACGTCTCAGTACCATCAAGGGTATAGCCGTAGACAGTGCCGTCGCTGCCGACCGATACGCCGCCTTTTTCTACGCCGTTGACGTACAGAGTATAACCGCTTACGTCGTAAGTGCCACGACGAACGGAAGCGATGATCTTGTTGCCACTAGTGGAAAGCGACAACTTCGGTGGTTCATAGTCGCATGGGTCGCTAGCGTCACGATTGTATGGCTCAGGTACAGAATAAACTTCATTGCCAGTCATCGGGTCGGTGACCTTGGTGACTTCGACTTCAATCTTATATGATTCGTCTGTACAGCTAGTAGCTAACATGTGATTATAGCGGTTGAAGGTAAGGGTTTCTTTGGCGATGCCGGAGTTCTTGGAGGCATTGAACCAGCTAGGCCAGATATCGGATTTGCCATTGACAGTGAGCGTCTGGATGCCAGCTGGGCGCACAGGCTGATCACCGTAATGCCAGCGACCATCCGGCTCGTAGACTTCTTTGTGGACACGCTCCATGTAATTGCCAACTGTGAAACGCACAATATCGTTAGTATTGGAAGTTAGGCCAGAGCCATCATGGTTACCGTTCCAGACAAAGGTAGAAAGAGCAGTAGAGTAGCTCTCGATTAGCGAGTCCTTAGTAACAGCTGAGTTGGTAGTAGTAGTAGTACCAGTCTTGGTAGCAGTCCAGACGTCAGGCACTACGAAACCTTCGTTATTAAACCAACGTGCACCACGGTCGCTTAGGATGCTAGAAATCATATAAGCAACTTGGTCGTCTACTACGCGAGTACCTTCGCTATCGGTCCAGCTGTCAATTACCTCGCCGGAAGAATTCTTAATTTCTAGAACATAGGCGAGATCCTTATAGGTACCGCCACGAGCTAGGGAAGCATAGGCGTTGGCGTGCTCGACCATGCGGACGTTACAGCCAGAGCCGATCGCAATAGAAAGGCCATAGTCTTCGCGACCTTCACAATAAGTGACATCACCCAGAGCGTGAGCTACTTCGAGTGAATTATCGATACCATTAATATATAGAGCCTTCACAGCGGCGATGTTGAGTGAGTGACCTAGAGAGAAACGAATAGTCACATTACCATAGAAGGAACCAGTAGCGTTGCCAAGTGCGCAGCCGCTCGTGGCGCCAGCACAATAGATACGGTTGATATTTTCATCTTTTAGAATCGAACCAGGACCGTAATTAATACCTTCGCGCTCCATGAAGAGCGGGGCATAGTCTAGAATCGGCTTGATTGAGGAACCGGGCTCGATGAGAGAGTCGGTGGTAACGTTGAGCTCACCATAGGAAGCATTGAAGAAATCTACTGAGCCTACCATAGCAACAACTTGAGATGTCTCGACGTCTACTGAAACCATAGCAATGTTGTCACTGCTGTTCTTATATGTGTGCCCTTGGCCTACCTTGACGGCGTCTTCGGCGATTTGCTGAGCACGGTAGTCGAGAGTGGTCTTAATAGTCCAACCACCAGCTCGCATAGTAGAAATGCCATATTTGTCTTCGAGCTGAGACTTAACTTCGAGTACGAAGTGAGGCGCTAGCATGTCGGCATACTGACTAGATTCCGGCTTGATGTTAGCAAGAATATCTACTTGCTTGGCTGCTTCGGCTTCTTCGGAAGTAATATATCCCATCTCGGCCATGTTGTCTAGCGTATGATGCTGACGCCAAATTAACTGATCGTGACCATATTCATTGTAAGGGTTAAATACGCCTGGGTTATTTGGAATGGAAGCGAGTAGGGCAGATTCGGCTAGGTCAAGATCCTTGGCGGATTTGCCGAAATAAGTCTGAGCGGCAGATTCTACACCATTACGACGACCACCATATGGAGACTGGTTGAGATACATGGTGAGAATTTCTTCCTTGTTGTACATTTTCTCGAGCTCGATAGCTAGGATTAGCTCCTTAATCTTACGGGCGAGACCACCACGGTCTTCACTCTGAGCTTCATCAGAGAAATAAACCTGCTTGATTAGCTGCTGAGTCAAGGTAGAGCCACCTTGTACGCCTTTACCAGTAACAGTGGATACGGTAGCGCGTACCAAGGCCCCGAAATCTACGCCTGGGTGATTGTAGAAATTCCGGTCTTCAATTGCAATAGTAGCCTGGCGCATATATTCGGAAATCTCATCATCTTTTACTACTAGACGATAATCTTCGGTACCGGTATCTTTCCAGAGCACTGCACCATTACGGTCTAGGTAAGTATTGACTGTCTCAGAAATACTCATCTCGTCGAGACGAATTTCGTCGAGATCCTTTTTGTAATAAAGGAAGAGCCCGCCAATGAAAATGATGCCAATCAGGATACAGGCAGCGAAGAACTTAAGAATAGCCTTTTGCCCGCGCCAAGAGAACCACCATTTAAAGACGCGCTTTGGATGTAGTCTGGCAAAGAATCGCTTGACTGGATTCTTTGGTAGTTTAGCCAACTCTTCCGCTCGGCGCCGAGAATTTGCTTCCTTGCGCTCGCGATGATTATAAACCAAGCTGGAATATAAATTCATATTATTTTTCGCAGTTTTTTTGGATGATTTTTTCGTCTTTTTAGAGCGTTTATCTCTGGACGGCAAAATCATCTCTGATTTCTTTTTAGCCATACATATATTATACACTAAATTAAAATAAAATCCTAAAGTTTTTTATGTGTTATTATTATATATATGAGGAAATTCAAATTTAAATCCGTGGTGGCGCTAGCCAACATGAAGTTGTCGATTAGGTCGGCAGCAATTGTATTGGCGAGTTCGACCTTGATTTCAGCACTACTCGGCTTATTCCGCGACCGTCTACTTAATTCTTATTATCTTGGGACTTATCCTACAGGGATTGATGCCTACACGGCGGCGTTTACGATTCCAGATTTTATGTTCTTTATTCTGACATCGGGAGCGCTGGCGGTTTCGTTTATTCCGGTCTTTAATCAGCGACTAATGACGGGGAACAAGAAATCAGCTTGGGAGCTATCGTCTAGCTTGCTTAATCTGTTCGCGATCCTGACCTTGGTGACGAGCGTGCTAATTATGATATTTGCCGATCCGTTGATTCGTTACGTAGTGTCGCCAGGGTTAGACGAGAGCGGGATGGTGCTCGCGATCAATATGACGCGTGTAATTGCGATTAACCCGTTTCTTTTCTCGATCGCTACAGTACTAACATCGATCCAGCAGGCGGTAGGGCGGTTTATTTTCTATTCTTTTGCGCCGGCGATTTATAATATCGGGATTATTATTGGGATTACTTGGTTTACTGGCGGGATTAATATCTTTGGTATACAAATATTAAGTCGGATCGTAGCCATGTCGTTCTGTGAGCCAAGGAGTTGCCCTTAACCCTTGTCTTCCTAAGACCGCTTGGCCTCCGACTTTTATTTTCTATTCTTTTGCGCCGGCGATTTATAATATCGGGATTATTATTGGGATTACTTGGTTTACTGGCGGGATTAATATCTTTGGTATAC
>JAZQRY010000050.1:0-5242 GCA_045629825.1 Candidatus Nanosyncoccus sp. | reverse complement strand
TGTGAAAGATTCCCTACTGCTGCCTCCCGTAGGAGTCTGGGCCGTGTCTCAGTCCCAGTCTGGATGATCATCTTCTCAAACCATCTAACGATCGTTGACTTGGTGGGCTATTATCCCGCCAACTATCTAATCGTACGCAGGCCAGTCCCAAACCGCTTAAAAAGCTTTACTCCGAAGAGCATATGCGGTATTAGCACACCTTTCGGTGCGTTATCCCTCAGTTTGGGGTCCGTTCCCACGCGTTACTCAGCCGTCCGCCGCTCGTCAGCAGGGTCTCACTGTTCCCTCGAAATTTGCACTACCTACGATCATAGCGCTAGGTGTGTCAAGGAAACGGTGAGACCCCCTGTTACCGCTCGACTTGCATGTATTAGGCACGCCGCCAGCATTCATCCTGAGCCAGGATCAAACTCTCCATTAAAGTGTTCAGTTTGAAAACTCAACATAAATTAAAAACTGACGATGATTAATTGCACAACTAAATTGTTAAAATATTTCTAAAGATGGTTAAAATAACTACTCGCAGCTTTAGACTGATACCATCTTATCGCACTTTGATTTTTTTGTCAAGATATTTTTGGGAGATTTTTTTACTTTTTTGGACTTTTCGGGCCAGAAGAGCCATAATAGGGTCGCAAAACCGATCCCAAAGATAGCAAAGAGCCACCATGGGAATTCCGCAGCGCCAGATTCTTCCCTGGTGTATTTACCTGTATTTGGAGCCGATGCAACTTCCGTTTTAGCAGTAGAACCGATCGGTTCAGCTGATGGTGTCGTGGTAGCGATAGTATTTGTCGTAACTTCAGGTGTCGCATTCTTATCAATCACTCCGTTCCCTTCTGGAACCGCTGCTAAATCTGCATAGGTCGCGGATATAGTTCTCGTGGGTTCAAATGGTATATAGGTATATAAGCCATCTTCTCGGTACATCATTCTGCATTCCATACCGTCCGTATAATCTGGCGAGTTAATACAACTTGAGTAATCTATGGTGCCAAGCGTGTGACCGCCTTCGTCCGTAACAAGAGTATAATAGAGCCAGGATTTGGTATTGTCGACGAGATTGCCATCCGAAGCCTGATATTCGTGCTCGATATTCGGAGTATACCAGCCGACCCCTAATTCGCTCTCTGATTCGTCGAAGATCAAATGCGTGGCGGCTTCCACTTCTTCTACCGGTCCTAGATGATAAGGGGCGCGCTTTTCATAGGCGAGCCAGTTCATACTAACGGTAGGATCACCGAGAGATTCATCTACCCATAAGGCATAGACTAGTGAGATATTGTGCCGTACTTTTTCGCCAAACATGCGACTAAGCATTCTGTCTTCATCATGATAAAGGAATTTAACCTTATTCTGAGAAGGGTTAATAGATGTTAGCATGAATTGTATATTGTCGAACGGATCGAGCGCGAAGTATATTCCGCCTAGCTCTTCCATCTGTTGCCAGGGCAACTCTTCCATACACATCTGGTCGCCAGCGCAGAATTCTTCACGCTTAGCATTGATTAGCTCGCTAGCTTGTTGCATTTCAGAGACCGACCAATAGCGCATACCGTCAATCTCGGTGCCAGCTGGTAGTAAACTGCTCTCGACAGCCGATGCGGAAACATCGTAGGCATGGGTCGACGGAGCGGCGGATAGCTCTCCGCCGAAATAAGCTCCGCCGATAATTAAGGTTGATAACAACAAAGGTATTTTCTTACCCATATAACTCCTTTTCATTAAGTTTGGAAGGAGTATATACACGGTACAGGGGGTTTGCAACCCCCTGATGGGCAAAAATCCCACATAAGCGTTTAATAATTAAACATAACTGTTAAATATTAAAACATAAGAGTTAAGATTCTAAGCTAAAGTGTTTTATTTGGATTCTTTAACAGGCTCGATAGGCTCGGCGGGCTCTTCCGGCAATACGATACCGATAGAGGCTACAGTGTCGCCTTCGCTCATTTTCATGATGCGGACGCCCTGAGTGGCACGGCCTAGGGTCGGGATTTCTTTCATAGCGACCCGAATAGCTTGGCCCTTGGTAGACATCATAATAACTTCTTTGGCGAGCGGATCTAGGGTATGCACAGCTACAATTGGACCAGTCTTGGCGGTAACAGCGGCAACCTTGATACCGATGCCACCACGCTTGTGCGGTGGGAAGTTGGATACTAGAGTAGCTTTACCGTAACCGTTAGCGGCGATGACAAGAAGCTTCTGCTTGGGGTCAGTGACGACATCCATACCGACGACTTCATCTTTGGGGCGAAGCTTCATACCCCTGACGCCTATAGCTGAGCGACCCATAGCGCGGACTTCTTTTTCGTTGAATCTAGTAGCTTGACCGGCCGATGTAGAGATAATGATATCGTTCTCTCCTGTAGTCTCTTGGACCCATTTGAGCTCATCGCCTTCGGCTAGCTTGATAGCGATTAGACCATTACTCCTAGCGTTGAAGAAATCTTTGATTGGGGTCTTCTTGATGGTACCCTTCTTGGTAGTCATGAATAGGAATCCGTCAGCACCAGCGTCACCTTGCTTGATAATAGCGGTAATCTTCTCTTCTGGGTGCATGTTGAGCATATTGACAGCGGCAGTACCCTTAGCGGCAAGAGATGCCTGTGGGACTTCGTAGGCTTTCATGCGGAATAATCTACCCTGGTTAGTAAAGAATAGCAAAAAGTCGTGCGAATTGGCGGTCAAAATCTGCGCAATGACATCTTCTTCCTTAGTAGTCATGCCGCGCTTGCCCTTACCACCTCTGTTTTGCTTGCGGAAATCAGTCTGCGGAACACGTTTCATATAGTTCTCGGAAGTAAGAAGAATTACGCTTTCTTCTTCAGGGATAAGCTCTTCTTCGGAGAATTTGCCAACCTCGTGATTAATGATCTTGGAGCGGCGCTCGTCGCCGTATTTGTCCTTCAAGGCGATTAGTTCTTCCTTGATGACGCGAAGGATTTCGTTTTCATCGGCAAGAATAGCTTCTAATTTCTTGATTAAATCGTGAAGTTGCTTCAATTCTTCTTCGATCTTGTCACGTTCTAGACCTTGGAGGCGCCGAAGCTGCATCTGTAAGATAGCATTAGCCTGAATTTCAGAGAGACCGAATTTCTGCATGAGCTGCTTATCGGCATCGTCATAGGATGCACGAATCACCTTGATTACTTCATCGATATTATCGAGGGCGATTTTTAACCCTTCTAGGATATGGGCGCGTTCTTTGGCTTTCTTTAGGTCAAATTCGGTACGGCGGCGTACAACTTTCTGGCGGTGTTTGATGAATTCGCTAAGTATCTCTTTAAGACCTAGGGTGCGGGGCTGGACACCATCTATTAGAGCCAACATATTGTAGTGAAAAGAAGTCTGGAGATTGGTCATCTTATAGAGCTGATTTAGGATCTTTTTCGGGAAGGCATCTTTCTTGAGTTCTACCACGATACGGATTTTACCCCGAGCAGACTCATCGCGCGCATCAGCGATGTGATCTAATTTCTTAGCTAAGACCAATTCGCGAACTTTCTCGATAAAGCCTTCTTTACTCATACCGTAAGGAACTTCGGTAATTACGATGTTGAAACGGCCTTTGGAGCGCTCTTCAATATTGGTGACAGCACGGATGACTACGGAGCCTTTCCCTGTTGCATAGGCCTGCTTCATGGGGGCACCACCATAGACTTCAGCGCCAGTTGGGAAGTCTGGCCCCTTGACGTGCTTCATGAGCCCGTCCAGAGAGATATCGGGGTCGTCAATCTGGGCTACGGTAGCGTCAACTAGCTCACCGAGATTGTGTGGCGGAATATTAGTAGCCATACCGACGGCGATACCCATCTGACCGTTCAACAGAATATTAGGGAGTGCGGCCGGCAAGACTACAGGCTCTTGCTCGGTACCATCGAAGTTGTCGCGGAAATCTACGGTATCTTTATCGATGTCAGTTAGAAGCTCGGCACCGATTTTATCCATGCGGGCCTCGGTATAACGATAGGCAGCTGG
This sequence comes from Candidatus Nanosyncoccus sp., assembly GCA_045629825.1. Classification (GTDB taxonomy): domain Bacteria; phylum Patescibacteriota; class Saccharimonadia; order Saccharimonadales; family Saccharimonadaceae; genus Nanosyncoccus. Next base: position 1,258 of record JAZQRY010000050.1, on the reverse strand, counting down.
CTCATCACCATCCATAGAACCAAAGTTACCCTGCCCTTCCACTAGCGTATAGCGCATCTTCCAGGGCTGGGCAAGGTTGACCATAGCCATATAAATAGACGAATCGCCGTGTGGGTGATACTTACCCATGACGTCACCGACGATACGAGCGGATTTGACTGTGGCGTGTGGAGCTTTCCAGCCATTCTTATTCATAGTATAGAGAATTCTACGGTTGACGGGCTTCAGACCATCACGGACGTCTGGTAAGGCGCGGTCAACGATGACAGACATAGAGTATCTTAGGAAGTAGTCTTCCATAGTATTTTCGACTGGGGTAATTTCAAGACCGTCTTGTTCTATTATTTCGTTGTTTGATTTGTCATCTTCCATAATTCCTCCTTAAAAGTCCAAATCATCAAGGTTAACGGTGGCGGCGCCGGCTTGGATGAAGTTTTTGCGGAGTTCGACTTGGTCTCCCATCAACTTCGTGAATACGGCGTCAGCTTTTTCGGCGTCATCGATATGGACTTTTACCAGAATACGATTCTCGGGATCCATGGTAGTCTCCCAGAGTTGCTTAGCGTCCATTTCACCAAGACCCTTAAACCGCTGCTGGGCGGTGTAGCCAGCCTGCTTAAATCTCTCTTGAGATTCGTCGATTTTGGTACCGGCTTTTTTGCGCTCTTCGATCTTCTTAGTTAATTTGTCTTCTAGGGATGCTTCGTCGTAAAGATAGTCGATCTTGCGATTAGCGCCAGTGCCTTTGATAAGCCCAAATAGAGGTGGCTTGGCTAGATAGACGTGGCCCGTCTCAATGACTTGTGGCATATAGCGGAAGAAGAAAGTCATCAGGAGTGTAGCAATATGGAGACCATCAACATCGGCATCGGTCATGAAGATAATTTTGTCGTATCTTAAGCCGTCTAGATTGAATTGTTCGCCAATACCCACACCGAGCCCTTTAATAAGGGAGACTAGCTCTTGGTTGGCAAGCATCTTGTCCAGTCTGGCACGCTCGGTATTTAGAACTTTACCCCTTAGTGGCAGAATGGCCTGAATCTGCGGGTTGCGGCCTTCCTTGGCGGAGCCAGCAGCGGAGTTACCCTCTACAATGAACAATTCGCAATCTTCGCGGTGGCGACTAGAGCAATCGGCTAGCTTAGATGGGAGATTTAGGCCTTCAAAAGCACCTTTACGAATGATGTTATCTCTGGCGGCGCGAGCAGCTTTGGGAGCGCGAGCAGCTAGAGTGGCTTTGTTAACAATCTTCTTGGCG
>JAZQRY010000049.1:0-8015 GCA_045629825.1 Candidatus Nanosyncoccus sp. | reverse complement strand
TACGTTAGTAGCTCCTATAGCATATATAGCAAATCCATTAGCATCATTACAGAAGGTAGTGAGTGTAGTAGTACCGATACCATTCTCATAGGTACTACCAGTTGCTCCTGACCAGGTACCTGGTTCTATGGTGGCGGTATGTGAGTCCATTCCTGATCCACTCATCGTACAAGCAGAAGGTACGGTTACTGATGCGGTAGCAGTTACAGTAGTGTCTGCGTTGACTTTAGCTGAGCTAAGTACTATTCCAATAAGTGCTGTTATGCTTATTATTCCGCCGAGAGTAAATATCATCGTGCAGATTATTGTATTTTCTGTTGTTCGTATTACCTTCTTCATTCCTTTTCTATCTCGTGCTGAGAATACATAATATTTATAGTTATGATTATACATTACCACTTTAAATATTTCAAGCCCAGCATAACCCAGCCACGCTGTACTTTTTTACGATTTTATGCTATTATTACCCCATGCCCGAGTGGCGGAATTGGTAGACGCGCTAGCTTCAGGTGCTAGTGGTAGCAATACTGTACAGGTTCAAGTCCTGCCTCGGGCACCAAATCGCTAGTTTACTAACTAGCTATTTTTATAGCCTCTCTCACCGCCGCAAACACTTTCTCGGCGCCCTCCGAAATCAGCTTCACTCTCGCCCGAATCTCATTCTCGCCAATCTCAACCGCCCGCGCGAGCACTGGGTCATCTTTCATTGCTCCAAAGAATTCCACAAATTTGTCTAATTCTTCTTCCGTCCGCGCTAGCCTCGCTATTAGCATCGGATAATCACTCAGCGTCTTTTCTCCGCCAGTCTTTTTTATTAACTCCCAGTTCTCACATACCCATTCAAAAGCTTGCTTTCGCGATTTAGGATTACGATATAGGTACACGAATAAAAATAGCTGATCTTGCGACTTCACCGTATCGAAATCGCCAAGCAAAGCCAACATCTTCTTAATCTGCTTCCTATCTCGCACCAAACACGCCGACGCCAAATAATCAAACTTCACATCCGGATCTGCCACTTGCTTGTATTTCTCCAAATATTTATCTACGATTTCTGGCTCCAAATACACTTTCGCACACAAAATATCATCACGAATCTCCTTATCCATCTTGCTATAATCATTCGTATACAATTTAGCTAGCTTCTCAAGCCGCGCCTTATCTTCCGCATAATAATCCAACCCAAGCAAATTCGCTCGCAGCCGAATCATATCTTCGTCATCACCCTTACGCGTGACAAGCCCCACATCCTTCAATTTCTCATCGACTAGTTCTAGCACATATTTCTTGAGTAATTTCTCTTCTTTTGACTCATCATCAAAGTAGACTTTCAAATTCCCTACTAGCCCCGCCACTTTGTTCCACACCGCTGGCGCAGACTCATTCTTAAACTTCATCGCGAGCGGCACCAATGAATCCGCCCCAGCTAGTCCCGACTTCGTAATCAAATCTCGGTCAATCAAAAGTCTTAGCTTCTCTTCTAGCCCCAACTTATCAAAATCATTTAATCTTACTTCAAATTCTTCATCATTCAAATTCAGCACATAATGCCCACTCATATCTTCCGTAATCTCCGGTAGCGGCCAGTCCGAATCAAACATCGGCCCATCTAGCAGAAATCTCTTCTGTGAAAACTTCTTAAAGTCATCCCCTTCATTCGTAATCACCGGATACCCAGGCTTATCAATAAACGCATGCATCAGCTCACCAGGATCAAATTCCGCATATGGCTTCAAGCTCTTCCATAGGTCATCCCCCACCGTATTTTGATATTTGTACTTATCAAAATAATCCACTATACCCTTGCAAAATTGTTCCCAGCCCATCAGCCGAATTAGCATCAGCATTAATCTCGCACCTTTAGCATATACAATTGCCCCATCAAAGAGTGTCGCAATCTCTGCCGGATCGTTCACTTCCTGATGTACCGACTGCACTCCAGTATATGCATCTCTCATCAGCGCCGCACAGCAATCCCCCGTAAAGAAACTTTCAAAAATCTTATATTCCGGATGTATTTTATCGACCGCATAGTATTCCATCACGCTAGCAAATGATTCATTTAACCACAGATCATCCCACCATTTCATAGTCACCAAATTTCCAAACCACTGATGCGCCAATTCATGCGCCACCGTGAGAGCCACTGATTTCTTCGCGCCGAGCGTCGCATTCTTACCAATTAGCAGCATTGATTCACGATAAGTCACCAGTCCCCAATTCTCCATCGCCCCCGCCTCAAAATCCGGCAAAGCCACCTGCGTCAATTTCGGCAACGGATATTTTTCGCCAAAATTCTCATCATAGAATTCCAAGCTTCTCGCCGCAATCTCATTCGCAAAATCCACCGAATCTACATCCTGATTCAGTGCCGCATAAGTCGTAATCTCCACCCCATTTTTGTTTGTCACAGTCTTCCCATGAAATCTACCAATCACCCATGCCAAGAGATACGTGCTCATTCGTGGTGTTGGCTCACCCAATGGGACATTAGTTAAAATCAAATCATCTTTGTCCGAAGTTTCAATATTTAATTTGAATACCGCCTTCGCTTCCGGCTCATCAATACACGGAAAAGCTTCTCTCGCATAATGACTTTCGAATTGCGTCGTAACTATAGTTTCAGTCTTGCCTTCATGCTCATAAGTAGATAAATATGCCCCTTCCATATTCTCATTCAATGTACCATTATAGCGTATCGTAATCACGGCTTCACCTAGTGGCACTTCAGAAATTTCAAGTATCTCACCATCGACTTTAAACTTCACCTTCCTCCCATTCACCATGACGTCAGTAAATTTCAAATCCACCGCATGTAGCTTTACTGTCTCATCCAACACTTCACCCGTCACTTCCACTACCCCACCAATAGTCTTGGCCGATTTATCAATCGCAATGTCTAATGTATATCTTTCCGGTACAAAATAATTTAGCAACCTCTCCACCATCACCTCCTTTTTATTATTTATGTAGTTTTGCGTTATCGGGTAATTTCGCAGATTTCAAAATCGGCTCAAGCTCCGCTTCTTCGAGCGTCTCGTGCGCCAGTAATTCTTCCGCCAGCTTGTCCAGTACCGCCTTATTCGCTTTCAAGACATTTTCAGCTCTCGCTGCCGCCTCATCTGAGAGCTCTTTAATTTCAGCATCAATGAGTTCTGACGTCTTTTCCGAATATGGCTTACCAGTAGTGATAGTGTAATAGCCGGTCGCTTCACCTGGGAAGACAAGATTGCGAAGCGATTTCCCCATACCTTTCTCAACAACCATCGATTTTGCATATTCCGCTACACGTCTAAGATCAGATGCCGCCCCTGTTGTTACCCCATCTTCACCAAAAACCAATTTCTCAGCCACTCGCCCGCCCATCGTGGTAGCTAAATCATCTTTTATTTCGTATACATTCATATATTTTTTATCTTCTGCTGGAAGAAACCATGTTAAACCACCAGCTGAACCACGCGGAATAATCGTCACCTTATGCACCGGATCGCTATCCGGAAGCACATGTCCTACAATCGCATGTCCTGCTTCATGATACGCTGAAATTCTGCGTTCTTTATCATTCATCACCTTTGATTTTCGCTCTGGACCAATCGCCACTCGCTCAAATGCTTCCGTCAAATCTTTATTTGATATCGCTTTATGCCCTTCGCGTGCCGCCCCAATCGCTGCCTCATTTGCAATGTTTGCTAAATCTGCACCTGAAAAACCAGCGGTTTTTCCAGCCAACGCCTCCAGATTTACATCTGCTTCAATTGGTTTACCTTTAAAATGCACCTTCAAAATTTCTAACCTATCCTTCCGCTCCGGCAAAGTTACATTCACATGCCGGTCAAACCGCCCCGGGCGAAGCAAAGCCTTATCTAGCATATCTACTCGGTTCGTCGCCGCCATCACGATTACACCAGAATCATTATCAAACCCATCCATTTCCACCAAGATTTGATTGAGCGTCTGCTCATCTTCGCGCCCTGCACCGCCCCTCGCATCACGCTTATGCGCTACCGCATCAATTTCATCGATAAAGATAATCGAAGGGGCATTCTTCTTTGCCTTCGAGAACAAATCACGCACTCTCGAAGCGCCTACACCTACAAACATTTCAGCAAATTCCGACCCTGAAATCGAGAAGAATGGCACATTCGCCTCACCCGCCACGGCTCGCGCCATCAAAGTCTTACCCGTACCAGGATCACCGGCTAGTAACACCCCACGCGGGATTTTCGCACCCAACTTTTCATATTTCTTTGGCGCCTTCAAGAAATCTACAATCTCCGTCAAATCTTGCTTCGCTGCTTCGTTACCAGCCACATCTTTAAAAGTTACCTTCTTCTTGTCCGGACCGTACAGCCTCGCCTTGGCCTTACCAAACGACATCGACTGATTGTTGACCGAATTCGCCTGTCGCACCATCCAAGTCAAGAAAATCACAATTGCGATGATCGGAAGTACAGTCAAAGCTATATCTAGCACGATCCCCCAAGTATTCACATCTTCCTTGTACTCAATCACCGGATATGTAGATTGGCACCCCGCCAATTCATCGCCCGCCATTCCATCACAGTAATCCACTAATCCCTGATCGTACAGAGTACCCGAACCATCCTTCAGTGAAGTCTCGGTCGGCTGATCTTTGCCTTTCACCGTAATATCAAGCTTATTACCGGTCACAGTAATTTTCGCAATATCCCCATTCGGATCATTCGCTCGCGCTATTACATCCGATATTGCTACTTCAGTCTTATCTTTCTTATCTGGATTTAGATTCATTACTATCACCGCCCCAAGACACGCCATAATAGCAATAAATAAAAAACCGCGGAAAGCATTCGACGCGCCACTGCTCGTACTCTTCCCGCTTGTACTATTTTTAATTTTATCCGTCACTTACTGCAACCTCCTTATTTATTTATGGTCTGGGTGATCAGACTTGAACTGACGACCTCAGCGTCCCGAACGCTGCGCGCTACCAACTGCGCCACACCCAGAAATTTCTTCTGTGGTCTGGGATAGGAGATTTGAACTCCTGACCTCACGCACCCCATGCGTGCGCGCTACCGAGCTGCGCCAATCCCAGCAAAATGGTCTGGGTGACAGGACTTGAACCTGCGACCTCGACTTCCCAAAAGTCGCGCGCTACCAACTGCGCCACACCCAGATACTTACATTATATCACAAATTCACCAATTATTTCACATACTTTATCAAAGTCTGCCGCAAATCTTTCGCCGGAATCAGGAATTTATCTCGCACCGTCGCAGGGCCAATCGCATGCTTAAATCCTAGCTTTTTCGCTTCCGCAATTCTCTGATCTGCCCGAAATGCCGAGCGTATCTCACCCCCTAACCCCACTTCGCCAAATACCACATATTCTTCGCCTAGCTTCCTGCCAGCCACCGCCGACGCGATAGCCATGCATACCGCCAGATCCGCCGCCGAATCATTGAGCTTCATCCCGCCCACTACGTTTACGAAAATATCTTTTTCACTGAGTCTCAATTTCGTTCTTCGCTCCAGTACTGCGATCAACAAATTTAGCCGATTAAGATCAAATCCACTTGCCGTCCTTTTAGGATAACCGAAATTAGACTTCGTCGCGAGTGCCTGAATTTCTACTAGAATCGGGCGATTACCCTCCAAGGTCGCGAGTATTACTGAACCATCCGTATTAGTCCGCTCTGCTAATAATGCCGCCGAAGGATTCTGCACTTCCATTAGTCCTTTTTCTGCCATCGAAAATATCGCTACCTCGTTAGTCGAACCAAAGCGGTTCTTCACCGCTCTTACCGTCTTGAATCCGCCATATCTGTCCCCTTCAAAATTCAGCACCACATCTACGAGATGCTCTAGTACTTTCGGCCCCGCCAAGGTACCGTCCTTCGTCACATGCCCCACAATAATCACCGCCGTATCCGTAGCCTTCGCCGCCCGGATGATCAAATTCCCACAGTTAGTCACCTGCGACACGCTTCCCGGCGCCGAAGAAATTTCATCCATCGCTAGCGTCTGTATCGAATCTACTATCACTAGGTCAAATTCCCCCGTCTCTATCGTCTTCGCTATATCATTCGCACTAGTCGAAGCCGCAAAGCTTAATTTATCCGCTTCCGCTCCCAGCCGAATAGCTCGAAGTTTCACCTGACCCGCACTCTCTTCTCCTGATACATATAATACATTATGAGTCTTAGCCACCGTCGCGCAAATTTGCATGAGAATTGTAGATTTACCCATACCTGGCTGCCCCGCCAGCAGCGACACGCTCCCCATCAAAATCCCTCCCCCCAGCACGACATTTAGATCATTAAATTCTGTCTTGAGTCTCGCCTTAGCATCCGAAGGTGCCACAGTGGATATTTTGACAAAGTCTAATTTCTTACCCGACACTTGCCCCTTAGCAATAGCCGATTTGCCACTTTTACTACCATCGTCCACCACTTGCTCTACTAGTGAATTCCAAGCTTGACAATTCGCACACTGCCCCACCCATTTCGCATAACTCACCCCACACTGTTGACACACAAAGTGCGACTTAATCTTCATCTGTCATCACTTTCCGATACCATGCATCCGCCGGACCTGCCGTCATCAGTAGAATCAAATACCCATCTGCCAAATATTTCCTTAGCTTCTTCGCTAGCGCCTCATTCGTCTTTGCTGGCTCTGCCACTTCGGCATTAGATAAAGTCTCGATAAAATCTTCCGGCGTCAATACTTTCAAATTCGGATCTTCCCGCGTCAGATATGTCGGTAGCCAATAGAGCTTATCTACCCCCATGAAAGCATCTTTATAGCCATCGATTATTTTATGTTGACGTACATTTTGATGTGGCTGGTAGACTACGATTACGCCCTTTTTCTTCTTTAACACCGCTTCTTCTTTCGCCATTTCAATCGTCGCAGCAATTTCTTCTGGATGATGGGCATAGTCGGTATATACGCCATTTCTAATCTTCTCAAATCTCCGCCCCACTCCTGGGAATTTATTCAGCAAATATTTCAAAGATTCGCGCGAAATCCTTGGCGCCATTGCGACTAGAGCCGCCGCCGCTAAGCTAGCATCACGCCGCCTAAGTTCGCCCGCCAGCTGCATTTCTTTCTCATAAATACCTTTTTCAATCACTCGCCGACTCTGCGACTTAAACTTATCAAACGCTGCCCTGTATGCACGTTTCGTCGGATAGATATCTGGATGGTCATATGACACTGAAGGTATCACTGCCAGCCAAGGATGATATTTCAAGAAATTCTTATCATACTCATCCGCCTCGTATACGAAATAAACGTCATTTTTATGATAAGCTCCACTTGGCGCAAATCCTAGCGTAGTTCCCACAATATACGCCACCGGTAGTTTCATCTTGCGTGCGGCATACACTATCATTGCCGTAGTGGTGGTCTTGCCATGTGTCCCCGCAACTGCCACCATCTTGAGTCCCAGCTGCTCCACTAAATGCGCCGTAAAATCATCTCGCTTAGTACACTTCACCCCCGCTTCCTTTGCTAGGACTAGCTCCGGATGCTCTGCCGGTAAAGCCGAAGTATAAACGAACCAATCAATTCCTTCTTTTAGTTTCTTTTCTAAGAATTTACCATCCTGCTTGCCGATCTTGACTTCAATCCCAGCCTTCACCAGCTCATCGTACACTGCGCCCTTCTCTAGATCCGAACCACATACGCGGTAGCCCGCTTTCTTTGCCATCAAAGCTAGCGGCCCCATACCAGTACCAGATATTCCCGAAATATATATATTCATTCCCCTATTATATCATGTATAATATAGATATGAGAATATTAGGTATCGACCCCGGCATCGGCATTACCGGCTTTGGTCTAATCGAAACCACTAGTCGCGCCAACGCCAAAGTCCTAGATTACGGCGCCGTCACCACCCAAATTGACGCTCCTATGCATCAGCGCCTGCGCGAATTATACGATTCGCTCAGCGAAGTTTTTGACCAGACTAAGCCCGAAATCGTCGCCATCGAGAAATTATTCTTTTCCAAAAACATCACCAC
>JAZQRY010000048.1:0-9108 GCA_045629825.1 Candidatus Nanosyncoccus sp. | reverse complement strand
CATGATAGAGCAGCGCATAATAGAAGTGCGCGTAAGAAACTAGTGAAGATTTTGTCAAAGCTAACGCCTGGTTCATATAAAGGCATGCCGAGAGATAAGGAAAATGGGCTAGTAGTAGGCTTTAATCATCCATCACTCGGCGAAATTGCTCGTATGCTCACGATGAAGATTGATATTATGGGCGATAAGCCAATGTATTTCCCGGTGAATTTGCCTTGGTATGAGTCGCTGGCGCCGAATTTTGATAGGATTAAGAGACTAGGGATTGTGATTACGCCAACGATTACACCATCGACTTGGCAAAAAATGGGACTAAAGGAAGGTACTTTCCTTTATGAGCAAGGCAATAAATTAAAACGTGAATTTCGGGATATTTATACAAATTTGTCACACGATGCGTTGAAAAATGGTGGTGTGGTATTTGTGGCACCGTCGGCTACGCGGCAGACTACTGTATTCAAAAATGAAGATGTTTATAAAAAGAAAGAAGATATTATCCCGACGATGTCGATGCTGGCGCTTAAATTATATGCCGATCCGAAGATGGAATGCGACTTTCTACCGATGGCGGTACTGCCACCCAAGGGATATAAGAAAGGGCTGAATTTTAGAAAGAAATATTGCCTAATCCCCGGTAAGGTAATGACGGCCGAGTATATTCGGAAGGAATATTTTAAAGAGAAAAATCCAAAGCGACTCGAAGGCTTTGATTACGAATTTCATAAGAGGTTGGCGGAAAAATTGCCAAAGCAATTTTGGTATTAAAAAAGATTTTGTGATACAATAAGCATAAGTATGAATGAAGATGGGCCGTATTTTTATCATCCTTTAGAAGACATCGAAGAGACCGATGTATTTTATGAAGCACTGGAGCGCGAACGCTTAACTAAGGCAGTCACTCCGGAGCGTCCGTATACATATTGGACGATTGAGCTTTATGATCAGAAAAATGGCATCCGGGGTGGAGGTGGACTTGGAGTGCTCGCAGCAGACACTAGGAGAGTGGCTGAAGAGATGGCGGTGCCTTTTGTATTAATTACTCCGTTTTATCCGAAGGAATCGCATCAAGTGATGGAGCATGGCAAAGTACACGAGCGACACGATGCCACTAATTATGAGAATTTTGGTTTTAATTTTGTTGATAAAGTTAATATCAAGACTAAAGACGGACTATGTCAGCTAGATGTGATTGAAAAGAAGTTTAAATCGACACGGATTATTGCGGTGACGGAGCCTAATTTTGGGGAGCTATATTCCGATACTAGTGGTTCGGATCATAGACTATATCAAGAAGTCTCGCTAGGGTTTGGTGGCTATGCGGCGCTCAAGTTAATCGGCTTGAAGCCTGCGATTATTCATCTGAATGAAGTAGCGACATTCTTTGCGGCTTTGGCGCGCCTGGATGAGCTGGCTTCGAATGGAATGGATTTTTACGAGGCGGTAGTATATACACGCAAGCATACTTTATACACTAATCACACTTTGGTGCAGGCGGCAGAGGCGGAGTTTTCGTATGGGCAGTTTGAGAAGTATGTGTTCCCGAATCTGAAATCGTCGGCGGTGCGCAAGTGGATTTCGGATAAGTTTACCGATGGACGGATTAAACTCTCGTCGGTCGCGATTGAGATTGCGGAGCTAAGGTCGGGGGTGTCGAAATTGCATGCAAGGGTAGCGAATTATCGTGATATCGCAGGGAATAAGGTCAAATTCAAAGCTATCACAAATGGCGTAGATCTTCCGAAATGGACTCTACCGGAGCTTTATACATTTTATCGAGAGATTGGCTTGATTGACCAATATGGGTTGCCGGCGACTAATTATGTGGATCTTCTGCAGCCGATTGACGCAAAGATTATTCGGGATTTCAAAGATAGCGGGCGCACTGTGCTAAATCATGTGCTCGAGAATCGACCTGACCAAAATGGTAAGATTTTGAAATTTAATAACGATGATTTCATCTTTACCTTTAAGCGGCGCTTTACTGACTATAAGCGCCCGGATTTGCCGTTTAGCGACCCAGTGCGGCTTAGGAATATTCTAGAGCCAAAGGGCGCACATTATATTATTGCAGGTAGAGTACACACGGGCGATGAGAATATGATGAATAAATTATACGAGCTCCTAAAGGAAGTTAGGAAGGATGAATACCTAAATACACATGTGCATTATCTGGCAGATTATGATGAAGAGCTGGCTTATGGACTGTCGTGCGGGTCGAATGTAGCGATTAATATCCCGATTGTGGGGCTCGAAGCCTGTGGTACTTCCTGGATGAAGGACGTGGCGAATTTTAATGTACTAATATCGACTCATGATGGCGGCGTAGCGGATGCTTCGATTAATTCTTATCTCAATGTGAGTGGCAGCGATGAGGCGGAAGAACTAGACATGCTCTATCAGCGCATGGAAGAAGCGGTGATGATTTGGGATAATGACTATGATCTAGAATATGCGATAAAGAACCAGCTGGAGAATTTCCTGCCGATTATTTCTGGCGCTAGGATGATGAAGGATTATCTTGACTATTTGTTCCCGAAGTAGTATACTATTGACAAGTCTGGTATCAGACTTTTTTTAGTAACAAGGAGTAAGATGGCAAAAATCACAAGGATCAAAGCGAAAGATTCCGCCCCCAAGGCAGAAGAGTCTGATACGTCAGCAATTACACGCAAAAAAGTGACCGTCAAAGACAAAAAATCCGAAAAAGCGAAGCAGAAATCAAAGAAACAAGCCGAGAAGAATTTAGGCAAGAATAAAGCCGAGAAGAAGCCTTTTATTCTAATTAGACCATTTGTATATTTCGGCAGATACTTACGCGATTCTTGGCGCGAGATTAGGCAGGTACGCTGGCCGAATCGCAAAGCTACTTGGAAGATGGTGCTTGCCGTCTTGGCATATACAGCACTATTCGTAGTATTTATTTCATTACTTGATTTGTTCTTTAGCTGGTTATTTAATTTAATATTAGGATAAGGAGAAAAAATGGCAGTAAACAGATATGATGATACAAGAGCCTGGTATGCGATTTCGACATACTCTGGCTACGAAGATAAGGTAGCGGACTCTATCAACCAGCGTACTGGTACGATTGAGATGGCGAACAAGATTTTTGAAGCGATTGTACCAAAAGAGAAGCAGATCGAGATTAAGAATGGCAAGCGCAAGATTGTAGATCGCAAGATTCTGCAGGGATATGTGCTAGTAGATATGAAACTATCAGATGAGACGTGGTATATTATCCGGAATACTCCGGGCGTAACTGGCTTTATCGGTACTGGTACACAGCCGACTCCGGTATCCGCTAAGGAAATTGCTAAGATCAAGAAGCGTATGGGCGTCGAAGACCCGAAGTTCTCGGTAAAGTATGAAGTAGGTGAAGTAGTATCAATTACCGATGGGCCGTTTAAGGGCTTTGAGGGCTCGATTTCTGAGATTGACCCAGCTAAGGGCAAGATTAAAGTTATGGTATCGATGTTTGGGCGCGAAACGCCTGTCGAGCTAGACGCTTTACAAGTAAAGCAGCTATAAAAAGTCTTTTAGAGCATTCACTCTCAAGACTTTACTTTTAGTCGTTTTATTGGTATAATGAAGAAGTTACGCACTAGAAAGGTATTTTTATGGCAGAAAAGAAAGTAATAGGTAATTTGAAGCTCAGAATCCCGGCGGGGCGGGCGACGGCTGGACCACCAGTTGGTTCGACACTCGGTCAGTGGGGGCTAAATATGATGGATTTCATTAATCCGTTTAACGAAGCCACCAAGGATTTGATGGGAAAGAACGTAATCGTACACATTCGGGTGTTTGATGACCGTTCTTTTGATTGGAAGAGCTTGGGCCAGCCTGCTGACGATTTGATTCGTGAAGCGATCAAGATTAATAAAGGCTCCGGTAAGCCAAATGTAGACAAAGTCGGCAAGATTACTAAGGCCCAACTACAAGAAATCGCTGAGAAAAAGATGGACCAGCTTAATGCGGTCGATATCGATGGCGCAATTAAGATAATCGCTGGTACTGCTCGTTCGATGGGCGTAGAGGTAGTTGATTAATCATTTACTTTTAAAAAACGACTCCTTTACAGGGGTCGTTTTTTTATACTTTATGCTTGCGTTTTTCTCTAATCTGTGGTATAATTAGCTGATGATGTATTAGGTCTCTATCTAAGGAGATAATATGACCCAAATACAGTACAAGCACCTTACGAGAGAGGCAAAGGAGGCGAGTATAGAGTATTTCTTATCTTTGTGGTTTGAGTTTCATGAGAGCTACGTTCAGAAGCTCTCAGAGTACGAAAGTGAAATCGAGATCAAGAAGTCGAAGCTCCAGGAAGGGGAATGCCTAAGGCAGGCACATAAAAAGTCTTACCGCCCGAAGTGGTCGGCTTTTCTCTTGTTTGGCACAGAGAAAGAGGTAGTGGATTACTTCAGTCACTGCCAAATTCGTACCTTTAGGTGCGCGCAGGATGAGATATTTAGAGAAAATGTTCTCTATCTCATGCGCAATCTCAATGTGGCTTTACAAGAGGTCCGCCGCTACAACAAACGCGGCAGCGATTTGACTCACTCCGAGTTCGGTATGATACCGAGCTCGTGTGGTACCGGTCGACATCAGGTGAGTTCTGCTAATGATATCACCCAGCGATCGTATGGTAGGTATTACTGGCCACGATGAAGGGAGAAGTATGGCCAAGAAGCAACATTTGTCCGCAAAGGAAATTGGAGCGGCTCGTACCGCTCTGATGCAGGACTGGGAGACGCTTTCGGGCGCCTTCCAGGCTCTGAGTGGCGCCGAGAAGCATTCGGTGCCTAAGGCCGTGGCGACTTTCTACAAGTCGCCGTCGCGAGCTCAGGCGGCTCGGTTCTTGAACCGACTCGACAGTCGCGACCTTAAGTTCCTCTGCCGCTACCAGCGCAAGCTGTGGCGCCAGTCGATCGCCTAGCGATCCTTCAATGCCTTGAACAGGGGCGAGCAAATTACGCTCGCCCCTTTTCTTTTTAGGGAAAATTTGGTATAATATGTTTTAGTAATTAATCAAGTGGGAGAGCCAAAAGCTCGTGACTACCACGGAAAGGATAAAATGGCTGAAGATAAAGTAGCAAAGAAAGAAGAAATCAAAGCCAAGGTAGCAGAAAAGGCTGCCGAGGTGAAGGAAGAAATTGCCGAAAAGAAGGCGGAAGTCGAAAAGAAAGTCGAAGACGCCAAGGAAAAGGCAGGAGAAATTCAAAAAGACATTAAAGAGAAAGTCGAAGAAATTAAAGAAGAAGTCAAAGAAGCCGTAGAAGAGCAGAAAGAAGTTTTTGCTAAGGCCGGCAAGAAGTCCAAGAAGCATGTCGAAGAAGTAAAGGCAGAAGAAGCACGTCAGGCTCGCAAGGCCGAGCGCAAAGCTGAAGAAGCAGCCGTAAAGCCTAAGGGCGCAGCGCCAATTACTCGCCCGAAACTAGAGCGTCGTGGCAAGAAGTATCAGGAAGCCGCTAAGCTGATCGAGAAAGGTAAGACTTATAGCCTAAAGGATGCGATCGATTTAGCTATCAAAAGCAGTCCAGTTAAATTTGATGCAAGTCTCGAGATTCATACACGCCTAGGAGTAGATCCGCGCCAAGCTGATCAGAATATCCGTACGACCATTGTATTACCAAATGGTAACGGTAAGAATGTGCGCGTAGCGGTATTTGCTCCGCTAGACGTCTGCAAGGCAGCAAAGGCAGCTGGCGCCGACATCGCCGAAGACGAAGAGTTCTTGAAGAGACTAGAAAAGGGCGAGATTGATTTCGACGTATTGATTTCGACCCCACAATACATGCCAAAGCTTGGTAAATATGCACGTTTGCTTGGGCCAAAAGGCTTGATGCCAAATCCAAAGGCTGGTACTGTAACTATGGATGTCGAAAAAGCAGTGAAAGAATCCAAGGCAGGTAAGGTTGAATATCGGGTAGACAAGCAATCTATCGTGCATATTGGCGTAGGCAAGGTATCATTCGGTGCTGACAAGTTGCTTGAGAATGCCAACACTTTCTTTGATAGCTTGAAGGCGCAGAAGCCTGCATCGCTCAAGGGCACCTATGTGAAGTCGGTATTTATTACCACTACTATGGGTCCTTCGATTCAGGTAGAGAATCTATATAATTAAGATTTCTAAAAATACCCCTTCTCACGGAAGGGGTATTTTTGTGCCAAAATGTGGTACAATATGGTTATGGATATAGAAGGAATTAGTAAAATAGTACCCTGGGAGCAATTCGGTATGCCGGAGGCGATCGTGATGTTGATACTGGGTATTCTACTACTCTTTGTAGGATACAGAGTGAAGAAAGTCGCCTTTTTCGTGATTTGGTTCCTACTTGGGTTTAACCTGGTGCAATTTTTGATGCCGAATCTCAAGCAAATGGTACCAGAGATAGCGTCGAACGACTTGTGGCAGATGTTGCTACCGATTGGTGGCGGGTTACTCCTAGCACTAATGGGATTCTCGATCGAGAAACTATGCGTAGGCGGGGCATGTTTTGCGCTAGTAATGATAATTACCGTGCGTTATTTTGGCTCGGACATACAGGTACTAGCGGTAGGGGGAATTGTGGGGATAATAGCGGCCGGGGCAGCAGTGATGATGATGAAGCCAGCGACTATTATCGCTACGGCAGTGGCGGGTGGCTATGCGGTAGTCACGGCACTGCCGGCGTTAGGGTTTAATATCAATGTAGATGAATTATATTGGCCAATCCTACTTGGCTCGGCAGCGGTGGGCGCGATAATTCAGTTCATGACGACGAAACGCATGCAGTAAACATCAAAAATCCGCTCTCCATTAGGAAAGCGGATTTTTTTCTTACAATTAGCTAACTTTAGTTGATTTAAGCAAGCTCGACAGTAGCGCCGGCTTCTTCCAAAGCTTTCTTCATAGCTTCGGCGTCGTCTTTGGCGACCTTTTCCTTGACAGTGGCAGGAGCACCATCTACGATAGCCTTAGCTTCGCCAAGACCGAGACCGGTAGCTTCCTTGACAGCCTTGATGACGGCGATCTTCTGAGCGCCAGCGTCCTTCAAGACAACATCATATTCGCTCTTGCCCTCATCAGCAGCAGCGCCTGCATCAGCAGCAGGACCAGCAGCGACGGCGACCGCAGCAGCAGCCGGCTCGATGCCGTATTCATCTTTAAGTACATTCTTTAGTTCATTTACTTCGAGAACAGTCAATTTGACTAGCTCTTCGGCTAATTTTTTGATATCTGTAGCCATAATTATTCTCCTTTAAATTAATAATGTGATTGCTAATTTGCGTGAGCTTCGAGACCGGAAACAATACCAGACAAGCCTCCGGAAAGCCCGGAAATGCTGTCGGTGACCGGCGAAAGTAGCTGTGCCACGACCTGAGCGATGAGCTCGTTCTTGCTTGGCATAGCAGCGAGAGCTTTCACGTCGTCTTCGGACAAGTTATTCCCAGTATCGCCAAAGCCGCCCATGAGGCATAGAGCATCATGGTCTTTGGCAAAATTCGCGAGCACCTTAGCTGGTGCGACTTCGTCTTCGTCGGAAACGGCGTAGAGAAGCTGACCGGTAAGGCCGGTAGTATCGGTGTCTTTGTAGACGGCGATCTGTCCCATAGCTACGCGCACAAGGCGGTTTTTGACCACCTTGATCTTAACGCCAGCTTCGCGAGCCGCCTTGCGGAGCTCTTGGAGCTCAGCTACGGTGAGACCCTGATATTTGGCGTAGACCGTAGTCTTAGCGCCAGTCAAAAGCTCTGTTAAATCAGCAACCAATTCGTTCTTTTTATCTTTTGAAATTGCCATAAAAAGTCCTTTTGGTTAAATTGATATTTGGTTAGCTAATTGTTAATTATGCGTCACCAAATAAATTCAAGAATTTCCTCGGTGGCATTATTAAGATCACTCCGCCACTGTCTTTGGTAACTGGTGTTATTATACTACAGATGGGCGGAAAAGACAAGCCCTTAGCTTTAAACATGATTTAAATTCTTATGAATCCATTATGCATCTGACACTGAAACCGTGTTCGCGATAAGCACCATCTGTTGGGAATAGACTACCTGCATCCGAATATAGACTATGCATTCGACTATCATCCTTTCTTGTAGAAGACCACCAATAGCCAGCGTTTCCCTGACTGACCGCAGAACCATACCGGAAAAACCCAGTGAAGGATAAGGAGAGCGTATTGCGGTAGTTGGCATGGGCTATGGCGTCCGGAGGAGAACCAGTTGAACCATAGATGGCGTTAGCCAGGGCACTAAATTCACCATTGGTGTCCCCTGTTGGTATTCTCCAGCCTGCTGGGCAGATATCACTAGAAGCATTGTCGGAACTAGTTCCTGCACTTGTGTTATTACCATAGCAATAAGAGCCCGCCGTTGCGGCACAGTAATTATAATAACCACCCACCTTGTTATTGCCTCGTCCATTGGCGGGTATATTGCTTGGGATGATATCTTTCTCGGAAATATTAACCATCGGCGTCGAGTAGGATGATGTCCCCCAAGAAGTCCAATTAGTTACGCCATCCGAAGCATATTTATAAGTCGGATCACCTGACGTAGTGGAGCCACCACCATTCTTAAGATAGCTGAGAGTGGTGTTGCTAGCGTTCGTATTGTTTTCATCTAGATCGTCTATCCTAGCTACTACATCTAAGGCTAGGTTATCTAACATCCAACATTTACCATCGGCCAGCTTACCCAAGTTATATTGAGTACCGTCACGGCTATCTACTGCAATGAGTGTGTCGCCTATACTCATGCTACTACAAGTTGTGCTAGCAGTACCAGCTGCGAAGTCTTGCATAGTGGGCGGAATGATCCATATAGCATACAAATTCAATGTAGTATTATTCGCTACCGTACTAGGAGCTATGGTGTCTCCTGATTCATAGAACGTCCCATCAGTACATTCGGTTTGACTAGTATTTGTAGTGCACCAGCCTTTAAGGACTTTACCGGTAGGTGGAGTGAAGGTATTAGTAGCCAAGGTATGGTCGTCGTAGTTAGGTATACTTGTTTCACTTTCCATAGTGCCACTACCGCCATTGGCATTATAAGTAATGCTATATGTACCAGCTACAAAACTACCAGGATGGACCATAATGTATTTGACTTGTCCTA
>JAZQRY010000047.1:0-8773 GCA_045629825.1 Candidatus Nanosyncoccus sp. | reverse complement strand
ACCAACCGTTATCGCTCGCTGGCGTCACTGTAAGCTATACTAATACAAGCGGGAATAGATCAGTGATTTTTCAATTTCCCGAGAACAGTTGGATGGTCGGCGAGGCTCTCCTTCTACGCTTGGCTAGCTCTCCGGGTGCGGAGCTAGCCGCGGCGAATTATACTAAGACTTTAGCTTTTAAGGCGGGGATTGGACTAGAGTTCAATGGGGAGAGTGTGACGGAACTTTGCTGGACGGGAAAAGATGGGTGCTTGACGGAATTTAAATCTAGTCATCCGACTACTCTAGTTAGGAATGCGGAGACTGGCGAGTATGAGCATTTATCAGAGTATGAGTCGTTATATGAGCCTTCTAGTTATAGGGTGGATGAAGATACGGACAAAGGGCAGGTAGTGGCTAGTCAGTGTACAGGGATGGAGTTTTCGGAGATTTTGAGTTACTACGAGACGAGCAAATCGGAGCAGTTTGTTGAATTTCATAACAATACGGCTGGGCAAATAGTGCTAGACGGATGTAAATTGAAATATAAAAATAAATTGTATGAGCTTAGTGGGATTGTGCAGGCGGATGAATATAAAGTATATAATCCGAATGGTTTTACTTTGACCAAAAATCCGACCAATAGTAATCTGCTGGAGCTAATTGATGCGGATGGGTCGGTCGTGGATAGCTTGAGCTATCCAAATGGGCAAAGAAAGGGGACTTCGTATGCGCTAATTGGGTATGACGGCTCGGGGAATGAATTGTGGCACGTGACTTATGCGCCGACGCCGGGAGCACCCAATAATTACCAGGAATTTAAGAGTTGTGAAGAAGGGAAAGTGTTAAATGAAGAGACAGGTAATTGCGTTAAGGCGACTAGTGTGACAGCAAAGGTGTGTAAGGAGGGGCAATATTTGAACATTTTGACGGGACGGTGCCGTAAGATAGAAGAGACGAAAGAGAAAACGTGCAAGGAAGGTTATTATCTTAATCCGGAGACAAATCGGTGTCGGAAGATTGTCGAAAATAAAGGGGCGGATTATAGTTTGACGCCAGAAAGTTATGAGGAGGAATCGTCTTTCGTGGCGCTATATGCGGTGCTGGGTGTGCTGGGAGTAGGTGTAGTGTACTTGATATACGAATTTAGGCTGGAGATTCTGAAGCTTTGGCGTAAAGTTTTTCGACGATCTCGTTAAAGACTTCTTCGCGAGACTGGCTGCCGTTAATTTCGATTAGTAGACCAAGAGATTGATAGTGTTTGAGAACTGGGATAGTCTTTTCACGGAATTCTTGTAAGCGATTATCTAAGACTTCGAGACTTTGATCGTCGGTGCGGGTACCGCGGTCGCCTAAATCTTTGGAAGCCGTAAAGCGGGTTTTGGCGTCGGATGCGGAGATAATTAGGACGATGGCAGCTTTGATTTCGTGGTCGGAGCCTTTGGCTACGGACATGACTTGATTTTCTTCACCGAACCAACGGCCAATAGAAGATAATACTAGGGGTTTGCCAAATAATTCACGGCGTTCGAAATAAGGGAGTACCCATTCATAAAAGATGTTGGTGGGAATGAGATTGCCACTACCGGTGAGATCTTGACCTTGTTCTTGCTCCATTTTGCGAATAATTTCGCCAGATGAGAGAAATTCGGCATCTAGGGCTTTGGCGAGTCGTAGTCCTTGAGTGTCTTTGCCGGACATGGGTAGCCCGAAAATATTAATTGATCCAGAACCAAGCCAAGATTTGATGGCTGTTATTTTTTCTTCCATTTATATCCTTTTAACTTTGACCATAGCAGGTCTTAACACTTCACGTTCGTAATAATAGCCGGGGCGGAGAGTCTCGGCGATGACTTCTTTCTCTCCTTCACCTTCAGCCATGACGGCTTCATGAAGGTCGGGGTTGAAATCCGCACCTGTGGTAGAGTCGATTTTGACTAATTCTAGTTCGGTGAGAGTCTTTTCTAGGGATTTTTCGAGAGCTTTTAATTCGGGATAAGTAGCGATGGCGCGGTCGAGATCGTCGAGAATGGGTAGGATCTTATATACTGTAGCGAGACGGGTGGCTTTGCGGTCGTTTTCTTTTTGGATCTCGATCTGTTTGCGATAGTTTTCGAAATCAGCACGAGTGTGCTGGAGATTAGAAGTAAGCTCGGCTATTTCAGTGGTGAGATGAAATTTTTCGAGATCAGCTTCTGATTCTTTGACTTTTGATTTTTTCATAATATTTCCTCCAATGTATTACCGGCATGGCGGACGAGCGCCATGACTCTTGAATAGTTTTGACGAGTGGGGCCAAGGACTCCGATGTAGCTATTGTCTGAATAGGGCGAGCGGAATTTAGAGATGACAAGGGAGACTTCGGAATTTTTGCCGATGGGATTTTCGCTACCGATGAAGATGTTGAGCGGCTCACCAGGGGCGGCTTCGCGAAGCCAAGGTTCGAGATTGTCAAGTAATTTAGCGACGGCTTGGACGCGACGTGTATCGACGAATTCTGGTTGGTTGAAGAGGCGAGAAATGCCAGAGAGATAGAGCTGACTGCCGATAGTGGCGAGACCAAGATTGCCAGTGAGCTCAACTAAGGCATCTACGGCGCCACGAATGGCGGCGTCGGTGTGTGATTGGGAATTTACTCTGACTTCGAGCACGTGCTCGCTTTTCTTGAGAGTAGAAGGCTCTTGGTCGTGGATATGATTTTCGAGATGGTTGACATAGAAACGGTAGCCGGCGTCGGTTGGAATGCGACCAGCGGAAGTGTAAGGCTGAGCGATAAGCCCTAAGGCTTCAAGTCGAGCCATTTCGGAACGGATAGTCGCCGAGGAGACTCCAAAAAGCTTAGATAAAATGACGCTGCCAACAGGGGAAGCGGTCTCGGCATATTCTTCGACGATTTGGCAAAGAATTTTTTGTTGCCTATCTGTTATTTCCATGCTTAAATTATACAAAATTAGCGCTCAAATGTAAAGAGTGCTAATCAAATGTTTACTTTTGGGGGGAAAGGTGATAAAATAAGGGGAAGTTAAAAGGAATTATTTATGGCTGAATATAAGTTGGCGCTAGAAAAGCGTGAAGTAAGTGGTAAAAAAGTTAAGACGCTCCGAGCAAAGGGGCTGATCCCTTCGGTAGTGTATGGTGGTAAGGAGCCGATTTTGACGGCTTCGGATTATGTAGCGACTGAGAAGGTGCTAAATAAGGCTGGCTATCATTCACCGGTGGATCTCGAGATTGACGGCAAGAAGAAAATGGCAATTGTCAAAAATGTAGCATTTGATCCAGTATCGCGGCGAATTGACAATGTCGAATTCCAGGCTATTTCGGCAAAAGAAGCAGTAGAAGCGACTACGCCGGTAGTAATTGTGAATTTCGAAGAATCGGAAGCATCGAAAATGTATCATTTTGCGATGACTCAGACGATTGAGGAGATTGAGATAAAAGCTAAGCCGGCAGATCTACCTGAGAATTTGACGGTTGATGCGTCGGGGATGAAGGATTTGGAAGCGAAACTAACAATCGCCGATATTAAGCTGCCTAGTGGGGTGGAATTTGCGGACAAGGAGCTGGATAGTGAGCAGGTAGTGGCTTCGCTTTATGATCCGGCAGCCGAGGCTGAGAAGCGTGAAGCCGAATCGGTGACTGACGCAGAAGCGGTAGAAGTTGCAGGCGAAGAAGAGAAGGCGGAAGGCGAAAGCGCTGAAGCTGAATCTGGTGAAGAAAAAGCAGAATAATTAAAGATGTAAAAAATGCCCCGGTTACAGGCGGGGCATTTTTGTTATTCGTCGTAGAGGATCTCGGCGTGGTTGCCGAAGTGGACTCTAACATGAATGACGCTATCTAGTGACACGGATTGCCAGTCCTCGAGACTTAGGTAGTAAGTTTCTGTTTTAGTACTATCGAAGTCTTTGAAGGCGAGGATGGTGTAGTTCTCTATAGTGCCATTAGTGCGGTAGTTTGACGTTAGCTCTGGTTCGGCAAAATATGGCGTATTGGTGTGACCACTGGTAGTTTCATAATGATCGAATTTCCAGCGTTTGATTTTGTACACATACATGGTGTCGTAAACTGGCGTTCTTTCATAGATGGGTCTACCTTTTTTGTCTACTCCAATTTGCACATCTTCGTAATAGCGAACGGCTCTATAGGTGTATAACAGGCGCCCGCCGACGGGGATGTACCAGTCTTCTTCCTGTACAGTGCGGTGTTCTTCGATGATGATTTTTCGCTCCCAAGATTTGTCGGCGACACTTAAGTCGTAATATTTGGGTATAAATATTAGAATTAAGATTATGATGAGAGCCAGGATGCCACCAATGATGGCGATGATTGCCCATGGGATATCTTTTGCGATATCACGGTAATTGCGTCGATGCATTATCATGTGCATGTCCTCTCTGCGATATAAGAGTACTCAATAGAATGTATTGCTTTTTATATTTTAACATAAAAATGATGATATCGCAAGTATTGGCGAAGCTGATTGATGAGGTTAAAAGTGTGTTATAATTAATGCATGAGCGTTTTAGTAGTGGGCAACGTATTGAAGGACGTTTACTTAAATCTTGATAGTCGTACTGAAAAGTTCGAAATCGATAAGCGTGGCATAGAATGGCTTGATTTTGGTTTTAATGCTAGTGAGCATCATTTCTTTAACCGTGGGAGTAGTTTTGGTGGGGCGGCTGTTACTTTGGAGGTTTTAAAGAAGTTAGGAATAACTGCTTCTATTGCTGGTAATAGTATTGATTTTACTGATGATGCTTTTATCATTAATGACCCGACTGAGGTTTACCGTTACATCTTAGTCTCAGATCACGGTGTGAGTTATCTTGCGCCTAGTCGATTTAAGTCTACTGCTTTTGTTGCGCCTGATGAACATTATGATTATTTGTTTGTTGACCGTTCGGCTAGTATCGATGATGATGTAGCGAGAAAAATAAACAATTATCTCGATTCTTCTCGTGATACTAAGTTGGTGCTTTATTTAAGAGATATGCATCATTTGCCACCTGATGAATTAATCAATCGAGCGGCTTTGCTATTCGTAGAGCAGTCATCTGCTGCTTTTTTGGAAGAACAATATGTGCCTGAATTATCGCAAATAGATTCGGCTAAGATTATTTATCTTTCCGAAAAAAGCCTGACTTATCTTAAAATTACTGAGTCGATTTCTCGTCAACAGATTGATAAGATGACGCACCTATCGATGTATTCTATAGCAGCTGGTACGATTTTGGGCTGTTTTATTCTGGGGGAGACTGTCGAAGATAGCCTTAAGCTCGCTCGCGCGAATGTAGAGAATTCTCAACTAGATGCGGTCTTGACGCTTGATGAATTGAAATCAATTGACCAGGAGTCTGGTAACAATCTTCGCTTGATTGCTGCTAGTTTGATGCTGAAGGGGAAGGGAATACTGGCGGCTGATGAATCGGGTGGGAATATTCATCAGAAATTTACCGATCTTAATATCCCCGATACGTATGAGACTCGTCGGAAGTATCGTAATTTGCTTCTTGCTACTCCGGATTTAGCGAAATACTTGAATGGTGTAATTTTATTTGATGAAACTACTAATCAGATGACTGATGATGGTCGGAATTTTGTCGAATATCTCACTTCGGAGCGCATTATTCCTGGAGTTAAAGTGGACCAAGGGTTGGAGAAATTTAAGGGTTCTGAAGAGACATTTACCAAGGGGCTTGATAATCTGGATGAGAGATTGAAGCGATATTATGATGCGGAACTACGTTTTGCTAAGTGGCGGGCGGCTTTTGAAATACGTACAGACAAAGATGGTCGTATTCTATCGCCTACGGATTATGCTATCGATGAAAATTGCCGCATTCTGGCCGAATATGCTAAAAAGTGTCAATCTGCTGGGCTGGTGCCGATAGTTGAGCCAGAGGTGGTGTACGATGGTGATTATGACATTAATCAGTCGGCTGTTGTGACTGGTCGCATCTTGGATGCGCTATTTGCAAAGCTCATTTTGGCCGGAGTAGATTTACGCGCTTGTATTCTGAAATGTAATATGGTTTTGGCTGGCAAAAAGTCGTCAACTCAATCTACTCCTGATGAGGTGGGGCGGATGACCGCTAGAGTATTAAAGAGTCATGTGCCAAAAGCTTTGGCGGGAATTGTATTTCTATCTGGTGGGCAAACTCCGGAGCAAGCGACTGAAAATCTCGCTGCTGTCTTGAAGCACGGTCCTTTTCCTTGGCCTATTACTTTCTCTTTTGCTCGGGCTTTGCAGGAGCCGGCTTTGACTACTTGGGTTGGTGATGAACAGAATATCGAGAAGGCTCGCCAGGCTTTTCTTGATAGGCTTGTCGCTAATACTGATGCGCTTGATTAAACATTCGATTGATTATTGTCGCTATTGATTTTTCAGGAGAAAAATGTTAAAATATTTTTTATTGTAAACCTCGGGAATTTGGTGGGAGATGAATAGTAAGGAGGTTCGAACTTTAAAATATTATTACGCTTGTTGAGATAACTTAATTAAGGTATAATGGGATTATGAAAAAAATTTTAGCTTTTGACGTTGACGATACGCTCAATGTCGCCAAAACACCTATTAATGATGAAATCGCTGAGCTTTTGCTCGCGTGTCTTGATCATTTTGAGATTTGCCCGATTTCGGGTCAGAAATTTGATCAATTCTTAATCCAAATTGTAGATCGATTGCCAAATCCGACGCCGGAGCAATTATCACATCTGCATTTATTAGTGGCGCAGGGGACACAATATTATAGATTTGACCCAGAAAAGAAAGAGTGGGTGCAAGTTTACAATTATCCATTAACCGATGAGCAGGTGGCGAAAATCTTTGATGCTCTAGAGAAGTCGGCAAAAGAATTGGGATTGTGGGAAGAAGATAAGCTGGCGCCTGGGGATGAGATTATTGAGAATAGATTGTCGCAAGTGACTTTCTCGGCGCTAGGGCAAAAAGCTGGTACGGAGGCGAAGTATGCCTGGGATCCAGATCACAAGAAGCGTGAGAAAATTATTGCAAAATGCAAGGAATTGGCGCCAGAATTTGAATACCGAATTGGCGGTACTACTTCGATTGATGTAGCGACGACCGGAATGGATAAATCATTTGGTATGACGCACCTTTTGGAGGAAATGGGTGCAGAAAAGTCGGAAGTGCTATATTTTGGTGATATGACGCAGCCAGGTGGAAATGATTATCCGATCGTTGAGATGGGTATTGATGCAATTACGGTGCGAAACTTTGAAGATACAGGCTATGCATTAAAAGGCATTTTGGGTATTCTTAAATAATTGTGGTATAATAAGCTTATGAAAACTTACATAGTGGGCAACTGGAAACTGAATTTTACAGTTGGTGAGTCCTCAATATATTTACATAAATTAATGAGAACCATGCCAAGCCATCGAGGCGTGGAAGTAGCAGTGGCGCCTTCGCTACTAGCTTTGCAATCGTTATCGTTGCAGATCGATCGGCATAAAGTTAAATTAGCGGCACAGGATGCTTTTTATCGTGATTACGGTGCCTATACGGGTGAAGTATCTTTTTCGCAGCTAAGAGGATTAGTAGACTATGCGATCATTGGGCATTCAGAACGGAGATATATTTTTCGCGAAGATGATAAGGTGATCCAGAAAAAAGTAGCAGCAGCGATTCGGAATAAGATTACGCCAATACTATGCATTGGCGAGACGGAGTCCGAGAGAACTTTTGGCGAGACGGCGGATGCAATTCGTGATCAGCTAATTGGTGGGTTAAGTGAAGTCTCGGATGATGATCTATCTAAGGTAATTATCGCATATGAGCCGGTGTGGGCGATTTCTAGCGTGAAGGGGGCGAAATTAGCTAATCCGGATGAGGTAGGCGATGTGGTAAAAATGATTCGTCAGACGTTAGTCGATCTATATGGGGCGAACGCAGCAGAGAAGATGACGGTTCTCTTCGGTGGAAGCGTATCAGCGTCTAGCGCGGGGGCTTATTTGACCGTGCCGGGCGTGAATGGATTATTAATTGGTGGGGCAAGTTTGATTTTACAGGAGTTTATTGATATAATAGAGATGGCTAAGAGAATACAAGCATGAACAAACGCTATATGGATTTTGTGCCATCTAAGAGTACCCCTGTAAGTCGTCAGCAAAAGGTGGCAACCAGGAAGCAGACTGTCAGGATGGCGAGTACGCCGCGTACGGTTGTGAAGACTAGTACGGGAGTAAATTTTGACACACGTCGCAATACTACTCGTAGTACTCGTCGAGAGCCGGAGATGGAACTAGGGGTTATTGAAGATTTTGCACCAAAATTCATAAAGACTACTACTGAGAAAAGGCCGCTTAACAGTGGTAAGACTGCGCCTAGGCGGGTTGCGAATAATGTCTCGCAGTCAGCTAAAGTGCAGAAGGCGAGTGCTAGGGTGTCGGGTGGCATCGCGAAAACCGGGTCTGCCGTTAGGACTCGGCAGGTTGCAAAGACGAATGCTAATTATGAAGCTTCTCGAACACCATTTATTAATATGGATAAGGTAGTAAAGCGACCATTGTCGAAGAATGTTGCGCAAAAGAACGAGAAAAAGATTTTGAAGAAGGATGCCAAGAAACCGGTCGTGGCCGCGAAGAAGAAGGAAAAAGATAGCAAAGTAGGATTAATTATTACGATCATATTGACAATTATTTTGGGGGCGGCGGCTGGTACAGTGGCGTTCCTGCTGTTGCCAAAATAGGGAAGTGTGATATAATGATAAGTGGTGGGATTAGCTCAGTTGGTTAGAGCGTCTGATTGTGGTCCAGAAGGTCGTGGGTTCGATTCCCA
>JAZQRY010000046.1:0-3741 GCA_045629825.1 Candidatus Nanosyncoccus sp. | reverse complement strand
TTATTGACGAAGCTTCGGCGATTGCAAGAGTAGCAGCTGATAAGAAGGGTGGCGGAAAATATAAGAAGTTAAAGATTGAGAAATCTACTCTAGAAGATAAGATTACGGAGGCAGCCGAAAAGGAAGATTACGAAAAAGCAGCGAATTATAAGACGGAGCTAGCCAAGCTGGAGCAGGAGATTAAGAAGCTAGAAAAGGCGGGAGTGAAAGCTGCGGAGACGCCAAAGCTTACGGAAGAGAATTTGGCTACAGCTGTGTCTCTAAAGACTGGAATTCCAGTATCTAAGGTACATGGTAGCGAGATGAAGATGCTGATGAACCTAGAAGATGAGCTCAAGAAATCGATTATTGGTCAAGATGAAGCGGTGGATGCGGTAGCAAAGGCGATTCGGCGGGGGCGAAGCGGTATTGCGGACTCTAGGCGGCCAATTGGATCATTTATCTTTATGGGCCCGACTGGGGTAGGCAAGACGGAGCTCGCGCGGGTGATTGCGCGGGAAGTGTTTGGTGGAGAGAATGCTTTGGTCAAAATTGATATGAGCGAATTCGGTGAAAAACACAATGTATCACGACTAGTGGGGGCACCAGCAGGATATATTGGTTATGACGATGGTGGTAAATTGACGGAAGCGGTGCGGCGTAAGCCCTATTCGGTAATTCTCTTTGATGAGATTGAGAAGGCACATCCGGATGTATTTAATTTACTACTACAGATTCTGGAAGATGGAATTTTGACTGACGGACAGGGTAATAAGATTAAGTTTAATAATACGATTATTATTCTGACTTCCAACCTCGGCTCGGCGGACATGTATCGTGAGTCGGAGCTGGGCTTCACTGCGAAGACGGCGCGGGACAAGAAAGCTCTAGCCGAAGAATATGAAGAGAACAAATCCTATGCAATGAAGGCTCTAAAGAAGACGATGCGACCAGAATTGATTAACCGCTTGGACAACGTGCTAGTATTCCACGCTTTGACACGTAAGAATGTAGAGAGAATTTTCGATAATCTGATTGATGATTTGCGCAAGAGGCTAGCTACTAAGGGGATTGGGATTAAGATTGATGAGAAGGCAAAGGATTATCTCATTCGGGAAGGTTACGATCCGAAGAATGGCGCTCGCCCGCTTAGACGGAAGATTGAAGATGAAGTAGAGTCGCTACTGAGTGAAAAAATAATTGCTGGGGAACTAAAGAAAGGAGACATCCCTACACTTAAATATGTTAATAATAAGCTGAAATTAGTAAAGGAGTAAAGATGGCAAAGAATTATTTAGTACCTACAGTGGTAGAAGAGACAAATAAGGGGGAGAGAGCGTATGATATTTATTCAAGGCTTCTTAATGATCGGATTGTATTCCTAGGAGAAGACGTGAATGCGCATACGGCGAATTTGGTAGTGGCACAGCTACTTTATTTAGCGCACGAAGATAGCAAGAAACCGATTAAGCTATACATTAATTCACCTGGTGGGAGCGTATATGATGGGCTCGCGATTATCGATACAATGAATTATATCGAGCCGGATGTGGAGACGATTGGGATTGGACTCCAGGCGAGCATGGGGGCGATGCTACTGAGCTCTGGGGCGAAGGGCAAGAGATATTGTTTGCCGAATGCACGGATTATGATCCATCAGCCATCTTCTGGTACGGAAGGCAAGATTACCGATCAGGAGATTATGCTACGTGAAGGTGTATTCCTAAAGAAGAGGCTTGCGGAGATTTTTGCAAAAAACACTGGTAAAGACTTAAAAACGGTAGAAAAAGACATGGATCGGGATAATTGGATGAGTGCGGAAGAAGCCAAGGAGTATGGCATAATTGATGAAATCATAAAATAGGGGGTCAAAACTCTTGAAAAGATTAGATAACTATGGTAAAATAACATGTAATCGTTAAATAATAAAGGTAAAATATGAGTTTTACTATTCTAAAGCAAATTGGTGACGCGCAGAAAAAGAAAGCTGTGGTGGATGTGCGTAGTGGTGATACCGTTAAAGTCACTCAAAAAATTAAAGAAGGTGAGAAATTCCGTTTGCAGGTGTTTGAAGGGGTAGTAATTCGCGTAGATCGCAAAGATTCACACACGGCACGGATTGTAGTACGTAAAGTTACTTCTGGCGTAGGCGTGGAGAAGTCTTATCTGATCCACTCGCCGCTAGTAGAGAAGATTGAGATTACTAAGCGGGCGAAAGTACGTCGCAATAATTTGTCGTATCTGCGAGAGCGTTCTGGTAAGTCGGCACGTCTTACCGGTAAGGATTTTGACCGTGGCGCAGTTAACGATGTAACAGTAAAGGAAGAAGAAAGTGATAGCAAATCGGAACCTGCAAAAGATGCAGAGATTGAAGCTAAGGCTGAGACAAAAGCTGAAGTAGCAGAAGTTACTGAAAAGGCTGAGTAAGCCAAGTGGCAATTCTTGGAATAGATGAAGTCGGACGTGGCCCCCTAGCGGGGCCACTTGTCGTGGGCGCGGTAGTTCTGCCGGATAGGAAGCCGGAATGGGTCGGAGATTTACGTGACTCGAAAAAATTGACGCCGAAGAAACGGGAAATTTTGAATGTAAAGATTCTGGAAGAAGCTCTGGCGACAGGGCTAGGCTGGGTATATCCGGAAGAGCTAGATAGGGTTGGGATTAGTGAAGCGTTGAGACTCGCGACGAAGCGAGCGGTCGAGGAAGTATGTGAGAAAGGCTGTGAATTTGAGCAGATTATTATCGACGGAAAAGTGAATTTTTTGGCAGATACGGAGCTCTCGGGGTGCGTGTCGATGGTGGTGAAGGCGGATGCTCTTATCAAGGAAGTGTCAGCGGCGTCGATTATTGCTAAGGTGGCGCGGGATAACTATATGAAGAAGCTAGCGCAGAAATATCCTGAATATGGATTTGAGTCTCATGTAGGATATGGTACGGCGAAGCACATGACGGCGATACGCAAAATTGGGATATGTCCGGAACATCGCAAGAGTTTTGAGCCGATCAAAAGCATGGTGGGATTTTCGCGCAATGAAATTGTTGTCAAAAATACAACAAATATAGGCAGTCAAGCAGAGAATGCAGTTTGTGGATTTCTAGTGCAAAGGGGGCATACGATTGTGGTGAGAAATTTTAAGACAAAGATTTGCGAAATTGATGTGGTGTCGACCCGTGGTAACAAGATTTATTTTACTGAAGTTAAATATAGAAGAAATAATGTGCGGGGCGGGGGACTAGCGGCGGTAACAAAAGAAAAGCGTGAGCAAATGCGGTTAGCGGCTGAAGTTTTCTTCAAGATGAGAGTTAAATATGCTGATTATCAGCCAATGTTAGCTGTAGCTCAGGTGACAGACGAGCAATTTGAAGTGACGGATTGGTTTCCGTTGATTTTTAATGATTTTTAAGGTTTTTCTTGTATAATGAAGATATGGAAAGTAGTGTGAATAATAATTCTCGACGGGGTGCGGGAGCAAAAGTTAATACAAGTGTAAATCAGGCATCTGCTAATGGTGCGGTGGCGGATAATTCGAGTCGTAAGGGTGATCGCAAATGGATATATGCGGCGATTATGGTATGCGGGGTGCTACTAATTGGTGGTGGAGTATTTGCAGCACTTTATTTTATTAATCAAAATCAGAACAATACGGGTGACAGCCAAGGTCAAACTCAAAGTACATCGATCGCGAATAATGATACGGATTTGAAGGCTGGTGGCATAACTACAACTATTGATGGGCGGACTGTGACTTATAATGCGGCTTATGT
>JAZQRY010000045.1:0-3208 GCA_045629825.1 Candidatus Nanosyncoccus sp. | reverse complement strand
GAATTCGCTTATACGCCTTCACTAGCAAAGCCATTTTCGGATAGTTCGACAAATACTCACTCCGCTCCCAGGTCCAAAAAGCATAGACACTAAGGGTATTCTCTCTTTGCCCATCAGAGAAATAAAATGTATCCGTCGCGGCATCCGTCACCATAAACTGCCCGTCACTCTCTAGCTCATCGACCGAGAGAATTTCAGAATTATCGCTAATAACTTTTTGAATCTTCGCCACAGCTTCATCTGAGATTGACATCCTACCATTAGTGTATTCATCCACATCTATTAACCAGCCTTCACCATAATCCACCACGCCGTTTTTATAAACCTTGCAATTATTATATTTCGGCAAGTAGCTCCCCTCGCTCTTAAATCCGTAGACTAAATCTTTTTCATTTTTGAAATTAATTTTGCTTTGTCTCATAACATATATTATACCCTACCATAAGAGTATATGCGCACAATATAGCATCGAAAACTATATTATCTTGTCGCCATTTTCGGTCTCAAAAAAGTATAGCTCTTCGTCTGGCCCGGCATTATATTTCCCCTTATATATCAGTTTTAGCGTATCAAACTCCTTAAGTATTTCGGATAATTCCGCTTCGTTTCTAAAATCAATCATAGTAAAAATTATAATATACAATAGTTGCTACTTAGCTTTCCTGCCATTAGTTTTCCCAGCATTCGCCCTATCAAACAGCCAAAAGATCACTCCGGCGACAACCCCAAAGATAATTGGTCCCAGCACATGTTCGCCTACTGAATACTGAAACTCGCTATGCGTAATCAGTGCCGCCCAAATCACATCAAACAGTGGCCAAATAATCAGCGTCGCCACCGCAGGAAACTACTTGCAATACTTCGCCACAAACGGAATCATTATCTCATCATCTGTGTACCCGGCATGGTGAGATATGTGGTAATGGTCGCCCGGCGCCGTAATCGCCACATCATCATGCGCAATCGCCAAATAATCCCCCAACTCCGACCGAAACAGCGGGTGCTCCTCCCCGTCTCCGAATAATCCACTCTGCGCTACTTCGTCCGCACTATAAAGATCGTAATGCTCGCCAAAATATTTATTAAACAAATCCACAAATTCCTGTTTCTTCCCTTCCTTGATCTTAAACACCGCCGCCCGCTGGTCTACAGAAGTCTTGTGCGTCATCAGCGCCAAAATATCTGGATAATCTTCCAGATAAAGCGTGCGAGTTTGCAGATGTCCATGATCAGCTAGCACTATTAGTAGCGTATCGTGCAATTTATCGGCCAACTTCCTAATCCCAGCATCTCGCGCGACAACTATTTCTTTCACTTCAGTACTATCCGGACCCTTCTCATGCATAGTCGTATCTGGCTCGTCACTATATGCATAAATATACTTCTTCCCATCCCCGCTCGTCTCACTCAGAATCCTTTCATACATCTCATCTATCCCCTCATAGCAATCGTCACCAAACGGAAAAATCTCCACTGCCTTGCCATTTCCGCTCTTATTTATCTGTTCTACTACGGTCTCAAAGCCCAGTAAATCGTCCTTCACCTTCACGAACTCTTCGCAAACTTTCTCGTCATCCCCCTTTTCGGTATCAGTAAAAAGAGTTATTACCTTATCAATCGGCTCAATATACGCCGTCCACCCCACATAGGCATGCACCAAAGGATTCAGCCCGGTGCGTATAGCAGTAGTAGCGGCCGTGGTCGTCGCCGGAAATACCGTCGTTAGCTCACGGCGCAAATTTTCACGTAAAAAGGAATTTTCTGGCAGTAATCTCTTTAAATTTTTCGCGCCAAGTCCATCTAGTAGAATCACTACTACATTCTTTGGATTATGCTCCTTTAGTAATTCATCCAATTTCGTAAAAGTATTATGCGCCGGTTTAATTCCAAAATATTTCTGTACTGATGCGGCGATATTTGTTAGGGTATTATTATAGTCGTTTTTAACTTTCATTAGGGCTCCTTCTTATAATTTTACCCCTTTACCTTCTTCAGGTCAAACACCACATCTGCCTGTTCGCATCCATCGACAGGATAATATTTTCGCTCGCCGTCATGAAAGGTAGCAAATAAAACAGGCGACTATAAAATACCGCCGGCTTTCGCCGGCGGTAATCTATTCTGGGAGCAGACCGCCATTCTTGGCGATGCTGTGATTCTTGTATTCGTCCTCGGACGTAACTTCACGAACTACTTCAATAAAATCAGGAATCACAACTTCTTCTTCAGGACTCTGAAGTTCCACTTCCAGAATGGCATATTTTTGGGCCTGTGGATAGAGGTCGATTTCGAGACACTGACCACTTTCTCGTTGCAAAATACAGAAGCGGATCTTGCGAACGGGAATTAGGCGCGAATCTGCCTGCATCAGAAGTCTAAGATACTCACCCTCGTCAATCTGCCTCTCGATCTCTATTCGTTTCGTCGGGTCGCTAGTCTGGCTCTTTGTAGTGCGCGTAAAGATGTAATTTCCATCGCATCCGCGCTGACGTACACGGTCCTCCATTCCCGGGCTTGAAGCTAGATATGTCTGCAGGATATCAACCTTCTGGCAATTGGGCATCTGCAGCAAACTGTCTTCATCCGGACGCATGATTAGGAATTTGCGTTCAATCTCGAACGGTTCCGGTTCTCCTAGAATGCTTGAAATATCCGCGGTCAACTCATGCATTTTGCCCTCAAAAGCGTATTCCATGTCTACCCCTCCTTATAATAGATTATAACGTGCGAAAACACGGATTAATAATCCGTGCAAGTCACTCATTATTATACCATATTACAGGGCAGTTTTACATGCCATCCGCCCAGCCTTCTTCGTAGGCGTCTTCGAGAATGTCGCGACAAATCGCATCGCAATTATCAGGCTCGCTGTAGCTAGCGCCATAGTAGTCATATTCGTGGTCATATAAGCCAGCAGAATAAGCATCGTTTTCGAGATCGTCCCAGCATATGCCAGCTTCTTCGTGGTAGCACCTATGCTCAACTGGCTGCTGAGTAGGGGTGTATGACGGCGTAGTGGAAGTAGACGACGAAGAGCTTGGTGCAGGTTCTGAAGGCGAATCAGATTTAGTACCTGATTCGGCGGGAGTTGATGAATCTTGCTTTTTACTATCAGAACTATCCTTCTTTGAATCGGTCTTGCTAGAATCCGCGGGTCTAGTCTCCGAGCCATTAGAGTCATTGTTCGGCTTGGCGCTATTTATTATCA
>JAZQRY010000044.1:0-7266 GCA_045629825.1 Candidatus Nanosyncoccus sp. | reverse complement strand
ATTATACATGGATGGACTTATACAGTGGAGCCCTGGAAAAGGACCCTGGAGATTTTGCGAGCGAACGGAATCAGCGTGAAAATGCTACATGTACCTGGGCTAACTCAAGAGTCTGATAAAGAGTTTACGATTTATGATTATATGAAATGGGCGGACCGCGAGATACCTAAAGGGGCGATTGCGCTAGGGCATTCGAATGGGGGGCGGATTTTGCTCAATCTTTGCGCCGCCAATCCAGAGAAGTTGAAATATCTGATTTTGCTCGATGCGGCAGGGATATATGAGCCATCCGCGAAAAAGCGGGTAGTAGAAAAGATGGCCAAAATCGGCAAACCACTCAAGAAGATTCCACTCGTAGATAAAGCTTTCCATAAAATCACTGGCTCGACGGATTATTCGAGAGCGCCAGAAAATATGAAAGTAACACTATCCAATATGCTGAATTCGGATAAGGAGTTGGATCTTTCAAAAGTCAAAACCAAAACATTTATCCTGTGGGGAAAGAAGGACACCACGACGCCGCCACGGCAGGCTACTGCGATGTATGAGAGATTGCCAAATGCCGAACTAAAGTTTTATGCGAATTGGACCCATGCGCCCTATATTTCAGATCCAGAAGGCTTGGCGCGCGCGCTGACTACACTAGTAAGGAAATTGAAGGCATGAAAAAGCATTATTTCTTAGGACTAGCGGCCAATTATTCGAGAGACGAGCGCAGAGCGCATCTGTATAAGGTGGGGCGAAAAGAAGATTTAAAAGACTTAAGGGAATATTTGATTAGGAAATATGAGGGGAAAGAAGCAATTCTGGCGAAGAATGGACGGTCGGCGTTAGCTATGGCTCTCAAGTCATATTTTAAAAAAGGCGATAAGATATTAGTCAATGGGTTTACTTGCTATGCGGTATATGAAGCGGTAAAAGCAGCAGGACTCAAGCCAGTATTCGTGGATATTTCTAAGGACGATTTGAACTTCGATCTAGATACCTTCGAATCGTTAATGAACAACGAGACCACGAAATTAGACAATTCTCGCGGTCTTATTCGCGGCATTATTGTACAGAATACTCTAGGAAATTCAATCGACATTAAGAAGATTGAGAAATTTGCCAAGAAATACGATTTGACGATTATCGAAGATCTAGCGCATTGCGCAGGTATGAAATATGCCGATGGGCGCGAAATAGGCACGGTGGGTGCGGCAGTGGCGCTATCATTTGGTAAAGAGAAGGCCATCGATACGGTATCTGGAGGTGCAGTAGTGTTTAGAAGCGAATCTTTCGCTGAAGCTAAGGTAGCCAAAGCTCCGCGGCTCTCCGACCACCTACGCGCCAGGTTTTACCCGACTCTTGGTTCAATGTGTCGTAAGCTAAGTTATATACATTTGGGCGGAGTATTTATGCGCTTGTTACTTAAAATTCATTGGGTGGAGCGGTCGGCAGACAATAAATTAGACCTTGAGCGTAGATGTAGCAAATTTGAAGCCGGGCTAGCTCTAATGCAGCTAAAAGGTCTTCGTCGGGGTCGCAAGAAGCCAATCCGGGAGTTTTACTTCGTCAAAGATCGTAAAGCGGTACTAGAAAAGCTTAAGGCTGCTGGATATTATTTCGATGGCTTTTGGTATGAAAAACCGGTATCGCCAGAGCGATATTATAAGAAAGTACATTTCCCAGAAAAGAAGTGTCCGAATTCTATGTGGGTGGCGGAGCATATCATAAATGTACCGACTTATTACAAAAAGAAAGATTTGCAACCAGCGCTAAAGATTATTAAGGAAAACTTGGAGGACGAGAAATGAAATGGCAAGAAGTAGTCAAGAAATATCCCGAAGCTAACTTTTTGCAGTCCCCAGCTTATGGCAAAATGAACGAGCTACTTGGTGCTAAGGTACTGACTGAAGATTTTGATGGGCAAGGGCACGCATTGATGGTGGTGCGCGAAGCAAAGCGGGGCAGGTATCTAGAGATTTCTTGCGGACCATTGACAGATTGGAGCAGCAGTGCGAATGCGAAGGATATTTTGGCAAAAATCCAGCAAATTGCCAAGCAAAATAAGTGTGTATTTATCAGGATAAGGCCACAGCTCCCGGCCAGCTCAGAAAATTTGAAGATATTAGAAGATTTAGGGCTCAAGAAATCACCGATGCATCTTGCCGCCGAACACACCGTGATGATAGATTTAACAAAGTCGGAAGACGATTTACTATCCGAGATGCGGCGGCAGACGCGCTACGAAGTGCGCCGCTCTGCGAAGCTCGGAATAAAGGTAGTGGCGGATAATTCCGAACAGATTTTTAAGGAGTTTCACAAGGTACAGCTAGAGACGGCACGGCGGCAGAATTTCGTACCGCCTAGCCTAAAGACTCTACTGGCAGAGAGAGAAGCTTTTGGTAAGGACGCTACGATTTATGTAGCCGAGACTGCTGAAGGCGAGAAAATCGCTTACGGGCTAGTAATATGCGGGGGGAAGGAAGGTGATTATTACGAAGCGGCTTCTACGCAGCTTAATCGCAAGTTGCCAGGGGCGTATGCACTACTATGGCAGGCGATGCAAGATTTGAAGAAGCAGGGCTACGAAAGATTTAATCTGTGGGGAATTGCGCCGGCAAATCAGCCGAATCATCGCTATGCTGGAGTGACTACCTTTAAGACTGGATTTGGCGGTGAGATTGTAGAATATGTACCTGCACATGACTTGGTAATTTCACACGTAGGGTATCTAAAGGATCTCATCGTGGAGACGGCTAGGAAGAAAAGGAGGCACTTATGAGAGACGCCGCGAGTCGCTCGGAATGGGATAAATATATCAAGTCGCACCAGGAAGCGAATTTCTTACAGTCATGGGATTTTTATGAATTCCATCAGGCGCGCGGAAAAAGGATAGTGCGGCGCATAATGGAGAAGGACGGTAAAATCATCGCAGCTTATGCAGGAGTGGTAGAGACGGCCAAGCGGGGAAAGTACTTAGCGATTGCGGGTGGCCCGATTCTTGATTGGAAAGATAAGAAGACAGTGAAGGCAATATTTGCTGACATCCGGGAGCAAGGGGCGAAGAAGAAATGCGTATTCGTACGTGTGCGACCACAGCTAGAGTTATCGGAAAAATCATTGAAGTTGATGCAAGAGTTAGGGCTAAAGAAAGCGCCGATGTATCTATCGGTGGAATACGCTGGAGTCCTAGATCTTAATAAATCTGAAGAAGAGATACTAGCAGGTGCATCGCAAGGCTTCCGGCGGAAACTGCGCAAGGCTTACAAAAATGATATAGAGATTAGCGCCGACACTAATGATGAATCGATTCGGGAATTTTGCAAATTAGAGAAATTGCACGCCGAGCGGCAAAAATATGTGGCTTTCTCAGGGTCGTTCTTAACTCGGCAATTTGAAGCCTTTCGGAAGGGGGATGAAGTCTTGATCTACACGGCACGAAAGGATGACGAAATCTTGGCGCAGAATTTTATGATCTTCTATGGGCCGGAATGTAGCTATCATTATGGAGTGTCGTCGCAGCTCGGGACTAAGTATTCGGCGGCACCACTGCTGCATATGGTAGCGATGAATGAGGCGAGAAAGCGGGGATGTATTAGATATAATCTATGGGGGATAGTGGAGCCAGATGAGAAGGAACACCGGTTCTATGGGGTGTCAGAATTCAAGCGGTCGTTTGGTTGCGAAGAGTTAAAATACACCCCGGCACATGATATGATTCTAAATCCATTGAA
This sequence comes from Candidatus Nanosyncoccus sp., assembly GCA_045629825.1. GTDB lineage: Bacteria > Patescibacteriota > Saccharimonadia > Saccharimonadales > Saccharimonadaceae > Nanosyncoccus. The sequence goes on along the minus strand of JAZQRY010000044.1, from coordinate 3,547 downwards.
GTACCAAGTCACAAAGGCAGTAGAGACGGCGCGGAAGAAGATACGGCACGTATAAAATGCGCTCCCGGAAAGGGAGCGCAGTGGTTGGCTATTAGCCGACTAGGTATGTGTAGCAAATAATCATATCGCCACACGGAGCTGAATTATCTGCCAAGGAGCCATCTTCTTCCAGGCAAGAAAACCGAATCCATTTTCTTCCCAATCTTGACAAATAACAATCGCTTTCGGCGCCAGAAGACATCTTTACAAGCCTGTATGAAGTAGTTTCTGCCTTGGCATCACCTACAGGAACTTCTGTGGACATTCCAAACATAATAAAAAATAACACGACGACGAATAATGTGACGTTCCTTAACAAGCGCCCGAATAGGGATAGTGTAGACTCGAAAGCTGCACTTTTCATAAAAAACCGGGACCGAATAAACAAAATCATAGTGATGATTGCGATTAATACTAGCGCCGCGATACGGTAGTCCAACATGATACCAATCCTTTCTCCAGTTCTATGAGTCGACTTTACGAAAGATGCTTTTAAAAGTGCTATATTTATAGTAACATATTTGGTGGATTTTTACAAGTTGCGCAAGGAGGGGGTATCAAATACTCTTCGGGCGCCCTTTTTCTTTGGATTTTGGTTTTTTGGAAGATTTGAAGGGGTGAGTGTGGGCACGGAAGCCATATTTGCCGGTGATAGGGTCTTTGAAAATGAAGGTCTTGAGCGGAGCTAGAGTAAGCGTCATGTAGCAACCGAAGAACACAAACAATCCAATACATGATAGGAATTGGAATATGTAGAACATAGACGGGAGATTTAAAATTAGATAGAAGGCTAGCTGGCTTAACACAATAGCAATATAGAAAGTGGTAATATCGATCAGGAGAATTGGCTTTTTGGTGATTTTCTTGTAGCTGTAGAATACTGCGGGGATAAAAACGACAAGAATGATTAGACTAATGAGCTTGGCGCAAAAGTAATTGGGATAGAAGCCATAGAAAAAGCCGTCGTAGAGCGACCAGATCAGGGAAGGAGTGAGCGCAATCTTGATATGCTCCCAGGTGGATTCGTTAACTGCAGTGAAGAGTCCGAGAATACGATTATGATGTGACCATTCATAGAGAAAGTGGGCGAGAGTGCCAGCTAGGCCAATCACAATCACGCCAATCCAGAAATTTAATGCATAATCCATGCAATAATTATAACACTTATGTTGAAGTTCTAGGCAAATACTAACTAATATGTGTTATAATAACCTTAAGTAATAAAAGGATTTTTATGGCAAAAATTAATCGTAGATTTATTGACAAACACTGGTTAGTATTCTTGGTGCGTGGGGCATTGGCGGCAGCGTTTGGGTGTTTTGCGCTATTTGGCGGGATGGGAAGTATCGAAAACGCAATTGCGGTGATTAGTGTATTTCTACTGCTAATGGGGATTATCGATGCGGTGGGGGCGCTTTATGGTTCCACTAAGCAACACGGCTGGGTTAATTCAATTATCGATGCACTAATAGACGTAGCTGGGGCGGTTTGTCTACTATTCTTCTCTCGTGGTAGCCTAGCTAATAGCGTGGTGATAATTTCGGTCTACACGATTGTGTCGGGCGTGATTGACGTTTTCCATGGGTTCTTGTCTACGGTTGATCCTACTGACCGTTTTATCCGTATTCTCGTGGGAGTTGCGGGGTGCGTGATTGGTGCGGTGATTCTCAATGCGGGTGGGTTTGAGATTACGACCTTTATTCGGTTCTTCGGAGCGTATATGCTGATGGTGGGGGCGACCAGCTTAATTTATGGGGTACACAACCGCGCGCAAGAGCAGGAAGATAAGCTCGCACGCAAAGCAGCGCGTAAGCCTGCGCGCAAGTCTAATACTAAGAGGACCAGCAGAAAAGCTAGGAAATAGTTTGTTTCCGCGGTATAAGCATTGACTTTTTATGTCTATTATGCTATAATTATAACATAATCATTTTATCATGCTTCGAGAGCATGTCGAAAGCACAGATGCGGAGACTTTCGCAGAGGAGGTGAGGTCGTATAACCAGACCCTTCCCAAGGGCGTAAGAAAGCGGAAGCCAGAAGTGATGCGGACTTGGTTCGGTTGCGACACGGCAAAGAACCGACAGAGATATCGCGAGTATGTTGGTCGTGGTGGCTCGATAGGGCTTAGCTACGAGTCGTGGCTGAAGTACTGTCTCAACGACAAGATCGACGAGGATGAGGAGGAGCTGATAATGGGCGCGTAACGCCTTACTTCCTACTCCATCAATCCTACTTCTCGGTTTACTATTAAAGCTCAACACCTAAGGGCGCGAATGGAAAAGGGCATTGCCTTTTCCGGGCGCCCTTTTTCTTGTAAAAAAAACTAAGAAATGGTTCGCACTAATCAAAAGTATGCTACAATGGTAAGTACATTATCAATTAATATCAAGAAGAAGTGAGGGAGCGGCCCGATGACCTTCTACCAACCTGCACTCGCAAGGTGGTAAATCCGACCAGAAAGGAAAGATATGTTCTACAGAACAGCGGAGAGCGTTTCTCCAAAACACCCAGACAAACTATGTGACCAAATTAGCGACGCTATTTTGGATACGTATTTAAGTGCCGACCCGGATGCACGGGTAGCAGCCGAGACTTGTGGCGGGCACGGCGTAGTATTCGTGACAGGCGAGATTACATCTAAGGCGCCTGAAGTGGATATTCCGGCAATCGTGCATCGAATTGCGGGAGACGACACGGAAGTACATACGAAGATCGTCAAGCAATCACCCGAAATTGCCCAGGGCGTAGACACTGGCGGGGCTGGAGACCAGGGAATTATGATTGGCTATGCCTGCGACGAGACTGATGAGATGTTGCCACGCGAAATAGTGCTAGCGCGCCGGCTAAATCAATTCATCTTCAATAAGCACCCATATGACGGCAAGACGCAGGTGACAATTGCGCCAGACGGCACGATTGATTCGGTTGTGGCAAGTTTTCAAAATGTGCCTCATAATGAGCTAGAGCAAATCGTCAAGGAATTCGTAGATGCCGAGAAATTAGAGGGGAAACTAGAGCTCCATATTAATCCAGCCGGCGACTGGAACCAAGGCGGGTTTGACGCTGACACGGGGCTGACGGGGCGAAAGCTAATTGTAGATAATTATGGGCCACGCGTAGCGATTGGCGGGGGCTGCTACTCGGGCAAAGATCCTTCGAAGGTGGACCGCTCTGCTGCCTATATGGCACGCAGGATTGCAGTTGACTATCTCAGGAAGCGCAAGGCACATGATGTACTGGTACGGCTAGCTTATGCGATTGGCTATGCGGAGCCGCTAGAAAAGACGGTGATTGTCGACGGTAAGCCGGAAGAGATAGAAGGGTATGATCTTACTCCGAATGGTATTATCAAATACCTAGATTTGAAGCGACCGATTTACGAAAAAACCGCAATGTGGGGGCATTACGGTGAAGGATTTGACTGGGATAAATAGAAACGCCTAGAAACCATGAAAAATCCCCGGGGTGACCCGGGGATTAAGTCGGATCGTAGCCATGTCGTTCTGTG
>JAZQRY010000043.1:0-2371 GCA_045629825.1 Candidatus Nanosyncoccus sp. | reverse complement strand
ATTTTCTCAAAGGTGGTGTAGACGCGGTCGATGACGTTTTCGTCTAATGTAAAGGTGAGATCATCCCAAGCGCAGGAAGCACCGAGAGCACGGAGCTGGAGCTCCATGTTGCCGCGTTGCTGAGTAACAAAATCCCAAACTCTGGAATATAATTCGTTGCGGTCAAATTCGAAGCGGGTGCGGCCGTGTTTTTCGAGCTCGCGCTCGTAGACAACCCAGGTCTCGAAACCAGCATGGTCGGCGCCTGGAATGTACCAGGTGGAGTCACCGCGGAGACGATGGTAGCGGGTAAGGGAATCTTCGATCGCAATGGTAAGGCCGTGACCGATGTGGAGATTGCCGTTGGCATTTGGGGGTGGCATGACGATAGAGTAGTGGGATTTACCGTCACCGGAAGGATTGAATACCCCCGCAGCTTCCCAAGCGGCATAAATATCTGATTCGTATTCTCCTGGTTCGTAGCTCTTTGAAAAACTCATTTTATTCCTTTTCTTTATATTCTAATTCGGTGCGGATTTGTTCGAATTCTTCGGGGGTGAATTCTAGCTCACGGCCGTGATACCAAGTCTCGTCCAAAGGCTCTAGATGAATGTGGGCGTGAGGGACGTCGGTGCCAACGATTTTCCAGAGAGTGCGGCGGCCAGTCTGCTTTTCTAGATGGGATGATAATTTCTTGGCGGTAGCCATCAAAGCTTGATAGTCTTCGTCAGGGAGGTCGTAGATTCGGTCGATTTCTTTCTTAGGGATTACTAGAGTATGGCCCTTGGTCTCTGGGTGGATGTCTAGGAAGGCGAAGGTCTTGTCGTCTTCGTAAATCTTATAACAAGGGATTTCGCCGTTAATAATTTTGGTAAATATGCTACTCATGCTTCTCCTTTCTGGTGCGAATTATTAAATAATAAATTTCATCAAAAATGACCGCAAATACAACACCGCCAACCACATCAATCGGCCAGTGCATATTAGCCATGATGCGACCGACTCCGGTCAAGACGACTAGTGCTAGCATTAGAATATCTAATATGACACGAGTAGTCTTCGATTTGACATATTTGGGTAAATTAATAGAGACGAGCAGGAAAATAGTAGCCACAATCATGACGTGGGTGGAAGGGAAGGATGATTCGCCGGAGCCATTGGGGCGGGTATTTAACACGACGATTTTATCAAAAAGAAAATACGTGACCGCCATCAAAGCGAGTGGGAGTGGAGCCCAGCGGAGATTGCGGTCAATTTTTAGGAAAGATTTACGAGAAATCCATTGATAGAGAGCAAGAACACCAAAAACGGCCAAGATCACAAAAGATGAAATCAAAATAATGTTTGTCGCTAGCTCCCATTGCATAGAGTAATTATAACACGAATAATTATTTTGCTAAAGAATTGCGATTTAACTCTTAGTTTTCATCTATTTGAATCATTATAGAAAAGTAGCCCTGCAGGTTGCCCTGCAGGGCTTAGGTTGTTAGGGATTATCTCAATCATTACTGCTCGTATGCTACCTTCGAGCAAAAGAACGCGTACGCGATTGAGATTAGGGCTTTTGGTAATAGCCCCACGACCGTGAAGTCGTTGAGTATGGCACTCATTATGGATATGGCGATTACCTGGGCGGACAGATCGATGACAGATATCATGATCCATAGGAAAATGCTTTCCATAGCGACGCCTGACGCGCCAGCAATCAGGCAAAGCAGGTGCACGATCCCAGTCACAATCCAGATCAGGATCGTCGCCACCACGAGAGTAGCGAAGTTCTTGATCTGAACAGACTCAGGGTACAACTGCGCTGCCGTCGACATGATGGCTGCAGCAAGCACCAAGTGGATCATGATGTCCGTTCCGCTAATCCTTAACTTCATTTAACCCCCTGTCAACTAAAGTAAAGGTACAAATTGGCTGTTATGTTACCATTTTTGTAATTATAGCATAAAAGCTTATATTTTTCAAGTGGGGCGTGGGGTGGTAGTGGAATTATCGGTGGTTTATGGGGTGTCGGCGATACAGCGGATGGAAAAGCCGCCGACGCGACCACCGTAGGTGGTTGGGTAGATAGTACCTGCATCCATGATTAGTATAGACATATTATAGTTGTCGTCTCTCGTCGATGTCCACCAGTAGCCATTGGCACCTTGATTTTTAGCTAATCCTTGTGAGAAGTTGCCGGAGAGAGATAGTGAGAAGGCGTTGCGGAAATCATTGACCTCAGTAAGATTTGAAGTATAACCAGTAGAACCATAGATGACGTTGGCTAGGGCGCTAAACTTGCCACTAGAACTGCCGGTGGGTAGTCTCCACCCTTTGGGACAGATGCTACTGGTGGCATTACCGGTTGATGTGCCAGCGTTTGCGTCATTACCATAACAGTATG
>JAZQRY010000042.1:0-3980 GCA_045629825.1 Candidatus Nanosyncoccus sp. | reverse complement strand
GGACAAGTTAAATACATTATGGTGCATCCAAATACCTTTACTGCTGGTACCTACAGCATTACATATAATGCTAATGGTGGTAGTGGTACAATGGATAGCGAAACAAACATACCTAACTATGAAGACCATACACTAGCTACTAGTACCTTTACTCCACCTACCGGCAAAGTCCTATCTGGCTGGTGCACTACGAATACTAGTCAAACTGAATGTACCGATGGGACGTTCTATGAACCAACTGACATAATAGCTCCTAGTACTGTAGCGGGTAATACTACACTTAATCTTTATGCGATATGGGGAGATCCACCGACGATGCAACAATTTGCAGCGGGACAACTCTCTACTACCTGCGCCAGTATGTCTACCGGTGACACTATCGCATTAGCAGACAGTCGTGATGGTACCCAATATCATATTGGCAAGCTTGCTGACGATAAATGTTGGATGCTAGACAACCTAGCCCTAGATGTAGTAGCCAAAATAGATGACATGAACGAGAATAATACAAACGCTAGTAACATCACCCTAGGTTATCTCAAAAACGGTGGAGGCTCTACTACTGATGGTGATCCAACCTACAAATATGCTTCAGATGGTGTAGCTGACTGGACTAGCTCTTACTCTTACTCCTACTCTGCACCACTAGTAAACATATCTAATAAAGACACTATACCAAGTGATGCCGCAACTAACGGACAAGGCGATAACAAGGTAGGTGGTTATTACAACTACTGTGCTGCTACGGCAGGCTCCTATTGCTATGGCGATGGCAATGATGCGGGTACGTCAACTGGAAATGCGTCTGAAGATATCTGCCCGAAAGGCTGGAGACTACCTACTGGTAATGATGGGGGTGAATTTAGTGCTTTAGCTAATCAAATTTATGGTTCTACTGGTTCAACTAGTGATGCTACAGCCTACGCTAACTATCGCAATGCTCTTTCCTTGCCCCTCTCTGGCTACTTCTACTATGGCGCGCTCGGCGATCAGGGCTCCTCCGGCTACTGGTGGTCTTCTACGCGGAAAGGTGACAGCACCAGGTACCGCCTGTACGTGAACACGAGCAATATCAGCCCAGCCGACTACAACTATCGCTACTACGGATACAGTATTAGATGTACGATGAGTTCATAAGGAGTCTACTAGATTATAGATTTCCAGTTGTTGTATCCGACCTTTATCTTGGAAACCTAAGCAATCTCGCTCACAGCGAGATTGCGGGAAAAGTAGAATTCCTGGCTTAATTTGCGTATTTTTAAGATTCGTGATAAAATGGGTAAAATTATATATTAAATTAAGGAGTAAAATGCCTGAACCTAAGAAACAAAGTAGCCCGCGTAAGACTGGGCTTCGGCGGAGTCACTTAAGGTTGGAATTGGCGCGTAGAGTGAATAAGGTTTCACCAGTGAAAGCGTTCGAGACCAGTAAGCGGACCCCAAATTTAAAAGTTAAAACTAATAAATAATAGTAAAAGAGATATTTAAAATATGGCAAGTAATCGACATCTAGGCAGAGTAATTGTTCTACAAAGTTTGTATGAGTATGAACTGCGGAGTTTGGCTCATGACCCCAAGGTCGATTTGGATGTCATTGTTGCGAAGAATATTGAACCTTATGAAAAGGCACTGGGCGATACAGAGTTTGTGTATGGCTTAGCGCACAAAGTAGCGGAAAATTTTGAGCTGCTAGATAAGGTGCTTGCGCCGATTGCGCCGGAATGGCCAATTGCGTCAATTGCAGCAATTGACAGAAATATACTTCGGATGGGGCTATATGAACTTTCGGAATGCAGGGATACTATTCCGCCGAAGGTAGCAATTAATGAAGCTGTGGAGCTAGCCAAGGCTTTTGGCTCGGAGAATTCGTCTAAATTCGTAAATGGCGTACTCGGCACAGCATATAAAAATTTAGGAATTACCGAAACAAAGAATCATGAAAGTAAATCAAACACCGCTCACGGAGCCGACGGCAAGAAGAAGCCTGAAGGTACCGGAGGCGTTGCCGACCAAAAAGATTAGAGAGACTGCTCTCGACAAGATCAAATCGGCAGTTTTCCGGAAGAAAGCTGCGATTCGTGAGATTGTGCGAGAGCCGACTTCGGGTGGGATTATTTTTCGGTTTACGAGAGATAGAAAGGATATTCAGGTGCTCCTAATTCAGGATTCGAAGGGGCGCTGGACGATTCCGAAGGGGCATATTGAGCCGGGCGAGACGGCTAAGATGACTGCTCGGCGTGAGATCGAAGAAGAAACTGGGCTGAAGAATGTCTCGATCCTGACTTGGCTGGGCAAGATTCATTTTAAGTATCGTAGAGCGGATAAGCTCGTGCTGATGACGACGCAGATTTATCTGGCGCAGGCTTTGGATAGTAAAGAAATGCCTATCCCGGAAAAATGGATGAAGGGTATTAAGTGGTTTTCGTTTGCGGATGCGTTGGATGCGATCGAGTATGAAGACATTGAAAAGCTGATGCTAATCGCTAAGAAGAAGATTCGCGCGAACGATTTTTAGAAAAGTGTGAAAGGAGAGTAGGGAATGGAAGAATACCAAGATTTTGCGAGAGAAAAATTAGGGTTTGAGTTTAATGATATAGATTTGCTGGTAAACGCACTGACGCATCGAAGCTATGTCAATGAACACAAGCTCGCCAAGGTTCACAATGAAAGGCTAGAATTTCTGGGAGATGCGGTATTGGAGCTAGTGACCTCGGATTATTTGTACCGAAATTATGATTATCCGGAGGGGGTGATGACTGCGATACGGGCAGCACTGGTTAGGACTGAGTCGATTGGCGAATCAGGCAAGGCGTTAGGCTATGAGCCGCTAGTTAGACTATCTAAGGGTGAGTCGCATGGTACGGCTAGGGCTCATGATTCGATTTTGGCGGATTGCTTCGAGGCGGTAATCGGAGCGATTTATTTGGATCAAGGCTACGAGGCAGCACGGGATTTTATCGATAAGCATATTATAGTAAAGACGAATAAGATTATTGAAGAAGAGAGTTGGCGTGACGCGAAATCTTATGTGCAAGAATTGGCGCAGAAATTTGATGGTAGGACACCAACTTATCGGACGCTGCGCGAAGAAGGGCCGGATCACGACAAGACGTTTACGGTGGGGCTCTATATTGGTGATGAATTATTAGCGAAGTCGGATGGGCATTCGAAGCAGGATGCGCAGACGGAAGCAGCGAAAAAAGGCATCAAAAGGTACCGTGAAAAATACCATATGAATAAATAGAGGCTACTTGTATCGTCGGCTTGAATTTTTGGGCTTTTTGTGCTATAATTAAAGGAGTACATTAAAACGGTCCTAGAGATAGGGGGGCAAAAATGCCTGAAAATGGTAGTCTGTACGGCTACACCGGCGATACCGATGCCTTTTGGCAGGCGGCGCTGGACGTCGTGAACGAATGGGCGAGCTACCAGAGGGTGAAACAATTGCTCGTCAATGCCACGCATAGCGAGACTCGCCACAAGGTTCAGAAGGTGGTGGACAAGTACTATGGCGGGAGTATCAAGCAGCTGCGTGATACCGAGGCGTATCGATCGAAGAAGGTCGACATGGCGCTGCAGAGCTTCCTTAGGCTCTGTGAGAAGTACGATGTGCGACCGGTCGATCGTGACTGGGCGTATCATAAGCTGCGAGACAAAAAGGATTACGGTTGCTATCGCGCCAAGATTAAGCGTCGTCTTGACAAGAGCGCGCCAGCGCAGTCTCTGTGGGATCTGTAGGGTGGTCGGGGCTCTGTGCAACACTTGCAGAGCCCCCCTTTTCTTTTTGGGAAGAATGTGATAAAATATAGAGAATTAATAATTTAAGGAGAAAAAATGCTAGCGATTCGCATGCAACGTAATGGCCGGGCGCATTACCCTACGTACCGGATAGTCGTCCAAGAATCACAGCGTCATCCACTTTCGGGACGCGTGGTTGCTGAGGTCGGCAACTATAACCCAACTACCAAGGCTTTGACTTTG
>JAZQRY010000041.1:0-7960 GCA_045629825.1 Candidatus Nanosyncoccus sp. | reverse complement strand
TATTAACCCTAATGGCAAGAAAACGGTGCGGGTTTCGACTGAGTGGTTGGGGCGAGAGTTGACGCTCGAAGTGAACCGAGTGGGATTTCGTTCGACTTCGTCGGTGCTGGTGACTTATGGTGATACCGTGGTGCTTGGCTCGGTAGTAGTCGGTACGAAGCCGGTAGTGCAGGACTTCTTCCCGCTCTCAATTGATTATGAAGAGAAGTGGTATGCGGCGGGTAAGATTAGTGGCTCGCGATTTATCAAGCGTGAAGGCAAGCCGTCGGATGAAGCTGTGCTGGTGGGGCGGCTGATTGACCGGCCGATTCGTCCGCTATTTCCGAAGGGATATCGGCAAGAAGTGCAGGTAGTATGTACGGTATTATCGATGGATCCAAATTTTCGCCCAGATTGCGTGGCGATGATTGCGGCCTCTAGCGCTCTCATGAATGCTGGCGTGCCTTTTGATGGGCCAGTAGCGGGGATTCGGATTGGTAGAATCGGGGGTGAATTTAAGGGCTTTATGAATGCGGATGAGCGTGAGAAGTCGCCAATGGATCTCGTGGTGGCCTGTAAAGATGGCAAGATTATGATGGTGGAAGCTGGTATGAAGGAAGTGCCAGAAGAGATGATTATTGAGGCGATGCACTGGGCGGTAAAGAATGTGCAGCCGGTACTGGATTTACAAAGAGAGCTATCGAAGCAGATGGATGCGCCGGAGCAGGAATATGAATTGGTGCTACCGTCGGATGATGTAATTGAAGAAGTGGCAAAGTGGACGGATGGTAAATTTGGCTCAAAAATTCGCGGTAATGTGATGGAAAGAGCACAGATGCTAGATGACCTTAAATATGCGATGCATGATGAATTTGCACTCTCGAAGGGCGAAGGTGATACTGATAATGAAAAGGTAGCATGGTACGACGAGAATCTACGCGATGTATATGATCAGGCCTTTGAGATGGCGGTATTTAAGGAAGTCAGAAGGGGTATTGTAGAAGAAGGTGTGCGTCCGGATGGGCGGAAGCTAGATGAAGTACGGCCGCTGTCTTCGCAGGTGGGGATTCTCCCGAGAACGCATGGCTCGTCACTATTTACTCGTGGTGTAACGCAGGCGATGAATATTGTGACGCTGGCTTCGCTTTCTTATTCGCAGGACGTAGACACGATGGAAGTGACGGACGGTAAGCGTCGCTATATGCATCACTACAATGCACCACCGTATACAGTAGGTGAGCCAGGCAGAATGGGAGCTCCAGGGCGCCGTGAGATTGGTCATGGGTATTTGGCAGAGAGAGCTTTGATTCCGGTATTGCCGAGCGAAGAAGAATTTCCTTATGCGATTCGAAGCGTAACTGAGATTATGTCGCAGAATGGTTCGACTTCGATGGCGGCAACTTGCTCTTCTTGTATGGCCTTGATGGATGCAGGCGTGCCTTTGAAGCGGCCGGTATCTGGAGTAGCTATGGGGCTAATGGTAGATGTGCCGAAGGGACAGCCGATTGAAGTCTCGGATATGGATAAGGCTTATGTGCTGACTGACCTGATGGATGCGGAAGATTTTGCGGGCGATATGGACTTCAAGGTAACTGGTACTACGGAAGGGGTGACGGCGCTCCAGATGGATATGAAAGTGCATGGGCTACCAGTAGAAATTATGGAAAAGGCTTTGAAGCAGTCGCACGCAGGTAGAATGTTTATCTTGGATCATATTACGAACGTGATTGCGGGGCCGAGAGATAAGATTTCGGATTTGGCGCCAAGGATTGAAAAATTGATGATTAATCCAGATAAGATCGGGGCAGTAATCGGCAAAGGTGGTGAGACGATCAATAAGATTACTTCGGAGACGGGGGCGGAAGTGAATATCGAAGAAGATGGACTCGTGACGATTTCGGGTACCGATCCAGAAAAGATTGCTAAGGCATTAGAATGGGTGAAGTCGCTGACCGAAGAGCCGGAAGTAGGTAAAATTTATGAAGGTACAGTGGTCTCGATTAAAGACTTCGGAGCTTTCGTAAACATTATGCCAGGGATTGATGGAATGCTACACATTTCGCAAATTCGTGAAGGTAAGAGACTAAAGTCGGTAGACGAAGTGCTGAAAGTTGGCGATAAGGTAAAGGTACGCCTAGTGGCGATGGAAAAGGGGAAACTATCGCTATCGATGATTGGCGTAAAATAGGACATAGGGGTGAAAGTAAATTCAGAGCAAGAAATGCTGGAGTTAGGCAAAAAGCTCGCTGAGAGTTGCAAAGACGAGCGAGATTTTGTCATGGTGATAGAAATGATTGGTGATGTGGGGGCTGGTAAGACTACTTTGACGCGGGGGTTAGCGGAGGGGCTAGGCGTGAAAGAAGCGGTGACTAGCCCGAGCTTCACGATTTCTAAGGCCTATGCTTTGCCCGATGGTGGACAGCTGGTGCATTATGATTTCTACCGACTAGGGGACCCTGGGTTGATGGCGGGTGATTTGGCGGAATGCGTATCTGAGCCATCAAATGTGGTGGTAGTAGAATGGGGTGAGTCGGTGGCGGATTTGTTGCCGGAGCAGCGGATGGTAGTGAATGTAAATTATAACGACGACGGGTCGCGAGATGTGAAGGTAGATCATCGCGGGGATGCAGTGGATTCGGAAACGGGGACGAAATAATGGATAAGATTCGGAATTTTTGCATTATTGCACATATTGATCATGGGAAGTCTACGATTGCAGATCGGATGATGGAGCTCACGGGGACGGTGAGTAAGCGCGAGATGAAGTCGCAGCTACTGGACAGTATGGAGCTAGAGCGAGAAAAGGGGATTACGATTAAATTGGCGCCAGTGACGATGCGATGGAAGGGGTATACATTGAATTTGATAGATACGCCGGGGCATGTGGACTTCTCTTATGAGGTATCACGCTCGCTACAGGCGGTGGAATCGGCTGTGCTAGTAGTAGATGCGACGCAAGGGATACAGGCGCAGACTTTAGCAAATGTATATCTGGCGCTGGAGCAAGATTTGATGATTATCCCGGTGGTAAATAAGATTGATTTGCCGGCGGCGGATGTGGAAGGGGTGGCGGCGCAAATTATAAATCTATTAGGATGCTCGCGAGATGAGATTATTGAAGTATCGGGAAAGACTGGGCTAAATATAGATAAAGTCCTAGATGCCATTATTGAGAAAGGCCCTGAGCCTCGGATGTCAGTTGATAATAATTGATGTACGCTGTATAATGTTTTGTACCGTACATTAATTTTTTGAAGGAGGTTGGAGTGAATGGCTACGACATTATACTATGCAAGGCATGGAAGAGCGTATTGTAACGACGCAAAACGATTCCATGATGATTCAAAGGTTTCGTTGAACGCGACTGGGCGCAAACAAGCTAAGGAGCTTGGTCGGAATCTGAAGAAGCTAGGCGTGAAGTTCGACGCGATTTATTGCTCGCCGTATCGGCGGGCGAAGGAGACTTGCGCGATAGCATTGGCGACTATGGGGATGATGGACCATGGCGTGCAATTTGATCAACGCTTGAAGGAGCGTGGGTTTAAGGGCTTGTACGATGTAGATATTTCGCGTAGCGAGTATCACGAGCTCTTTAAGTACGATTCGGATTTTTCGAAAGAGTGTGGGATCGAGACGCTTGAGGCGATGGAAACTAGGGCTAAAGAGTTCATCGACGAGAAGAAGGCTCTGTGGCCAGATGGGAATCTCTTGGTGTTTTCACACGGGGCGCTGGGGCTAATCTTCCGAGTAATGGTGGAAGGTCGCCCAGAATCAGGAGATCTCTTTGACTTTCAACTTCTTAAAAATGGCGAAATAATGAAACTAGTCTTAGAGTAATCGAGACTGTCTATTTCGCGAAGAGCCTGGCTTTGGTCAGGCTCTTTCTCTAGGCAGTATAAATGTGATATAATAATTGTATGGATTTGACAAGAGCACTTATATTTGATTCGTATTTTGATGATTATCGGGGGGTGGTGCTGTATGTGCGAGTTTTTGAAGGGGAGATTCGGAAAAATGCAGAGATATTGATGATGGCGGCGGGAGCGAAGGGGCTGGCGCTCGAAGTAGGGGTGCTGACGCCGAAGATGAGTCCGCGCGATAGCCTAAAAGCCGGGGAGATTGGCTATATCGTAACTAATTTGAAAACTACGCGTGAAGCGAAGGTGGGAGATACCGTGACATTAGTAAAGAATCCTGCATCGGAGCCTTTACCTGGTTACAAGGACGTATTACCATTTGTGTATGCGGGGTTTTTTCCGGTTAGTAATGAGCAATATAAGGATTTGAAGGAAGCGGTGGAGAAGTTGTCGCTTTCGGATTCGGCGCTAAGATTTGAGCCGGAGAATTCGCCGATTTTGGGATTTGGTCTTAGGATTGGATTCCTGGGGCTACTTCATATGGATATTATTCGGGAGCGGCTGGAAAGGGAGTTTGGATTAGATTTAATCGTGACGAATCCGTCGACAAATTATGAAGTGGTGCTAAGTAATGGTGAAATAATGGAGATTAAATCGGCGGCGGATTTGCCTGATGTATCGGAAGTGGCGGAAATTCGGGAGCCGTGGGTGAAGGGGGAGATTATTTTGCCGAAAGAAATGATTGGCAATGTGCTTAACCTAATTAATGAGAAACGGGGGCATCAGACGAATTTGTCGTATATTGAAGAGCGGGCGGTGATAGATTTCGAAGCGCCGATGGCGAATTTATTGACGGATTTTTATGATCAGCTGAAGTCGGTGACGAGTGGATATGCGTCATTTAATTATGAGCTTGACGGGTATCGGGCGGAGGATTTGGTGAGAGTGGATTTCTTGGTAGGGGGTAATAAAATCGATGCGCTATCGGTAATGTGCCATAAGACGGAAGCGGAAGCGATTGGACGAGAAATCACGAAAAAGTTAAAGGAAGTGATACCGCGACAAAACTGGGAAGTGGCGCTTCAAGCTGCGATAGGGGCAAGGATAATTGCGCGGGAGACAATCGGGGCGTATCGTAAAGATGTAACCGTGAAAATCCATACGGGGGATCGGGATAGAAAAGCGAAGCTACTCGAGAAGCAGAAGCGCGGAAAAGCCAGAATGAAGAGATTTGGCAAAATTGATATTCCTTCAGAAGCTTTTACGGTAATGTTGAAAAGAGATTAAAATATCGTTTAATCACTTTTCGTGATACAATAAAAGAATGAATAAAAAAATCTCGATTTTGGCATTTGTGGTAGTGGGGCTTGTCTGTCAGCCAATTTTAAGCGTAGTGGCAGTAGGGGAAGAGGGGATGCTGATGAAAGCGAATTGTGGGAATGTGGTGAATAATCTAAAGATTGTGCAGCGCGAAGATGCCAAGGCGAGAGTGCATCTTGGGGCATATCTTGAAGAGATTTTGAATGATTATATTAAGCCTTTCAATGTGGCGTTAGTGGAGAATGATTTGTCGAGCGCAAAATTTGTAGATAATCAGAATGAATTTGCTACCGCTAGAGTGACATTTGCTAATGATTTTACGAAATATCAGAAGATGCTAGAAGAACTTGTGGCAATGGATTGCAAAAATGATCCGGATAAATTCTATAATGAATTAGTAGATGTAAGGCAAAGGCGCAAGACGATGGAGCAGGATGTATTGAAATTGCGGCGTTTAATATCTGAGCATATTGCTTTAGTGGATGGAGTAAAGGGGAAGTTGTAATGGTGATGAAAAAGCGTCAGACAAAACGAACTGCAGGAGCGAGAAATTTGCTACTACTGGGGATTTTTTCGACCTTGGTAGCGCTCGCGACGACTGGGGTGTCGTTAGCGATTTATCATAATTCGGGGGATATTTATCTAGATCGATCGCGTCCTGGGTATTTGCCTGACGAAGAGGAAGTAGAAAAAGATGAAGGGGGCGATGAAGATGAATATGATTTTGGCACGGTGGAAGAATTAAATGCTAGGGCAGTGGAGCAGTATCTTGAGAATCTGAACAAGAGAGCACAGAAAGTTGATGATTATTTGGATGCATTTAGTGCGGATGCGCTATCAAACGATAAATTGATACAAAAAGTAGAGCCAGAGGAGCAAAAGAAAGAGCAGTAGGAGCTTGATTATTTGAAAAAAAGCTTTATAATTATAATAAATGAGCACACAAGATAATAAGAAAAGTCGTAGAATATTAACCTTTGGAGTAGGGTCGCTGGTACTACTTGCTATTGGTGGTACATTGGCGGCAGTGGGAATGTCGCGGTCAGTGAATGAGATACGTGGAATACAGATTTCGAAGACGGCGGATGCAATCTTGGCAAGTGCTGGCGTGGAAGACAAGAATAAGATTTCGCTGAATGTAACCTATTTTGATCAATTGGCGGATCCGTGCGTGAATATGTATGACGCCGGTCAGGAGCAAGCTTTGAAAGCGCGGCAGTTTGAATGGACGGCGTGTGATTATGGTAATGGCAGACTGGAGCAGGGCTTGGTGGACTTTTATCTGGGCGATAACTATTTACCGGTGGGTAAAAGTGGCTTTTATTTGCCGGATCGGGGGATGCAAGATTTAACGAGATGGTATGAGAATGTAGATGGCAAGAGTCAGAATTATGCTGGGAAGCTAGATTTGACTTATGAGCGGGATAGTACATCGTTTGTATACAGAAATGATGATTTCTATCCACTGGATGATAAGAGCTTTAGTGCTGGCGACTTCGTAAACGAAGATGGGCATAATCATTTATTCACGATGACATTTGCGATACCATTCAAGGCGCTGGCTAATGGTAGCGAGCAATTCACAATTAGAGCGGATGATGATACGTTTGTCTTTATTGGTGATAAATTGGTACTAGATCTCGGAGGGATTCACGAGGCATTGACAGGTAAGTTCATGATTGCGGATAACGGCGAAGTGCTGACGGCAATAGATAAGGAAGAATATGCTTATTCGGGGATAGATGTGCAGGCGAATGAAGAGACGGTGATTCGGGTATTTCATGCGGATCGTGATTCGGCGAGTTCGGAATTCGGAGTGAAGCTCAGCGGGATGAGTCCGGAAGTGGTGAATGCGGAGCTGGCCGATGCGAATAGTTCTCAGATTGCTTACAATCCGTCAGATCCGTCTTACGCAAAGCCGCTAGGTAGGAGTATCACGGTGCGACCAGACGGCACAAAGGGCTATATTATTTTAGCTACAGTGGAAGGTGCCGCGATAATATTAGTAGCAGTATTAGCGGCGGCAGTGGCTCATACCTTAGTGAAAAGCAAGAAATAATTATTTGACAGGCATAGTAATATTGGCACCACGACCATAGTCGGGGATAATAATAGGATGCTTGGTGCCGTGATGGTCGTAGAGCGGAATGTCTAACTCTGCGGCTAGGGTATTGACTATGGCGGCGCCGATGCGCAGGCCAGTGAAGGAGCCGGGGCCAGACATAAAGGTGATTGCGGTGATGTCCTTAAAATCTTTGCCGTTTTCTTGTAGCTTATCGTGGATGAATTTTAATAGCTGCTCGGCTAGGTCACGGTCGAAATTGTAGCGATATTCGTGGTCGTCGAGCTTTAGGACTGTCTCGGGGGTGCCGGTGTCTAGATAAAGTTTCATAAAGAGTATTATACCATAGGTAAGGGGGTTGGGGAAAAGAATGTTTAATGCGAAAAATGAAGAAAAAGTCTTGCAATCACCTATTAATCGCATATAATAGTATATGTAAACATAACCTATTTCTATTTTGTGAAATAGCATAAGTAATCAGAAGGGTATACAATGAAAAACTCAACTAATACAATATCTCTAAACCAATTCTATGATTCAGCTATTCGTATTATGTTACTTTGCTTATCCGCTGTGATGGCTATTACTATCCTATCCGCCCTTATCTTAAGCTCCACCCACGTCTCCGCCGATACCAATACCTCTGATTCCGTCTCCATTACTATCCCTTCCGCCTGTACCATGAGTGGTGTAGGACAGAATACTCATACCGCCACCATAGAACCAGGTACCTGGTCAGGAG
>JAZQRY010000040.1:0-3244 GCA_045629825.1 Candidatus Nanosyncoccus sp. | reverse complement strand
AATTGTCTGGTATGACAGGTACAGCATTTACGGAGGCAGAAGAGTTCCAACAGATTTACGCGCTAGATGTGATTCAAATTCCACCTAATCGTCCAATTACGCGTGTAGATAAGGTTGATTTGATTTATAGGAGAAAAGCTGGAAAACTTAAGGCTATTGCGGAAGAGATTAAGAAATATCACGTAAAGGGTCAGCCGGTGCTGGTCGGGTCGGGCTCGATTGCAAATAATGAAGAGATTGCGGCTTATCTAGAGCAATTTGGTTTGCCGTATGAGATTTTGAACGCGAAGAATAATGAGCGCGAAGCGGCTATTATTGCAAAGGCTGGTGAGAAAGGTGCGATTACGCTAGCTACCAACATGGCAGGACGTGGTACGGATATCAAGCTCGGCGAAGGAGTGAAAGAGCTCGGTGGGCTGGTAGTGATTGGCTCTGAGCGGCACGATGCTAGGCGGATTGATAACCAGCTACGTGGTCGTGGTGGGCGTCAGGGTGATCCTGGCACTACGCAATTCTTTGTGAGCTGCGAAGATGATTTGATGCGAATTTTCCAAGGTGATAGAGTAAAGATGTTGATGACGCGATTGGGTGTGCCGGATGATGTGCCGATTCAAACGAAGTCAATCTCGAAAACCCTAGAAGCGGCACAGAAGCGGATTGAAGGCTTTAACTTTGATTCACGAAAGAATGTGGTACAGTACGATAACGTGATTAATCGTCACCGTAAAGTAGTATATATGATGCGGCGGAAGATTTTGGAAGGGGATGATATTTTCCCAGAAATTCAGCGCCTGATGCGCGACGAAGCGAAGACTTTGACGGAATTCTCGTCAAGAGTGAATAAGAATTTTGATTCAGAATTTAAGGCGGTATTTAACTTTGACGATGACCTGATTCATGGCATTGGGCTAATGCGCAAGGAGAAAGACCGTTACAAGTATGCGCTAGAAGCGATCGAAGAAGCCTATAAGAAGAAGGAAGAAGAATTTGGCTCGGAGACGATGCGCAAAGTAGAGCGCGAAGTGTATCTCAAGGTACTAGATACTCTATGGATGCAGCATCTAGAAAATATGCAGCATCTGCGCGAAGGGATTCATTGGCGGAGCGTAGGGCAGCGTGATCCTTTGGTAGAATACCGGAGCGAGTCGCAGAAGCTATTTGACGGCTTGCAAAGGAATTTGCGTGAAGAAGTGCTGAAGATTTTGCTTTCAATTACACCTTCGGAAGCGGCAGCTGACGACGTGACGGATGGTGAAGAATATGAGTCGGAGCTAACTAAGATGGCAGAAGGTCAGGTAGAAAAGGGTGTAAACGAGATTTCTAAGGGTGAGAAGAATTTGGATGACGAATTTAAGAAGAAATCTGGTGCGACGAAATCCGCCACAAAAAAGGCTCCAGTGAAGAAATCAGCAAAGAAGTCAGCGACAAAGAAGTTAGCCAGAAAAAAATCACGTAAAAAAGGACGAAAATAGACTAGCAAAAAATTAAATCATGAAGCATTCGGTAGAAGAAATAACTCTAAAAAATGGTGCGAAGGGATTATTGATTGATATTCCTGGTGCGAGTGTAATGGCTACTCGGATTCAGTTTCGGGCCGGGATGATGTACGCTAAGAATAAGAAGGTATACGAGATACCACATTTGGTGGAGCATTTGGCTTTTGGGGCGAATGCGAAGTACCGGGATGAACAGGCTTTTGAGGCGGAGTTTACGAAGAATGGGGCTTATCATAATGCGTGGACGTCGGATATTTCGGTGTGTTACGAGACGGAATGTGCGGATTTTGAGTGGGAGCGGATTATGGAGTTGCAGAGAGTGTCTATTTGTGAGCCGAGATTTAATGAAGAAGAATTGAAGTCCGAGAAGTCAAATGTGCGAAGTGAATTAACTGGTTATATGAATGACTATTATAGATTGCTCTGGCCGAAGGTGCAACAGGCGGTAGGGGAAGATATTCTGGATCTCTCGGAGCGAGTTAAGACGATTCCAAATATTCGGCTTAGGGATATTCGTGAGCATTATCGGCGTACGCATACAGCGAAGAATATGTTATTCATTATCGCGGGGCGGATTAAGGGGCGAAAGCATAAGATTGCTAAAATGCTAAATGATTGGAATTTGAAGGAGGGGGAGAAGTTTGAGATTCCGGTGTGTGATCTACATTCGGGGGCGGCGGTGTCGATTCGGCGTAAGGATGCTTCGAATATTACTTTTGGCTTCTCGATGGTGACGCCACGGCATTTGGAGCCGAGTGAAGTGTTTTCGATGAACTGCCTAAATCATATCTTGAATGGTACGACGAATTCGCGGATATTTGGTACGGCGCGGAAGCGGGGGCTAGTCTATGGGATGGGGTCGTCGGTAGCGAGTAATGCGGCGAGTTCGTATTGGGATTTTGATGGTGAAGTGAATGTGGAGAATGCGGAAGAATTGTTTGATTTGATTCAGAAGGAACTGATGCGGACTCTCAATGGTGAAATATCGGATGAAGAGTTCGAAGCGGCGAAATCGTATGCCTTGGGGCGGCTGCAAATGGGTGCGCAAACGCCGTCGCAGATTGCGGATTATTATGCAGAAGGGTTCTTTACGAATGAAATGGTACAAAAATATGACCATATGCCAAATCTTATCAAAGGAATTGATAAGTTTAGGATGGTAGAGCTAGCCAGAGAGTTCGCTGGGAGTGGGGTGAAAGGGTTTGCCGCGGTGTCTTCTACGGAGAAGGCATTTATTACAGGGTTGGAGACGAGGTTGAATTTTTAGGGGGTTGGGAAAATTTTTCGAGATTGGAAACTATGAACTGGAATTATATTTAAGATTGGGAGTATCTTACTTTTTTAAGATCTAAGCAGACACCGGACGCTATAGCCTCCGCGCCGATTAGTGAGAAAGCCCGAATTTACATAGTTGGAACTGAAAGAGAAGTAGCGAGCGCCACTAGTGCCAGAACCCGAAGTGGAAGACCAATATAATCCAAGTAACCCGCTATTATGGAAAGAATCATGGTAGTAGTAGCCGGCAAGTAGATGTTTTATTTTCAGCGTCAAACCTGGAAGAAGATGATGCTGGGAGCACTAAAGAGATGCTACGCTTGATTAACCTACTGTTATTAGTAGAGAAACTATAAATGTAAGTATTTATTACATCGGTATCATCCGCCGAAAGTTCGGTGTTGCCAGCAATGTTGAGATTTTCCACCATCCAACATTAGTAACAAAATCGTAATGTGTATGATCTTTCATGG
>JAZQRY010000039.1:0-21024 GCA_045629825.1 Candidatus Nanosyncoccus sp. | reverse complement strand
TCTACAAAAGAAGCCGTAATAGTATATGGAATACCACGCCTCAGAGAAGCAACGCCGCCATTCGTATCAATAGTTTGGGTAGGAAAATCTGGGTGAGTAAAACTAACACTTAGTACATTAGCCGGAAGTGCAACTGTAGTATCGAAAGTAGGGATAGTTTTACCTGTTGCGGTAAGAGTTGCTTCGTCTGTAACAGTGTAATTGGTGGGATTTGCAGAGGCGTCTGATAAAGTACCATTTATTGTCGTGTCCCAATTTTTTAATTCATAACCGACATTGGTGGTAGCGGTAATTATGTATGGAGTGTTCGCAATTATTTGAGCGACTGGGTGGTTTGGCGTAGCGGTTACCGTACCGTAAGTTTCATTATAAAAAGTTACATCAGTAATACCATGACCACCAAAATCAACTTCTACATCCACATAGGGAATGTTGCCTCCTTGATAGATACAACGAACCGCAAAATTATCCCATTTGTTCCAGCTACCGGCGGGGGTAACAGTAGAAGAATTATAACCCATGCGATAAGATTTAGCGTTATCACTAGTGCTAGTAGATGACCATAGGCGCCCCTGATTACCGCGAGCGTCTGGGTAACCTTTTTCAGGGTTGAAATCAGCAGAAAAGATAAAATTGTTAGGGTAAGCACGAAGAGCGTTAGCTCCAGCGGTACCAATCCCACCTAAACTAGTAGATAGATTATTGTATTCACCAGATGAAGTCCCAGTAGGTAAATGCCAGCCAGCAGGACAAATATCTCCAGCTACAGTGCCATTTTCGTTTGGACCACTAGTATCGTCAGAATCATAAGTACCATTGCCGGCTGTGGCTGTATACCAATTATACATAACGCCATAGCTATACCAAGCATTTGCCGATGTATTTCCTGTAGGAGATTGGTTTAAATTTCTGTCCATGTTGTTGGTATAATAGAGAACTTGGTCTACACAAGCGGAATCGTCAGAAGAACATTGATTATCAGAGGAGGAAGAACCTGGCGCAGCTTGGAGAAAAGCTTGTGTAGGATTGTTGGTATTGATGAGTGAAAAACTGGCGGCGTTAGGAACTATTCTCAAATTCTCTATCATCCAAACATTGCCATCTGCCAGTTTAGCTACGGCATATACTTCATTATCACGGACATCTCTCAGGGCTTTGACTTCACCAATACTCATAGTAGATGCTTCAGACCAAGCTTGGAAAGTACCAGATGCTTTTACCCAAGTAGCAAAAAGATTAACACCGCCAGTACTGGGCATAGAGAAATTTTGTTGCGGACCGTATTGGGTGCCAGTACCGTCCGGAGCAGTATTCCAACCAGCAAAACCATAGCCGGAACGACTGTAATTGGTAGAAGTGAGCCTTACGGTACTACCACCTTGCGCTTGTTGATTTGGCATAACACCCGCATCTGCATGATTGCCATCATAACAAATATAACCAGATGGACAATCAGCCACCCATATAGTATAAAGAGTAACCGAACCAGTAAGGCCTTCAGAGCCCATCAGAATAACATCTCCAGGCTGATAGTTTTTACCAGTGCCATCTGTCTCAGTATTCCATTCTTTAAAAATATAACCGTCCCGAGTAGGGCGCTTGGTCGATAGAGTAAGTGTATGATTTTCTAAATCCTTAATATTATCTGTGCTGTCTGGAAAATTATTAACTGTCTCGCCCGTCTCTCCACCTTCGCCATCCAGGTTTTTATTAAAAGTAATGTCTAGATTGGCATTGCAGTCAGGACTCGCAGTTAAATAATATAATAATCCACCATTTACCGCTGGAGAAATCGAACTATCTTCTGGGACCATCTTATAAATACCGCTTGTCAAGTCTATACCGATATGGGCTGCATAGTAAATAGCAAAATTGTCGTCAATATCTTGATCAGACGCAGTCTCATCATCCGTCTTAATTATAGAGGGGTTTAGTGGATCAGGCGATACTGGCAAGAAGACGCTATTTGGAGTCGGAGCAATGGGAGACAACAAATATCCCCACGTATTGGGAGCATCAATAAGTGCGGTGGTACCATCCGAAGGCGAAATGTGAGCACTCTCGGTATTATCTGTTTTGACACCATCTAGATACAATTTATTATCCGACGTCGAAGTAGTTAGTATCAAATTATAGCCCGACCTACAAGTAGTTGCGACGTGGATATCACTGGATTCTATATCTATCCCACCTGCATTACTAACAATATCTACTGCTCCACTAGTAGTAATAGATATGGAGTAGTCTTCAGCAAAAACAGACGGACAATAATAAACAAAGGTAGCAAACAATATTGTCCATACCAAAGAAAGCCTATTCTTGAAGCTCAGCAGTTTAATTTTTTATTACCTCCACATTATTTATGTCTATACTATATATATTATCACGTTTATGTTTTTGTTCAATACATAGTTTTAAATAATCAACTTAAATAACCTTCATCCAATTCCTTTTACGGCTATAACCAAAATATAAAAACCAATCATGATTGGAGATCATTCAAAAAGAAAAACAAAAGGGGGTTAGAAATAATTCAGCCACTAATAAACAAATTCGGTTTAACTTTACAACAAAGAGTAGAAGTAGCCATAGAAGTTACTCCTTCTTCGGTTCAAGCAACTACAAGTACCAATAAATCAAACCAATAACAGACGCCCGCGCAGGGCGTCTTTATTTTATATTGTGGAAAACTTTAAAACATAACAAAAAACCATAAAAATAAGCATTATTAGCCACAAAAAGTACTTGTGTTTTTTCAAAACTTTTATATAATGGTTATAGTAAAAGAGTGGAGGAATGAATGTTTAAAGGAAACAACTTTCATTGTAATGCCAGCCCGGCTACTTTGAAGTTTTTTGTCCTAAAGCTCATACCGAGCATCATTTTCGTTGCTCTATTTTTCAATTCCGCACAAGTTCACTCCATTGCCAGGCAAAGCACTCTGACCATGGGCGTACAGCCTAGCACGCTTTCAATCTCATTGATCCCTTCGATCAGTGGCAATTTTGCTGAGTCAAGCAGTGCTTCTATATCCGTCACTACTGACAACTACACTGGCTACAGCGTATCTATCACTACCGGCAACCAGACGAGCTTAGTCGACAACGACAATAACGAGATCGAATCAATCAGCTCCGCTATCTCTAATCAAGATTTCACATCTAATACGGCATATAATAATAAATGGGGATTAAAACCAAGTCAATACATCTCCAGTTCAGGCGGAGTAGATACCGTCGTCAACAACTCCAACTTCCTACCAGCTCCGGCAGGAGATGGAATGCTTGTTGATAAAACTTCTGCCGCCAATAGCGTCGCCAATACCTACTCATTTTCTTTTGGCGCCAGAGTAAATACTTCCCTGCCAGCAGGTAATTATTCAACTACCTACACTGTCATCGCGATAGCAAATCCAATCCAATTTAATATTACTTACGACGACAACACTACTGATACGGTTACCGGCATGCCTTCGCCCAATCCTCAATCTACCACCATCGACGGCGGTACTCCAGCCGCTGATAGTCACGCGACGCTCTCCAGCGCCGTACCGGTACGAAGCGGAAAAGAATTCGCTGGCTGGTGCGACGTTGCTCCGACTACGGACCAAGCCGGCGATGACTCTTGTTCCGGTACTCTCTACAGTGCTGGCGACACTTTGCCTATCGACCAGACAGCTGGTCCAAACATTACGTTATATGCCACTTGGGTTAATACCTTATTCCCAATAGTATGGGATCAAATGGGTAAATGTATATTCAACAATGGGGTTATCAGCGGTTCCGAATGTCAAGATTATGTGAATGACGACTTTATTGATACCGGCATAGCCTTATATAGCAGTACAAACTACCAAAAAGATTACGAAGTGCATTTCACGCTCGATGTCTTTAACCCTGGTGGCCAAACGGAAAGCCAAGCAACTATATTTAATGATAAATTGTCGTCGTCCGTTACTGCGTCACCTTATAGCGGGAAATCTCCTGGTATGGTTGTACGTATTACTAGCAGTAAGACCTTCGAAATCAAGTCAACTTATGGTGCGCCGACCGAACATGCAAAATCTAGAGAAGTCACTAAGACCCCCTATGCCACTGCGTATAATGGTACAGATGTACGGATTTTTAGAATTAGTGGCACTATCTATACTAGTATTGACAATGGACCTCTAATCGAGCTCCAAGATTATACTTCATTTAACCAGCAATTTGGACTTACGGCTTGGTTCGGAGCTTATCCTGATAATGTAAACTGTACCGAAAACTGTACCGCCGCGAAGCGCTACTTTACCGGCGAAATGAGTAACATGTATATCAAGATGGGCACCTTGACCACCGATCATCTACACGAAATCACATTTGATGGAAACGGTGGTACCCCTGCTACTACTACCCATTTAATTCTAGATGGCGATAGCCTGACCGAGCTACCAGAAGTTACCAGAAGCGGATGGATGTTTGACGGCTGGTGGACTGCCTCGAGTGGTGGCCAACAGATCTCAACTTCTACCGTACCAGATTCAACGACGACCTACCATGCACATTGGTATAAATCCGTGACTGATGCTCAAATTACTAATACAAGTATTAATATGGCAATAAGTGATACGGAGACAATTAATATAACAAATGCTTCAGATCTAGAGCCTTACACATTCTCATCAAGCGATCCGACCGTGGCTACCGTGTCTTCTGCTGGCGTAGTTACAGGCGTTTCTAATGGTACAGCCACAATTACGATGACTGGCTCGAAGACTGGTGATACGCGTACGATTAGCGTAGCTGTAGGAACCGTCTTTACTATTGATTTTGATTCTGATGGCGGTTCACCTGCAACCTACCAGGAAACTGTAGCAGAAAATGGTTCATTTAGTTCGCTCCCAGGACCAACCAGGACCGGATACGAGCTTGAAGGGTGGTATACCGGTAGAGGCGGCACCGGGACTAAGCTAACTACTTCTACGGTGTTCACTTCATCTACTCCTACTCAATATTACGCCAATTGGACGCAAGCCA
This sequence comes from Candidatus Nanosyncoccus sp., assembly GCA_045629825.1. GTDB lineage: Bacteria > Patescibacteriota > Saccharimonadia > Saccharimonadales > Saccharimonadaceae > Nanosyncoccus. The sequence continues at coordinate 16,009 of JAZQRY010000039.1, read as the reverse complement.
CCTATGTCTGTAAGGTCGCTACCGTACAACACAGTGAGCAATGCTTGAAATCTAGTGGAGGCTGTTATGGTGCTGGCTGGGCAACAAATGCCCAAATCGACTATGGTTATTTGATAACTGATAATTCGACCGTAACTGCAGGCGCCGCATATGATTGCGACGTTAATAATGATGGCACACATGATTCCGCCGATGAAAGATTTTACTACTTCGGTACGGAAAATGGTAACGCTAAGCTTATCTACTACAAGAACATGTCAAACAATGCAAGTGTGGCTTATGCGGATGCAATCGCTCTTTTACCGAACTTCGAGTTAGACGCTAATAACCCATCTACGCCAGTATGGAGCAACCCGAATTTAGTAAGGCACACTACTGGTGCTTACGCCGGCAAGGCTGCCCGGTTTATGACCTATCCTGAAATCACGGATGGCCTATATAGCGGAGGCAACGACCATATCACTCCTAGCGACAGCGAAAGTACATACCTATTCGAACAATCCAACTTTGCGGCTGACGACAGGACGGATGGTATTTGGCTTGAAGAGCAAACAAATTATAAGAATAGAATCCAAACCAACTCTCGTGGGCTCACGCACGGTTCGACTTCCGCAAACGCTTCTCGTCCGACCATCGATGTCCCGACTCAGTACATAGAGCCCTACACTGCGCCTGCCTCGACATACACTATTACCTTCAATCCTCATAATGAAACTAGCTCCTGGACAGAAACGATTGATGCTGGCGACGATCTAACCAATGCTTACCCATCTACTGACCCGACTTACACCGATCATCTCTTCCAAGGTTGGTTTACCGCAGCGAGCAGTGGTACGCAGATATCCAGTAACACAGTACCGAGCGGCGATACTGAATACCACGCGCAATGGCTAAAGACCGTAGCTCTTGCGACAGTCGATAGCAATAGCATGATGATCAAAGAAAATGATACCGAAACTTTGTCCGTGACGAATTCAGCTGAACTTGAGCCATATACCTTCTCATCGCTAAATACATCAATAGCTACAGTTGATTCCTCTACCGGCGCAGTGACTGGCGTAGCCAGTGGTACAACTACTATTCGAATAACCGGTACCACTTCAGGCGCCCATAAAGATATACCAGTAACTATAGTTACGACAGTATGCGAATTGGCGACGTCTAACACACTTCATACTAGCCCGGGCTCAAGTGGTCATTATGGTCAAATTGCCGAAAATACGACTCCACAAGCTGGCGATGCCTACAACTGTGACGTCGACAATGACGGTACTTACAGCGCCGCCAATGAGCGATTCTACTATCTTGGTCAGGATGGCGACAATAACGCAGTGCTCGTAGCCTGGAACAGCTATTACAATGGCGATTGGGCTCCGGGTACTAGTAGCGACAATAATTACACCTATGCAAACGCCCTTCTCCAACTACCTAGCAATGCCGCCGGCGCGTGGGATCATCCTGGCCTGATCGAACAAGACACCGGTAAGGCAGCAAGGTTTACAAATTATACTGAAGTTGTCTCAGCTTGTGGCAATATTAATGTAACTACGGCCGGAGCCTTGGATGATTGTGATTACCTGATGGAACATAGCGCCTACGATAGCGGTGGACGCTCAGCATTGTGGCTAAATTATGATGGCTCTACCTATCGCCGAATTCATGCCGGAAGTGGCAACCACCTAGTTGGAACAGTTGCTAATCCAAACAATAGCAACAACATGGTTCGCCCAGCCATCGTAGTACCATACAAGTTAATTGATAAATATGTCGCACCCGCAGTAGACTACACCATCACCTTCGATCCGCAAAATGGCGATAGCACTTTCACTAGAACCGTTACATCTGAAAACTCTATTGGTGCAAATATGCCACAGGACCCAACTTACGCCAATCACGCCTTCATTAGATGGTATGACACTTCAAACGACAACACCGTTACTTCCGCCACAGTACCTACCGGAAACATGACAGTCTATGCCGAATGGAAACTAGATGTGACTCAAGCTACTATTTCCAACAATGACTTAACACTAGCCGTGGGTGACAATATCACAATCCAAGTAAGCAATGCCGCACAACTCGAATCATATACCTTCAGCTCCAGCAATACATCTATTGCTACCGTCGATGCTAGCACGGGCGTAATCACCGGCACAGGCGTAGGTACGACCAACATCATTATGACCGGCTCGTCATCTCATCTCACTAAATCGCTCGAAGTAGATGTTACCGCAGCTCCAGCAGTCATGCGAAACGTAACCTTTAATGCTAACGGCGGCACCACTCCGACTCCATATTCGTCCACTACAATAGAAGATGGCGAAGCAATTGGTAGCCTACCGACCACCACGCGTACGAATTATAGATTCTTCGGCTGGTACACCGACGATGGCACCTTCTACGACGAAGTGACACCAGCCACAGAAGTAGATAGCGACATAATCTACTATGCAAGATGGATTGAAGACACCACCAGCTTCCCAATCGTCTTTTCAGAAATCAACGAATGTGAATTCAATGGCAACGCCGTAATCTCTGGCACCTATTGTACTCAAGATAAGACCAAAAAATATGTCGATTCTGGCGTCGCGCTCTTCTCTACTGCCAACTACCAGAAAGACTTCGAAATCGGCTTTACGGTTACAGAGCTAGCCAATCCACAATCAGTCAATCAAGCAACCTTAGTAAACTCCAAGCGCGAGAATTCCGGTACCAACTATCCTGGATTCGTATTCCGCAGCGTCTCCACTGGCCCTAATTTCGAACTCACCGGTAGATTCAGCCATGGCAGCCCAACCAGCTTCACCACTGCCGGCAGCAACATCCATAGAGTAAAGATTGTAAGAGAAAACGAAGTATTGAAGTATTCCATCGATGACGGCGCTCTCACTACCTGGTACAATGTATCTGACAACACTCACCGCTTCGATACTAATGTCTGGTTCGGCGCAGCTGTCACATCTAATGATACCGGCAACCAACGTCAATTAACTGGTAAATTGACCGATATGTACGTCAAGCTCGGCGCACAGACAGAATACACGGTCAACTTCGACCCAGACGGCGGTTCACTCGCCGCAGGTGAAGAAAGCAGAACTATTACCATCGGAGATGAAATAGGTCAACTACCTGTTCCTACCCCGCCTAGCGCCAACTACACCTTCGACGCTTGGTACGACGAATCAGTCTCGCCCGCAGTAGCGATTACAGCCTCGACCAGACCCGACAGCAACAACAAGACCTACGTAGCACATTATAATTATCAATCTTCCAACACACCTGTAGTATTCGATGTATCTAACGATGCTACGCGTGGCTACCAAGATCTCGTCGACGAATGGATACAAAGCCCAGTCAATCTCACCACCTTCAATAAAGCTACGCCGATCAACAACTCCACTTGGGGCGATACTAGCGAGCTATCTGAATTAGAATTCTGGCAAGATATTCGAAGCAATTTCGTAGACAATGGGTGCCTAATCCCATCCTACAGTGATGCCGTAAAGCCTCTAAACAACTCTAACCTATCCGCATGGACAAGTGGCACAGTAGACTGCTCAAAGCCAGACGCATATGACACCAAAATGAATGCAGCAGTCACAGTACGTTTAAATAATGCTCAAGGCGCTGTAGTGAGCTATGCCAAAGCAAGCGACGGCATCATCCATAATATGATCCCAGGCCAGACCTACTATTGGGAAAAGACCAGCGACAGCACAATGTACGGATATGTCACGGCCACCTCCAATAAAGGTACTCGCTGGGTAGATACCGGCACCATTCGCAACGTACGTGATCTCGGTGGCCTCCCAGTCACCTACACCGACAGCAACGACCAGACCGTGACCGGCACTGTAGCATACGGCAGACTATTCCGCGGAGAAAAGCTAAATTCTGCCCCAGCGACCGAATTAACTAATCTCGGAATCACCACAGAATACAACGTAGGTGACGAATACGCAGACGATACGCATCTTACTGATTACCATCTCAATCAAGTAGTCCATTATGATTTCGATTATAATTCTGGCGACGAAAACAATTCTAGCAGTAATTACATGAAAGCCTGGACCGCAGTGACCAATATTATGACTGACATCGTAAATTCTAACGACCCGAAGAACGTCTTCTTCCACTGCCGCGTAGGTGCCGACCGTACAGGTACCGTAGCCTACCTACTGGAAGGGCTCCTAGGCGTGCCAGATGAGATGCGATACGAAGAATATGCTCTCACTAATGTATCCGGTCTATATGACAGAACTAGGTACTACAAGCAGAAATCGAGCTCCAACGCTAATAAGTTCGTTTACATGATGGGTTATGTAAAGACCAACCAGGATATCTACAACTGGTACATGCAAAATTCGAATGCTAGCGCCAACCTAATTCAATCCTTCAGAAGCGCCATGACGGTAACATCAAATCAGCAGCAACAACAAAATCCACAAAATAGCCCGCAAAATTCGCCAGCCCAAAACCTAAACCTAATGAGCTTGGACAATAATGGTGCCCAGCAGACTAGCAGCACTCAGCAAAACAGCGGCGATTCTGGACAAGAAAGCGATAACTCTAGCAATACCGAATCAAATGGCGATGGTACCGATAGCTTCAGCGATCCACTCGGAGTAACAGAAACTTCTGGCAGCACCACCACATCTGATTCGCCAGCCAACGTCGCTCTAGCTCTCGCCTCTACTGCAGCCGCTATCGCCGGCGCCACATCCTTTGCCTTGGCAAAAAACAATAAGGGAGACAAAGAATAATCTCAGTCTCCCTTAGCGGCAAGCTTTTGAGCACAATTTCAAAATTATCTAGTTCTACTTCAAAAAGTATGCTATAATACTTTTAACGCCTCGATAGCTCAGTCGGTAGAGCGCATCCATGGTAAGGATGAGGTCACCGGTTCAAGCCCGGTTCGAGGCTCCATTTTTTTTGTTAATTAGTTTGAAGCAGGATTCAAATCTTTAAAGTGCTCATCGTCTTCAAATCTCGTTCGGATAATCGGACACTTTGGCATCTTAAGTAGTTTATCCGCAATTTCCACCAACTCATCAGCAAGATACACTTCGTTGCGCCATTCTTCTGGTATTGTCTTATATCCATAGTACGCCCCCGCCAGCTGTCCATAGCACGCCGCATTAGTATCGGTATCACCGCCCAGCCTAATTACCGCCATCATGCCGTCTTTAAAGTTGTCGAAATTAAGCAGCCCCCACAGCGCAATCGCGAAAGCGTCCACAATATATCCTTCCAGATCCCGTAGAGCTACACCACTGGGCTCTAAAGCTCTACTTACCAAAGCATCATAATTCGCTAGCCAAAAGTCATCATATTCAGGCACATTATCCATCCATCTATTACAATAAGTGACCGCATTCCGCTTGTGCAGGCCATGTAGTAGGCAATATAGTAGCGACGCGAACGCTTCCGTCACCGTACACGCTGCATACGAATCATGTGTCTCGCGACAAGATAGCTCCGCCATTTTGATAGTTGGCCTGATATCCTTTTTGTCAATATACTCCCCATCGTCGTCTTCCGGATCCGCCACTAGTGATCCTTCTTCAAATCCATCCTTCAAGGTCGGATATTTTTTATTTGGAAAGGCATTCGCTATCACAATAGGAGCGAGTCGCATAATCGCACCATTCCCTGCCGATTCAGTCTTTGGATAATCTCGCCCTACCACTGGATGACTAACATAATCATCAATCGAACGCTGCGTTTGCGCTCCCACATCACACGCCGGTTTACCGTCATACGTACGATAGCCATCAGCACTCCACGCCTGGAACCGCTCCATCATATCATACGAGTCGTAGCCACCACACTCTAGCAAACTATCCGCAATGCACAGCGCCATCTCCGTATCGTCTGTCCAAACCCCCTTAGGCGCCCGATAGTTATCGTGAAAATGCTCAATTTTATCCCCCATATCAGCAATATATATGTCCGACGGCCCTGGAATAAATTCCACTGGCGCGCCAAGCGCATCTCCTATCGCCAGCCCTACTAGCATCCCTCTTGTTTTATCTTGATATTTCATATTATTATTATATCAAAAAGCCCCCGATTGCGGGGGCTTTCTATTTTTAAGCGTTTAGGCGCTTCTTGTTGTATTTGGATCTACCAAAGCCAAGAATTAGCCAGAAAATGTTTGGCAAGAAGATTAGACCGATAAAGTAGCCAGCCCCATGACCAAATACCTTGGAAATTCTCCAGTTGTTCATGAGGGAAGCAATACAAGCGACCACGCACTCGACAATCAAAGCAATCAATGCAACCGGATTTAGCGAATAATTGTAACTCAAGATTGCTTCCGAGCTAGAAGTATATAATTCTGGTCCGCGAGTAGTCACCGAAATGATCGATGCAACTACGGAGACACCAAGCATAATCCAGAACCACTTCTCCATTTTTACAATCTTGTACAAAATATAGAAGTTATAAATAGGGATAATAGCCTTCCATCCAGGCTCACCAGCTTTTTCAAAAATCTTCCAGGTAGCAATGACGGTCAAAACATAAAATATTAACGCGCCCACTAGGATTGTTCCTAGTATTGCACCAAACGCAGCGCCCACAGCAGCAGCTTGATTAGTAGTTAATGATGGTATGGTTTCCATATATCTCCTTTATTTAACTTAACCTTATTATATAACGCTGGGGTCACATAGTCAAGCATAATTATTTTCTTCGGCGGTTCTTGCGCTTATGAAATACGATACGCAGCAAATTAATCTGAAGCCAACCCAGCCCCATGCCTAACCTGTTCTCATTTCCTTCAAAAAATGACTTCATGTTGACCTCTCCCCAAATACTATACTCTTTTTCGCCCCGCATGCGGCTTGATAATCCGTGGCGCAGAACGAGTCTTTGCTGTAGCGGTCGTTTTTGCTGGTTGCGTAACCACTGCTCGCTTCTTTGTCGTGGCACGAGCACGCGTAGCCGCCCGCCTTACCACTCTCTTTCTTTTCTTCTTGGCTGCATTGTCCTTAGTGATTTGCTCCTCGATCCGAGCTGTCGTCGCCGCTATGGCCTCTTCGTCATTCATTCCTTCATAAATCGCCAATATCTGCCTTAGAGTAGATACGCTAGTATCTAACTCATACGCATTTTCTAGCGCTTCAATTGCCCGCTTCGGGCGCCCTAACTTTTCTTCTGCCTTAGCCAGAGCAATATAACGCGATGGCACATCTCCTTCAAGCTCAATTGCCTGCCGAAAAGCCATCTCTGCTTTCTCGTACGCCCCCGTCTCAAGATAAATCAGCCCCACATTATGAATCGAAGCCGGATTGCTGTCTAGCGACTGCGCAATTTCAAAGCATTCCACCGCTTCATCATATTTCTTCCCCTTAGCATACAATATCCCTAGGCGGTTATATGCCGCAGCATTCTTTTCATCGAACTTCAAAATAGTAAGTAACGCCTTCTCTGCCCGAAAAGGCTTTCGTTCCTTCATGGCCGTCTGCGCGACTTGCCATAATTTTTTCATTTGCATCTTATACTTGGCTGATTCTTCTTCCGGCTTCACCTTCACCGGGCGCTCATCGTTAAACAAAAATGTCAGATAAATCGCGAAGAGCAAAATCATTAGCATTGCTATCATGTACTTATTTTAACACAAATCTGCTACTAAATGTAATTTTATATGTCCATTTCGCGAAATATTATCATAAGCTGCCAAGAATTTCGGTATTTTTTGAAAAAAAGCTTCTCGTCCCGTAATAAAATATGACTTATATAGCATTTCTATCGTCAGCCCCAAGATTTCTAGCGCATAAGCCCGCTTATCCTGCTTCGTCTTAGTGATTTCTTCCGCAATTTTTACCAAATCCTTATCCTTAGCCGCAATCAGCCGCTTCGCATAATCTTTAATTTTCTTATCTTGAGAACTGATTTCGCTCAAGCTATTCTCTCGTCGCATAAAATAAATCGCCGCCCGACTAAGCACCGTAGGAAGCAGCTTCGACGGCTCACTAGTAAGCAGGACGAAATGCACCTTATCATTCGGCTCTTCCAATTTCTTGAGTAGAGCATTTGCCGCTTCAATATTAATCTGATCTGCCGGACGAATTATCACATACTGATCAGTCACCTGCTTTACTCCTAGCCGTCCCATCATTTCACGCACCTGTTCTATCGTGATCGATACCTTCGACTCCGGCTGGAGCACCAGTGTATTCTTAATTTCCACCGCGTATACATCCGGCACCACAAAAATCGAAGTGCCATTTTTCTGCGCTATTCCTTGAATTTCATCAACCAAATCAAAGAACATTCTCAAATTCCTGTGGCAGATCCGCCTCGAACACTCGTCGCTCCCCACCAGGCAAAGTAATCTCTAAAGCCTTTGCATGTAGATATAGTCGATCGGCCCCTCTGTCGCCATATACCGAATCACCCAAAATCGGATGCCCTAAATATTTTAGGTGCACTCTCAATTGGTGTGTCCGCCCCGTAGTCGGCTTCAATTCGAGCAACGAATATTCTCCATTCGATTTTAATGCTCGATAATAAGTCTGCGAAGCTTTACCATTCGCATCCACCCGAAAGGTATTCGGTCGCTTCAAATTCCGTGCTATCGGTAAATCGATCATTGCTTCATTCAATTTCGGCGTACCCTCCACTATTGCATAATAAGTCTTATGCGTCTTACGATCCTGGAATTGCCGCCTTAAGAACTTCTGCGTATCGGCATCCTTCGCCAGTATCACCACTCCACTAGTATCGCGGTCTAGCCGGTGCACCAGTAGTCCATAATCTTCCAGGGTCTTCTCCGGACAATATTCTCCCTTTGCCATACTAAGGAGCCCCGCCGGCTTATCCAGCACGATCACGTGCTCGTCTTCATAAATCACCTTTGGCTCCAGATCCAAATTCTTAATCTCTTCTGGCACATGTAGTTCAATCTTTACATCTTCGGGAAACTTCAGATTTGCCTTCTTTACCACTTCACCATCCACCTTTACGAAACCACTCTTAATGAACTTCTGTAAAGTCGAACGATTATAGCTCGGATGCTTCTTAACCAACAATAAATCCAGCCGCACCTTCGGCTCTTCTTCTGGAGCCTCGGCTAGCTCAATATCGCCATTCACCACCCGCGACATATCTGGTTTACTAAATTTTTTTCCAACCCGAATCATATTCACATTATACCAAATTTGTGATAAAATAGAAGTATCGTACGTTATATATGGGGTGTTAGCTCATTTGGTAGAGCGCTTCCATGGCATGGAAGAGGCGACGAGTTCGAATCTCGTACACTCCACCATTTTTTATATCTCGTACGCAAACACCACAAGACGATGCGTAGCGTCGCCACCCCCGAGCATTGTGCCATAACAGGTCATCAAAGCCAAATTATAATAAGTTAAGCTTACCTGACCAGTCACTTCATCGACGGTCTTTTTTGTTGCATTTACTACGGAATTCATATAGTTACCCTGACCATTGATCTGAAGTAAGCCATTTGCCTGATTTTTTTCATAAACCACGACGTCGGCTACCATATAATTACGCGTCACGCCGCCCACAGTTACTGAGAAAGTTTGCCCCGCATAAGCACCATAAAGCACCCCAAATACAGCGCCAGAGTTATGACCATAAATGAATCTTTCACCATATCTGTTTGCATTGTAATCCGAAACATATTCCGTACTACCAGATTGAGTCAAAGCAACATATCTACCCGCAATCGTAATATTATCACTAGGTACAGTCACTACAGGCTCAGAATAGTTCACCCCAGCACTCGGAGCCGCTAGCGCTACTTGCGCCACTTCAGGCTCAGCTTCTTCAATCGTTTCAACCTGTTCAATCGTCTCTACAGCATTAAAGGCTGGGCTTTCAATCTGTTCCACCCCATTTGCCACCAAAATAGATGGCGCATGCACTACCCCGAAGGTAGCTAGAATAAATAACAAAAAAAGGCGTTTCATCACTTTAACTCCCATTTATGACCAACTTAGTGACATTATAGCACACTTTGCTATTTTTGTCAAGCATTACCCCAGTAACGCTCAAAATTGCTAAGATTTCCCAAAACTATGCTAAAATAATAAAAAAGGAGGTTATAGTGAGCAAATTTGACGACCAATATATTGATCTTTGTCGCCGCATCTTAAAAAGTGGCGAAAAAATCACTAATTATCAAAAAAATGACCGCCGTAGCACATCTGTTGCTACCGCCATCCCTGATCACACGGCTCAAGCCGCCTCTGCCGCTAGTACTATCCGTTTACCTCATCAAGTGTTGCAATTTGACTTATCTGAAGAATTCCCGATTTTAGTCTCCAAGCAAGTAGCCTTCAAAACTGCCGTACTTGAACTTCTCTGGATTTACCAGCAAGCCTCCAATGATGTGCGCTGGCTAAAGGAGCGAAATATCAAGATTTGGGACGAATGGCAGATTGATGAAAAAGGCGAATATCAGGGGCGAAACATCAACCAAATCTTTGCAGAAAGGCACCCGGGCGAGCCAAAGACTGATTTTACCTATACCATCGGCACCGCCTATGGCTGGATCGTACAGCGCTATGACCTGATTCGTAACCTAATTGAGACGCTTAAAAATAACCCTGGCAATCGCCGAATGGTGCTTTCTCTCTGGCAAAACGAATGGCTCGAGACCGCCGCTCTTCCTAGCTGTGTCTGGAATTCCCAGTGGAATCTCATCGACGGTCGTCTGAATCTCTTAGTCACCTCTCGCTCATCTGATGTACCCCTAGGGCTACCTTTTAATATTGTCCAGTACGCTGTGCTCTGCCACTTAATCGCCCATGTCGTTGGCGCAGAACCCGGTCAATTCACCTTTATTACTAATGATGCCCATATCTACGAGAACCAAATCGACGGCATCAAAGAGCAGATCTCCCGCTACGACACCGCCAAGAAAGACGGTACTCTACCCCCAGCCCCCACTCTCTGGCTCAACCCAGATATTAAAGACTTTTACAAATTCGACAATTCCCGCGAACTCAAAGATATCAGATTAGAAAACTATCAAAATCTCGGCACCATTCGGATGCCAGTTACGGAGTAAATATGTTTAGCTTAATTGCAGCCATCGGTCAAAATCACGAACTCGGCAAGAATAACCAGCTTATTTTCCATATCAAGGATGATATGAAATATTTCCGCGAAACTACCACCGGTCATAAAATTGTAATGGGCCGCAAAACCTGGGAATCTCTCCCTGGCAAGCTACCAAATCGCGAAAATATCGTCATTTCTCACTCCGACTTTGATGGACCCGATCTTATCATCCATGATTTAGACAAATATATTCAAAAATACCAAAATACCGATGAAGAAATTTTCATTATCGGTGGCGCATCTATCTATTCTGCTTTTCTACCCTTTGCCCGGCATCTCTATCTCACCGAAGTGGCGGCCACTGAGCCATCTGCCGACGTGTTTTTCCCCGAATTCGACCAATCAAAATACTCCCGCGAACTAATTAAGAAAGGAAAGGAAAATGATCTAGCTTTTTCTATAGTCAAATATACTATTAACTAAAAAGGAGTTCCAATGAAAGATTTAGTATTTGATTTAATCGAACAAGAAAAAGTTCGCCAAAGCGAAGGGCTAGAATTAATTCCCAGCGAGAACTACGTCAGTCCAGCCGTACTCAAGGCTATGGGCTCAATTTTAACCAACAAATATTCCGAAGGCTACCCCAGTTTCGAAGGTGTTACTACCTGGGATGAAGCGAAAATCGCCCAAGAAATTTTGCCCAATTACCGTTACTACGGCGGTCAGCAAAATGTCGACCGCATCGAAAGGTTAGCTATCGCACGTGCTTGCAAACTATTTAATGCCGACCACGCCAATGTCCAGCCTCATTCTGGCGCGAATGCCAACGAAGCAGTATATTTCGCCTGGTGCGAGCCTAGAGATAATATCCTAGCTATGAATCTAGGCCATGGCGGTCATCTCACGCACGGCTCACCGGTCACCCGTAGCGCCAAAATTTACAATTTTATCCCCTACGGCACCACATCAGATGGAGATATTGACTACAATGAAATCGAATCGCTCGCTCTAGAAAACGACGTCAAGCTAATCTTAATCGGCTACTCAGCCTTTATGAAAATCCCCGATTTCGAGCGCGTAGCTACCATCCGCGACCAAGCCACCAAAAAATGGGGGCATGAGATTCTGTTGATGGCTGATATGGCTCACGTCGCCGGCTTAATTGCCGCCGGAATCCACCCCAATCCCTTAGAATTTGGTTTCAACGTCATGACTACTACTACTCATAAGACCCTGCGCGGCCCCCGTGGTGGACTTATCTTGACCAAAGGCAAAGTCGGCTCGCCCATCAAAAAATTATCCGAGAAAACACTCGAAAATATCCCGACTATGGTCGACAAAGCGGTATTCCCTGGCACTCAAGGTGGACCCCTAGAGCATGTCATCGCTGCCAAAGCCGTAGCCTTCGGTGAAGCCCTGCAGCCTGAATTTAAGGATTATGCCAAAAATATCGTCAAAAACGCCAAAACTCTAGCCGAAGAGCTAAAGAAACGCGGCTTCGTACTTCAGGGTGACGGTACCGAGAATCATCTAATCTTGATCGACATGATGAAAAGTTTCGGCGTCAACGGCAAAATCTACGAAAAAGCTCTCGATCTCGTCGGCCTTACCCTAAATGCAAACGCTCTTCCCGGTGATAAAGGTGGCGCCTTCCGCCCCAACGGCGTGAGATTGGGTACTCCAGCTGTCACTACCAGAGGTATGAATACTGACGAAATGGTCAAAATTGCCGAATGGATGAAAAAAGTCGCCGAGCTCTGCGTACGGGCCACCGACGACGCTATCGAAGATATCGCGACTGCTTATCCTGAAGAATTTGCCATTATTCGCGACGAAGTAAGAAAAATGGCACTGGAATTCCCATTGCCATAAAAAATGGTGGAGTGTAGGAGATTCGAACTCCTGACCTACTGATTGCGAACCAGTCGCTCTACCAACTGAGCTAACACCCCATAAAATTATTATAACACAAAAAATAGCCTTTTAAAAGGCTATTTTTTGCTGGCTTAACGCTTGGAGAACTGCTCTTTGCGTCTCGCTGAGCGCAAACCGTATTTCTTGCGTTCCTTCTCACGTGGATCGCGCTTCATCATACCAGCCTTCTTGAGTACCGGACGAAGATCAGGCGCTTCCACGGTAAGAGCCTTGGCAATTGCGAGTTTAATTGCATCTACTTGCCCAGCTAGACCACCGCCTTTAGCTAAAATCGTAATATCATACTCTTTTTGCTTCTCGGCTAGAGCTAGCGGATCAGTAATTTCAGCCAAATAGGTCTTATTTCCCGACAAATAATCCAGTGCCGGCTTGCCATTAATGGTGATAGAACCTTCCCCCTTATACAAGCGCACGGTAGCTGTAGAAGCTTTACGTCGGCCCAACCCATATGTGTATTTCTTTGTTGCAACCATTATTTAATCTCCTTTGGACTTTGCGCTTCGTGTGCATGTTCGGCGCCAGCAAAGACGCGTAATCTCTTCATGCGATCAGCAGCTAATTTATTCTTCGGGAGCATTCCCTTGACAGCCTCGCGAACTACCCTAGTCGGATCCTTTTCGATCACTTCTTCGAGCTTCAATTCTTTGAGGCCACCAGGGTACCCACTATGTCGATAATATTTCTTCTGGACCATTTTATCACCAGTCACTACTACGTCTTTAGCATTAATTACTACAACATAATCACCATTATCAATGTGTGGTGTATAAGTGACTTTAGACTTGCCCATTAACTTATCGGCAATAATTACCGCTAATTTGCCTAGTGGCATCGTAGAAGCATCTACGATGTACCAGTCTCGGCTAATTTCTGAGGCTTTTTGACTATAAGTTTTCATTATTTCGCCTCCTTCTTAGTATTCTTTGCTTTTTCAGGGGTAACGTCCATCGACAAATCGTCGACAAAGCTAATCGTACCCATCTCAGAATTGTCTCCGCGCCGATAGCCAGCACGCTCTATTCTAAGATAACCTGAATTTCTCTTAATCTGAGGAGCAATCACATCTACTAGCAAATTAGCAGCGTCCAAATCATTCAATCTCGCAATAATCAATCTGCGGTTATGAAGATCACCCTTCTTTGCCATCGTGATTAATTTTTCCATAGTCCGTCGAATCTCTTTTGCTCTCGCTAGAGTCGTAGTAATGGACTGGTATCTGATGAGTGAACACATCAGCCCACGCGTGAGTGCCAACCTCTGATCGGTTTCACGGCCAAACTTACGGCCTTTATAACTGTGGCGATGCATATTAAATATTTAACTCCGTTAACTTTTCTTTTACTTCGTCCAATGCCTTCTGCCCAAAACCTTTGAGATCCTTAAGATCAGTTTCTGATAGAACAATCAGATCCCTAACCGTACGGATATCATTATTGAGCAATGCATTAGCGGTGCGCGCCGAAAGATCAAGCTCTTCAATAGCCATTGCTAGTCCAGCATCATCTTCTTCATGGCGTGTACCTGGCGTTGGAGCTGATTCGACCCTCGTGCTCCCAGCCAACGCTGAATATTGATTAACCAAAATCGCAGCTGCTTCCTCGAAAGCTTCCCGTGGCGTAATCGTGCCGTCAGTATCAACTGTCATAATTAGCTGCTGCAAATTAGTATCTTGACCTACACGGGTATTCTCTACGCGGTATCTAACTCTAAGCACTGGAGTAAATACTGCATCAATTGCAATCATATCCGAATGAAGTCTGTCTTCACTGGCACGCTCAATCGTGAGATATCCACGACCTGCTTCTACCACGAAATGCATCTTGATGGTCTTTTTCGGATCATCGATGTGGCAAATCACCTGATTCGGATTGGCAATTTCGACATCTGCCGGCAACTTGATATCACCAGCTACTGTTCTCTTTTCACCATCCTTATCGGTCGATTGCTTGTCGCCACTCATCTCAAGTGTCAATTCTACTGGTGTATCTGTGTGCATCTTGAAACGAATGTTTTTCAGATTCAACATGATGTCTACCGCATCTTCCCTGACACCTGGAATTGTTGCGAATTCATGGCTTACACCTTCAATCGAAAAGGTCGTAATCGCTGCGCCTTTTACGCTAGATAGTAACACCCGACGCAAAGAATTACCAAGCGTATTACCGTACCCATAATAAAGTGGCTTTATCACGAACTCTGCGCTGTTTTCACCTAGTTCTTTTACGCTAGCAAGTGATGCCTCATGAATGTTTTTTGTAGTCATGTCCTTTTCTCCTTAGCGTGAGTAATACTCAACGATTAATTGTTCATTAATACCAGGTTCTGCCTCTTCGCGTTTCGGCACACCTGTTACTTCAATTTTCATTTTCTTCGCATCGACCTTTAGCCACGAAAGCTTACTGGCATTTGCTGCGCCTATAATATTCGGAAGATTCTTGAAGTATTCTGTCTTAGCACTTTTTGGTCGAACTTCTAGTATGTCACCAGGCTTCAAACGAATTGAAGGAATATCAACTCTCCTTCCATTTAGTAAGAAATGCCCGTGAGAAACTAGCTGTCTAGCCTGACGACGAGTCAAAGCAAAACCTGCACGGTAAACTACGTTATCAGCTCTCCGCTCCAAGAGCTCGAGCAACTTCTGACCAGTCATACCTTCGGCCTTTTGTGCTTCTTTCATCAATTTAGCAAATTGCTTCTCGAGAAGCCCGTACATACGACGAACTTTTTGCTTTTCACGAAGCTGAGTCAGATATAGACTGCCGCCCCGCACTCGCATATCACCGTGCTCGCCAGGAATACCAGACTTCTTCGCCATTACTTTATGAGCCTTTGGCGCGAGAGCAAAACCTTCGCGACGGCTCTGTTTTACAATTGGGGAATGATCTCTAGCCATTATGGTTTCCTTTCTCCCTTAGGTCGCACGCCACCGTGTGCGATAGGGGTTACGTCCGTTATACTATCAATCTTGATGCCAACTGTCGAAATTGCTCTAATTGCTGCATCCCGACCAAGCCCGATGCCAGAAACATACACG
>JAZQRY010000038.1:0-14193 GCA_045629825.1 Candidatus Nanosyncoccus sp. | reverse complement strand
GCCGAAGCTTCGTCAATAATATCAATCACCTTATCCGGCATAAATCTATCATTGATATATCTCTGTCCCATCGTAATCGCAATTTCTAAGCATTCATCCGGAATGATTACTCCATGATGATCTTCATAATGCTTCTTAATCCCCTTCAAAATCCTAAGCGTCACCGCCGCGGAAGGCTCTTCCACCATCACCGTCTGAAATCTCCGCGAAAGCGCCTTATCTTTCTCGATCGTCCTACGATACTCATCAAGAGTCGTCGCACCTATTAGATTAATTGAATTCCGCGCCAGAGCTGGCTTCAAAATATTTGCCGCATCCATCGTGCCTTCGCCTGACCCTGCACCAGAGAGTAAATGAATTTCATCAATAAATAGTAGCACTGTATCGTCACCGGTCGCTTCGTCAATAATTCCCTTGATTCTTTCTTCGAATTCGCCCCGGAATTTCGTACCGGCTACTACAGAACTTAAATCCACTTGATAAATATGCTTACCAATCAAATTCCCGGGCACTTCATTTTTAGCAATCCGGGTAGCCAATCCTTCTACGATAGCTGTCTTACCTACCCCTGCCTCACCAATCAGTACCGGATTGGATTTAGTCCGCCGGCTTAGCACCGTCACCACGCGCTCAATTTCGCTTTCGCGCCCAATCACTGTGTCTAATTTGCCTTCCCGTGCTTCTTCGGTCAGATCCTTGCCATAGCGATTCAAGAATTTAAGCGGTGATTTCTTGAGATATTTGGCTTTCTCAGCCTTCAACTTTTCATCCTTGGTCTGCTCTTCGACCAATTTCTCAATTTCGTCCAATAAGGCCTCATTATCCACCTTCAGCCCTTCTAGAATCAGCGATGCCCGCGAATTCGGCTGGCTAAGCAATGCATATAAAATATGCTCCGTCCCAATCACCGTAAGCCCCTGCTCCACGGTATAATTCTGCGCCATCCTGAGCGTCAAAATCACCGCTTCCGACAGCGACATCATCGCCATATCACCCCCTACGACTTCTACGGCTACCTTATTGAGAGCCTTCTCTACTTCCTCTACTGTCACGCCCTGCTCGCGCACCAATTTCGCACCCGTAGACGTATCGATCGACATTATCCCGAGTAGCAAATGCTCTGTCCCCATGTAACCGTTATTATATCTTTTACTATAGAAATCAGACTTCTGCAAAGCAAACCTTGCATCTTCCGACAGTTTATTCATTATTTCATTAAATTCTGTTTGCATTTATCCTCACTTTTTGGGCATTTTTACTTGAAATTACAACATTTTTCCGCCCATTACCCCTATTATAGCAAATTAGCACTCAACATGCAAGAGTGCTAATTATATTTTTATCTTCTTTTTTAAAGCATTGCTTCAGAATATTTTACAATTGAACCATCACTTAAAATAAATACAGTAGTCACATAACCACCTACTGAACTTTCAGTAGGACCAACACCTACATCAAATGCATCGACGACGAAACCGTCAATTTTCGCCGTCTTTACGCTGTAATCATTATTAGAAACCGCATTATTGAAATCAAAATATTGTACCGTTCCATCCTGCATGATAAAACCAATGTTTTCATTTGTCTTCATCTGTCCAGCCCAGAAGCCTATCACCTTATATACTTTTCCATTCAACCCCGTAATATCGCAATTGTCTATCTTTGATACAGTATAGCCAGCACCCGTACCAGTATACTCCCTATGACCAACCGTGCACTCAGTAACATCGCCCTCCTTTATTCTAACGAAAATATTGTTAGCATCCAATTCGTTATCCACGGTCGAATTCAATGTAAAACTATATTCCTCATCAGAATCACTCGACCTTACTACTGGATTCTGTCGCATCGAGACCGAATCGCCGACTTTCGACGCGTCATCATTCAAATCTGTGATTATCGTCGTTCCCCCATCTGAATCCGTAATTTTGACTTTATTTGTCTCTAGCTTAGTCACCTTCTCTTCCGCATCCTCCACCCGTGTCGTCAGCTGTGCAATCTGTTCATTTTGCGAATTCATCCCATAGATCCCAAACAACACCCCAGCCAACGCAACCAAGCATAGTATCACCATACCAACGATCTGTTTCTTCGACATTTTGCTCTCGTCACTATCCATAACCTTCTGCATAGCACCGGTATCCGTTGCGTTACTCTCATTTGGCATGCTTATGTCTAGTTTCATAAAATCCTTTATTCAATTATATATTACATAAATTATAACACATTCATCAAAACTAACCTAGCAAGAAAAAGGGGCGACTTTCCGTCGCCCCTCCACTCTCTCGATATAATCAAGAAGAGCTTTAAGGTGCGAGAGCAGTGCTCTCTAATGTAACTAGAAAAGAATAGGCGAAGATACGCCAAAGTTGTAATGGTATCCCGCCGCCTCTTTAGCATGAGCATAACTGTCGTCACCGTCATCAAAATCGGCTTCGTCGGCAACCTTGCCGAAATAGTCAATTACATGCGCCAGAGGGGGAGTAGCCAAAGCCGGCGAAAGCTGACAGATAGGACGCAGGCGGTATACCCCACAGGAGTAGCTACGCTCCATGTCGCTCAAGAAGTCTATCAAATCGCATTCATCGTAGATACCGAGCTTCGCGAATTCTCGCTCCACCCACTCGTTATGATAATCCAGGAACACATCCTGGTAATCCTCCAAGAAATCTTCAGGATCAAACGGGCGTACCACTAGTTGAATCACCATCCACATGAACAGATTATTGTGAACCTGGACATCCTCCAGGCTCGCCATCAACGGACCCAGGAAACGATAGCGTTGACTCGCTGGAGTAATCTCGAACTTCTGATGGATATTGCGAAGTGACTTGTCGTAAGCCCGCACGAAAATATCGTGGGACAATATCGTGAAGTCAGCTTCGCGATAAACATAATCCAGATAGCGAATCAAACCGCCAAAGTACTCATCGGCGAGATCGCGATATTCCAAATCGACCAGCGGTGGCTGGTCTCCCCACTCGTCAGCAGACGTGACGTAGTTGATCTTGAGATGCTCAAAACCAGTCATGATGCTCTGAAAATCGAGCTGACCCAGCTCGCCAGCGTCAGGATCGCCACCGAACTGAGCGTCGACCACATCCTTAAGCGTCAACAGCATGTTTGTAATCCACGGTGTAACGTCGTACTTGCGCCGAAGCACTTCGTAGCCAGAACGACGAATGTCCTTCTTTGTGCCACTGGGGTCCATCGCCTCAGTGTACTTCAGTCGGTCAAGGTAATCTTTCGTAAATTTCTGGCTCCTCCCCTCCAGAGCTAACTCATTGATGATGTATCGATCCACGAGACTTGCGTACAGAGTACCGCGATGATAATCCATTTCTTCCTCTTTTCTAGTATTAAACTACTCAGGAAGTCATCCTTGCTCCCTGATAGGGGTATTATATCATGCCATCGCAATAATTAGCAAAAAAACGACCAATAAACTATCTGCAGACTACATCATTGGCATGCACCCAGCCTTCGACTGAGCCACCATCCAAATACTCGCCCTTAGTAGTAGCAATACGCATCACACCACCTTCCTTGATATATTCATCAATTGGGTCAGTCACCATGTATTCTTGCTCCAGAGGCCCAAAATCATTCTCATTGACATATTTTACGATTTTGTCAAGTAACGCAGGCGTCATAATATATTTCGATACATTGATTAGATTAGACGGAGCTTCTGCTGGCTTTGGCTTTTCTACTACGCCGACCAGCTTCCCATCTTCACCCGAGAGTACGCCGTATTTCTCTACATCATTCTTATCAATCTCTACACCCAGAATTGCCGATTCACTATCATTCTGAATAGAATTTAATAAAGCCTCAGTAGCCGATTCACCACCCGGATTCCAGATAAAATCATCGCCCATAAATACTAGCACCGGCTCATCAATCTTAAACTCTTCTGCCACCATAGCAATAGGTACAGCTGTACCATATTTATCAGATGGATCCTGTGCAATATAATGAATAGTCACATCATCCGGCAAAGTCTTAGCCAATTTCATCTTATCATCCTTGCCGCGCTCCCTAAGATACAAATCAAGCGCCAAATTGTCTTGATAAAAAGCTCGCACCTGGCAAGGCTCCACATTAGACACCACCATATAGATATCTTTTACTCCGGCCTTAATTAGCTCCTGAACAGAATAATCTACCAAAGGTCTGTTGCCGACTGGCAACATCGATTTCTCGATAATCTTGGTAATTGGTAATCTTCTAGTGCCCCAGCCTGCCACTGGAATGATAGCTTTTGTAATCATATTTCTCCTTTTAACATGATTTTAGCACACTTATCTAAAATCACAAAAATGCTATTAACTTAATAATTATCTGGCACTCGCTCAATCAAAGGCTTATCCCAGCAAGCCGGATAATCATCTTGCCCCAACATCATAGCAATCGTAGAAGCCAAATTTGCCAAACTCGGCTCAGCCAGTGAAGCTATTCTATATTTATTCCGATTTTCCGTATCATCACAAATCACACATGGCACCTTATTGGTCGTATGCGAAGTCTTTGGTCGCTCATTCTCATCCAAGAGTTCTTCCGCATTCCCATGGTCAGCCACTACTATTAGCACCCCACCAAGCTCCCGTACTTTTTCATATAACCGCCCTAACGACAAATCAATCGCTTCAAGTGCCACTATCGTCGCTTCTAGGTCCGCTGTATGCCCCACCATATCGCCACCCGGATAATTCATCCGTACAAACTTAAAATGAGACAATTGTCGCAAAACTTCATCTGTAATTTCCGCACTTCTCATCCATGGCCTAGTTTCGAATGGCTCCGTATACGAATCTACACATTTAAAATCTTCTCCCGGCATTTTCTCATAACTATTCCCATTGAAATAATACGTCACATGACCGAATTTCACCGTCTCGCTCACTGCAAGCTGCGACACCCCCCGCTCGCCCAGGAAGCGATTTAGTGTCTCGGTAATTTTCACCGGCTCTACCAAACGATGCTCTGGCACATGCGTATCTGAATTATACTCCGTCATCCCCACAAAATACACATCATCTGGCGTATAATTACCACGATTAAAATACGGAAAATCCCAATAAGTAAACGCCTGGGCAATTTCTATCGCCCGATCCGCCCGGAAATCAAAGTAAATCAGCGCATCACCCTTCTTAACCTGCCCCACTGGCTTATCATTCTCATCTACTATCACAAAAGGTGACAAAAATTGATCTTGCACATCAGGCGTTATCCGGCGTAAAATCTGAATCGCTTCTTCTGCGGTTTTGAAATAATAATCCGCTTCTCCATTCACCATCATATCCCAACCCCGAGCCACTACATTCCAGTCGCTCTCATACCGATCCGCTACCGTCACCATCCGACCACCACCAGAAGCAATCTTAATATCAGCTTCCGGAAAACGCTCTGCAAACTCTTCAAATCTCAAAATAAATTTCGGCTCTGACTGCGGCGCCACATCTCGCCCATCAAAAATCGCATGCACCCGCATCTTCCGCACACCTTCCTTGTAGGCCTGCATAATCATCCGCTCGAGATGCGAAATATGACTATGTACCCCACCATCAGAAAAGATACCCGCAAAATGCAAAGTCGCAGGCTCCCCTTCATTTTGATGGGCCTCATTCTCACTCATGATTCTTGAAATCGCCCCCTTCCAGGCTTCAGACTCAAATACCGCACCCGAATCAAACGCCTCCTCAATTCTAGCGATACCATATTTAATAGTACGTCCAGCCCCCATCGTATTGTGACCCACTTCCGAATTCCCTACTTGACCAGGGAGTAATCCTACATATTTACCAGAAGCATTGAGTGCCACATGTGGATAAAGCTGCGTCGCCGTACCCAAGAATTTAGTACGCGCCTTACTCACAGCATTGCCTAAACTATCCGTCGTTAGCCCCACGCCGTCCAGAATCGCCAAAACTATCGGCCCATCATACGATAATTTATCCATAAACTTATTATAGTTGATTAAGAATTATTTCGCAAGAGAAAAACTCTCCATTAATTATGGTTATATAGCTGAATAAATATCTTTGTTCTTAAAATGATTAACGAATTCTTCTGAACAGCTTGCGTTAAAGTCAATAAAATAATATTCCTCATTAATTTCAAAACACATTCCCCTTTCCGTCAGCTGATCAGTACATGACTGTTCTCCGTAATAACTAAGTAAAGCATTAGCTAAATCGGAACTTGACTTTTCTTTTATTGCCAGAGTATCGACAGCTTGCGGATAATCATTGTGATATGCATAACTGTCAATCGCATCCTTCCAATTATCAGGCATCTTTATCTTCAATCCCCATTCCCCCACATAAATATAATCAGTCGTATCTACATTCGCACTAGGATCAACAATAACCGTAGTCTCTTCTTCTTCCTGCTCGGACATATCACTGATTTTATCCATCAAATCATTATTCTGCTGTTTCAAAGTACTAATCTGCGAATTGAGACTATCCTTCTGAGTATTCCCATCCATCATCGTCCATACGCCGAATCCGATACCCGCAATAGCCAGAATAGCAAAGAATATCATACCATAGATAGTGCCTTTGCCACCTTTTCCCTTATTCTTATTTCCGCTCTGCATCATATTGCTGCCACTTTGCGCATTTTGCGCCTTGATAGCTGCATCCATTTGCGCAGCAGTATTATTCGACGCCGGACTTGCACTTGGAGCATTCGACACATTAGGCGTACTTGGTGCACTTGGCGTATTTGGGACACCAGCCACACCTGGCATATTCTGATTTGGTTGCATAATAATCCTTTCCTGAAATTGCTTATACTTAGATTATATCATGCCTAACATAAAAAGATAAGCATTATCCTTTTTCGATGCGAAATAAGAAGCCATCGCGAAGCATAATGAAATTTAGACCCCATAATCAAAGAATGAATTGGAATTCACTTCCAATTCATTCTTAATACTTGTTTCTTTTGCTAAACTTTTCTTTTTAAAGAAAAGTTTATAAGGAGAATAAACAGAGCACTATAATATTCGCCACCGCGATACAAGCTACCACGCGAATCCCCCACTTAAACCATGTCGCATAGTCAACTTTCGCAAGCGCTAGCCCAGCCATAATCGCACCACAAGTCGGTGTAATTAGGTTTACTAAGCCATTCGCTGCTACGATCGTCATAGCCGTCACGTTGGTACTGTATCCCAACTGAGCTGCCACTGGCGCAATAATCGGCGTCGAGATAGTGGCGAGTCCAGATGACGACGGAACCAAGATCGATAGTACAATATGTAGCAAGTAGTTCAGCGGTACGAATAGCATCTCTGGCAAAGTCTCTAGCCAGTTCGCTGCATTCACCACGATGAAGTTATCCATCACCGTCTGCCCCATGAGTACCGACACACCACGTGCCACCGCAATGACTAATACTACGCCAATCATATCATCCGCCCCATCGATAAACGTATCGATAAAGCCATGCTCACCATTTCGGTTGATGATAGAAATCAGAATAGACATCAGTAAGAACCATAGCGCTGCTTCGTAGAACCACCAACTTCCTAGCGGTGCGCCCGTCAGCCAGCCCGTCCATGAGTCAAAGAAGGTAATCCCGAAGTCGCCCCATGGAATAAATCCTACAATCATCACGATGAAAGTTAGCCCAAAGAGTATTAGTGATGCAATCTGCCTGCCCGTAAGCTTCAAATTGTCATCCTTACTCTCAAGGAACTTGGCATAGCGCTTGCTAGCCGCCGCCTGCTCACGTAGTGACAAGAAGGTCGAACCTTTATCGCGTTGTACTTTCTTTGCATAACGCACCACAAAGAATGCTGCAATAGCCAGAGTCGTGAGCCACAGCACCACGGCGATTAGAATAATCGTACCTTGATTAAATTCAATCCCAGCATCCTTCATTGCTGATACTGCGACACCAGTCGCGAACGGGTTAATTGTAGACCCGAGCACACCAGCACCCGCACCGAGCAAAATGGTCGCTACACCTACCAACGGATCTAGTCCCGCTGCAAACATCGTCGCCGCGATTAGTACATAGAACCCGACGCTTTCTTCTAGGAACCCATAAGTCGTACCCATGACCGAGAAGATTAGCATCAATACCAAGATGAGCAAATATTCCTTGCCATGCATCTTCTTGACCAGAATCTTAATCCCAGTCTCTAGCGCCTTGGTCTTAGCCATTACAGCTAGGAACCCACCTAGGATCATCACGAAGATACATACATCAATTGCATTCTCGAAGCCTAGAATTGGCGCCATCAATACCTGCCAGAGTTCAGCTCCGACTACACCAGAGCCGTCTACCACTACACAGCCTTCTTCGCCATAAATTTCTTCACAAGCTTCTAGTGAATCGTATTCTTCTGGCTCAGATGGCGCTGGCATAATTACCGACCCATCATCAGGAGCATTATCAATCACTTCTGCAATTTCTGCTTGGCTCATTCCATCTTCTGATGCGGCCTCATTCTCTGCTGGCTGACCTTCTGGCAAATTCTCGCCAGATACTTCATCCCCCACCGCCGGCTCAAACGATTCGCCTCCCGGCAAAGCTGTTTCTTCTGAAGCCCCTTCCGGTGCTTGCTCATTTAATTCTGCTGGTCCACCATCTGGCATTTCGCCTTCCCATTCCCCCGGACCAATTTCAATACTCGCCTCGTCCTCTACGGGCGCAGCTGTAAATTTTGCTTTTGGCAACACATGCGATATGATCCCCAGACCGATTATCAAAATCATGATAATTGTATAGGCCGAAAGCATCGCCCTTGTGCGCTTCTTGCTACGATTTTTCTTCCTAAACATCTTAAATCCTTTTTACTGTTATATTATCACCCATCATACCAATCCGCCGGATATCTAATAGGTTTATAGTCTTGATTTCTCTGAAATAAATTGTCTTTATCTCTTGTACGTGTATTGATCTTGTGTGTTTTACGTTTATTTTCATTTTTGTTCCTTTTGTTTTTATTATTTGTCTCTCAACTAATTAAGGATTCTCTAGTTATGCCTCCTCTCTGGCAATCGCCATCGTCATACAATGCGAGCCACCTCGTCCACGAGAAAGCTCCGAGCTCGGGATTTCTATCACTTTTATGCCGTGTCGCTTCAAAGTCGCATTCGTTACATAATTTCGGTCATAAGCCATCACTACCCCAGGACGCACGCACAGCAAATTCACCCCATCGCTCCATTGCTCACGCTCTGCATCGATCCGCTTGCCATTACCGCACTTAATTAGTTCAACTTTATTCAGATGCAAATATTTCTCCAATACCTTTTGCAAACTCTGGTGAATTTCTACTACTTCAATTTCACCACCCTTGCCAGCCGTGATTTCATAGACTGTTGAGATATCCATCACTGCATCTTGTACTGCAAATTTGTCTACATCAACTTGCGTCATCACAGTATCGAGATGCATGAAAGAACGCTCATCCGGAATATCAATCGCTAGTACATATTTAAACTTATTACTTCTATCTTTAAACAGTCGTTTCGCAAAATCCGCAATCGCATCCGGCTCCGTCCGCTGCGAAATCCCAATCGCCACCACTTCCGGCGACAATACCTGGATATCACCACCTTCAATACAATACGGCTCACTCCGATCATAATACAATTTCACATCATCATAGAATGGATGGTATTCGTATACATATTGCATAAAGATCGATTCACGAGTACGCGTCACCGACCACATTCGGTGCAAAGTCGCACCATGCCCCACTGTCGCCATCGGGTCACGTTGGAAATAAAGATTCGGAATCGGATCAATAATCATTCTGCCCGTATCTCTCGTTGAATAAAATCCCGATACCGACCCAAGCTTCTTCAGCTCCGAAATATCAATCCCGGCAATACATTTCCTAATCATTTCCTTTGTGTCTTTAATTCCATTTAGAAAAGTATAGCAATGCTTCATAATCTTCGGGGAAGTCACTCCCGCTTCGGTAATAAATTGCTCTAGGAATTTCTTCCGTACTGACTTCCCGCCATTTTCAATCGCTTCCGCCACTAGATCCACTAGATAAATTACTTCCACCCCTTCCGCACGCAAAGCATTTGCATACGCATCATGCTCTTGCTGGGCAACCTTAAGATACGGAATATCATCAAACAGTAATCTCTCCAAAGTATTCGGCGTAAGATTTAAGAATTCATCTCCCGGCCGATGCATTAGTACTTTCTTGAGCGGCGCAATCTCGCTGTAATTACTGATAATACCTTTCATTTATTTTTCCTCCTTTTTATATAGTGTTAAGAACATTACTGTTTTGATCGTATGCATCCGGTTTTCCGCCTGCTCAAATACTAGCGACTGCGGCGAATTAAATACTTCGTCTGTCACCTCCATTTCTTCGAGCCCAAACTTCTCATGCACATCTCTAGCCACCGAAGTATTTAGATCATGGAACGACGGCAAGCAGTGCAAGAATATCGCATTTTCTTTTGCGCGACTCATCATTTCTTTATTAACTTGATATGGTCGGAGTAGCTCAATCCGCTCCCCCCACTTCTCCTTAGCTTCACCCATCGATAGCCACACATCCGTATAAATCACATCCGCTTGCGACACCGCCGCAATATCATCGGTCAAGATAATACTACTGCCATTTCCATCCGCAATTGGCTTACAGGCATCCATCGTCTTAGGATCAGGTCTCAGATGCTCTGGTCCACAAGCGATATAATTTACCCCCATCTTTGCACTCATTGCCATCAAGGAATTTCCCACATTATTTCTAGTATCTCCCACAAAAGCCAAAGTTAGCCCCTTCAATTTGCCAAAATGCTCTTGTATCGTCATAAAGTCGCCTAGGGCCTGCGTCGGGTGACACTCATCAGTGAGCCCATTCCATACCGGCACATCCGAATATTCCGCCAAAGTATCTACGATTTCCTGATCAAATCCCCGATATTCAATCCCTTCATATAGCCGCGAAAGCACCCTAGCCGTATCCGCAATTGACTCCTTATGCCCCATCTGCGAGCCAGTCGGGTCAAGATACGTCACATTCATACCGAGATCATACGCCCCCACCTCAAAACTACACCGCGTCCGTGTCGATGTCTTCTCGAATAATATTACGATATTTTTGTTTGGTAGAACCTTGTGTGCTCGCCCCGCCTTCTTGAATTCTTTAAACTTCGCAGCAGTAGCCAGCATATAACGGAGCTCTTCTCCGCTAAAGTCTAAGATTCTTAAAAAATCTCTTCCATAGAAATCCATGAGTGATGCCCTTGTTTACATTTCTCATTATATATTATTTTTATTTTAAGTACAAGCGCTTTTTCCAATTTTTTGAAGAAAAGATTTATTTTTTGCGAATCCCGTCCAGCCACTCTCCACCCATCATAATCTGACGCTCTACTTCTTCTGGCGCAGTGCCACCATAAGATTTTCGTGCTCTCACGCAAGCTTCAAGCGTTATTTCACCCAGCATTTCCCGATTCAACCTATCATCAATTTTCGCAAGTTCTGCGTCATCTAGCTCTTCCAATTGACAACCTTTCGCTTCCGCTTCCTTCACCATGAGTCCCACTACATTATGCGCCTCCCGAAACGGAATCCCTCTTTCTGCTAAATGCTCGGCCACGTCCGTAGCATTCAAAAATCCACGCTTCAACTGCTTATCGATATTTTTCTTATTGAAGCTCAGGTGCTCCAACATCCTATTCAGAATACGTACCGAAGCCGCCCAAGTATCTACCGTATCAAATAAAGCTTCCTTGTCTTCCTGAAAATCTTTATTATAAGCCAACGGCATCGCTTTCATCAAAGTCAGTAGCCGCATCAAATCACCATATACTCTAGCCGACTTACCCCTTAAAAGCTCCACCACGTCGGGATTTTTCTTTTGCGGCATAATACTACTGCCCGTACAAAAGCTATCGTCAATTACCACAAATCCAAATTCAGAGCTATTCCACCAAGCCAATTCTTCCGCCCAGCGCGAAATATGCATCATCGAAATCGCCGCCGCCGACACGAACTCGATTTCATAATCTCTATCCGATACCGTGTCCATCGCATTCTCTGTAGGTGCGCTAAACCCCAGCAATTCCGCCGTCTGGAAACGATCAATCGGCAAAGTAGTCCCCGCTAAAGCACAGGCCCCCAGCGGACAATCGCCCATTCGCTCCCGAAGGTCCATCAACCGCTCCATATCTCTCTTAAACATCTGAAAATACGCCATCAGAATAAACCCAATCGTCACGGGCTGTGCATGTTGGATATGCGTATAACCCACGGTCAGCACATCTTTGTTTGCTCTAGCTTGTTCCAAAATCGTCTGCTCTAACTTTCCTAATTCCGTCAACATTTCTTCGACCTTAAACCTAGTATATAACTTCACATCCGTCTGCACTTGATCATTCCGGCTTCTTGCCGTATGTAGTTTTTTACCAACATTGCCTATCTTAGCTATCAATCTTTTTTCGATAGCCATGTGAATATCTTCATCGTCTGTCGAAAAATGAATCTTTCCGCTCTCGATCTCATCTTGGATTTCTTTCAGTCCTGCGATTATTTGCTCACTTTCGGTTTTTTTAATAATTCCCTGGTTAGCCAACATACTCACATGTGCAACACTGCCCAATATATCTTCACGGTATAATCGTCGGTCCACATCAATTGAAGCATTAAAAATCTTCACCATCTCATCCATATCTTCGCTAAATCTACCACTCCATAAAGCCATGTGATCTCCTTTATTACTCTCTTATTATAAAACATTTTTCAAAAAATACAATAGTAATCGCTAACCCGATTATGCTATAATTACAATATGAAAAAAAGAATTGTCTTAGCATTAGGCGGTAACGCCCTACAAGAAAACGGTGAAGCCACCGCCGCAGCCCAGAAAAAAATCGCCAACAAGGTAGGCGAAGTTATTGCCAATCTATCCGAAAAATACGAAATCATCGTCGCGCACGGCAATGGCCCCCAAGTCGGCAATATTTTAATCCACGAAGAGCAAGCCGCTTCCGACAAAGCCCCCGCCATGCCACTCGAAACCGCCGTAGCTATGAGTCAAGGTCAAATTGGCTACTGGCTCACCCAAGCCATCAATAATGCTTTCGCAAAGAGCGGCAAAAGAAAATCCGTAGCTACCGTCGTCTCCCAAGTCGTTGTTGATAAAAACGATTCTGCTTTCAAGAATCCTACCAAGCCCATCGGTCAATTCTACGACGAAAAAACCGCCAAAGCTCTCGCCAAGAAAAACGGCTGGACCGTCAAAGAAGATGCCGGTCGTGGCTGGCGCCGCGTAGTAGCTTCGCCCAAGCCTATCGATATCGTCGAGAAAAAATCCATCCGCGAGCTGGCCTCCGATGGCGTCATCGTCATCGCTGCCGGCGGTGGCGGCATTCCCGTCTACCGCACCAAAGTTTTGAAGCGCCTTAGGGGTGTCGACGCCGTAATTGACAAAGATTACGCCGCCGCCAAGCTCGCCGAACTCGTCAAAGCCGACATATTCATCTCAGTCACGGCCGTACCTAATGTATATATTAATTACGGTCTACCCGAGCAAGCTCCTATTCATAAGATTACCGTTCGCGAGTTAAGAGCTCTTATCAAATATGGCTATTTCAAGCCCGGCTCCATGCTACCCAAAGTCGAAGCCGCTCTCGACTTCGCCAATCGACCTTTCCACACCGGCATCATTACCGACATCCCCCATCTCGCACCAGCTCTCCAAGGCAAAGCCGGCACCATCATCACAAAATAACCCACTTCTTTCACCTTTTTCATAAGTATTTTTCAGCAATATGATATAATAAACATAATAATTATAAACGAAATGGCCATGACAATAAATAAATACCTATTAACCAAATATTATTTAGGAATAATATTATTTATTACTGTATTTATTATCAATAATTCTTCTCTTGCAAACGCATTAACTTACCAAGATACCCTAGACACTTCCTTCACCTTTAACTCATCTATTGCAATCACTCTATCTTCATCTGATTTAGTGATTTCTGAACTTACGCCTAATACCTATGCTGATAGTAACATTATTACTATTACTGCAGCATCTAATAATCCTACTGGCTATGAAGTTACCGCTACGGCTGGTAATGGTACCACCTTTACTAGTGCTAGTTTAATAGACAGCGAGAATAATAGTAATCCTGATTCCTTTACTAGTCTAGGTACTACCGATAGTTATGATATATCTAGTAA
>JAZQRY010000037.1:0-34912 GCA_045629825.1 Candidatus Nanosyncoccus sp. | reverse complement strand
CGGAAGCAGTAGTATCCGCTTCTACTCTAGCTGAGCCGAATACCGCCCCGACCAGCACCGTTACCCCCATTACGCCACCTAAACATAGTATCATCGTGCGGATTATTTTATCTTCTGTTGTCTGCACCGCCATTAACTCCTTATCTCATGCCGAAAATGCATAATACTCATATTTATTTATCATTATACATTACCATTTTGTTTATTTCAAGCACTTTCTGGGCACTATTAAATACTTCTTTGGCGCATCTGTGGTATAATGCTAGATATGGAAAGATACGAACCACTGAAAATCGAAGCTAAATGGCAGCAAATTTGGGAGAAAGAAAAGCCATATAAAGCCGAGATCAAAAAAGACATACCAAAAAAATACATCGCCGAGATGTTTCCCTACCCATCTGGCGCCGGATTGCATGTAGGGCATGTACGCAATTTTACCATCGTAGATGTGCTCACCAGATTTCACGAGCAGCAGCGCCTCAACGTCATGCGTCCCTTCGGCTACGACACTTTCGGTCTCCCAGCCGAGAATTATGCCATCAAGACTGGCATGGCGCCTCAGGAAGTGACCAAGATTAATATCGACAATTTCCGCAAGCAAGCCAAGCGCCTTGGCTATGCCATCGACTGGGATCGCGAAATCAACACTTCTTCACCCGAATATTACAAGTGGACTCAGTGGTGCTTCTTACAGCTTTATAAAAAAGGCCTCGCCTATCAAAAAGAATCGTATCAGTGGTGGTGCCCCGAAGACCAAACCGTCCTTGCCAACGAACAAGTCGAAAACGGCAAATGCTGGCGTTGCGGTCACGAAGTCGAAAAGAAAAAAATGAAACAGTGGTTCTTCAAAATTACCGAATATGCCGACGAGCTTCTCGACGAAATCGATGCCCTCGACTGGCCCGACAAGATCAAAACGATGCAAAAGAACTGGATCGGCCGCTCAACCGGTGCAGAGATTGATTTCGCAATCGGCGGTCGCAAAATCACAGTCTTCACTACTCGTCCCGACACTATCTACGGCGCAACATTCCTAGTAGTCGCCCCAGAATATCCCGAGCTAGACCATATTGTGACAGACGACGCCCGCGACGAAGTCGAAGCCTATAAACGCGCCGCGATTCTCAAATCCGAAATCGAACGCCAAGAAAACAAAGAAAAGACTGGAGTATTTACAGGCGCCTACGCAATCAACCCAGCCACCAAAGAGAAAATTCCCATCTGGGTCGCCGATTACGTATTAGCTGGCTACGGTACTGGCGCTATTATGGCCGTACCCGCCATGGACGAGCGCGACAAAGAATTCGCCGAGGCTCACGACTTACCAATCGTCGAGACTGAGCTTTGTGATTTTGGTCAATTCGGCACGCCCAAGACTACTTACAAGATGCGCGACTGGCTCATTTCTCGCCAGCGCTATTGGGGCTGCCCCATTCCTATTGCTTATGATAAAGAAGGCAACGCCCATCCCATCCCCGAAGATCAATTGCCCGTCATCTTACCAGAGATCACCGATTACCAGCCCGATAAATCTGGCCGCTCAGCCCTAGCCAAAGCCAAAGATTGGCTCAAAGTCAAAATCCCAGTCAAAGACCCAAAGACCGGCGAAACTCATCTCGAAGAAATGACCCGCGAGACCGATACTCTAGACGGCTACGCCTGCTCTAGCTGGTATCTCTGGCGCTACGTCTCCCCACATGACGAGAAAGCCGCTTGGGATCCCGAAGCTATCGCCTACTGGGCGCCTACCGACATCTACGTCGGTGCTGACCATGCCGTCGCCCATCTATTATACATTCGTTTCTGGTGTAAATTCTTCGCCGATGAAGGCTTCTTGCCTTTCCGCGAACCCATTAAGAAGCTAATCTACCACGGCTACATCAACGCCCCCGATGGCAAGAAGATGAGCAAGAGCAAAGGCAATGTCATTGACCCGCTCGACGTGATTGACGACGGCTACGGTGCCGATACTTTGCGCACCTACGAAATGTTCATTGGCCCAGTCGAACTCGATGCCGCCTGGGATCCCCGCAGCGTTGGTGGTGTTTATCGCTTCCTGAGCCGATGCTATAATTTATGTTTTGCTAACGAAACTAGCAAATCTTGTAAAGCCTCTTTGGAGGGGCATCCGCAGTCGCTACGAGGACGCAGCGACGAGCCCCGTGAAGACGGGCGCGAGGCGCGTCCCGAGAAAGATGGCTTTAAAGATTTGCTATGTTTCCGTCACAAAACCATAAAGAAAGTCACCGAAGATGTCTACAAATGCCAATTCAACACCGCGGTAGCTGCTCTAATGGAGTATGTCAACGAGCTCTACAAAGTCGGCGCTTCCGAAGAAGATTTAATCATACTCGCCAAACTACTCAAGCCCTTCGCTCCGCATCTCGCCAGCGAAATGCTTGAGAAACTAGATTCTGATGACGAATGGCCTAAGTGGGATGATAAATATCTAGTCAGCGATACCGTCGAAGTCGTAGTTCAAATTAATGGCAAATTGCGCGCCAAGCTATTCGTCGACGCCGCCGACCTAGACGACGAAAAGAAAATTATCGATCTTGCCCTAGCCGACAAGAAAGTACAAAAATACACCGAGCCCGGTATTAAGAAGACCATCTTCGTCAAAAAAGCCAAACTCTTAAATATCGTAGTCTAACATGCGTCTCATTCTAGCATTAGACAACATCCGCTCTACTTACAATGTCGGCGCTATTCTGCGTACCGCCGAAGGTTTTGGTGTAGAAAAAGTGATCCTGTCCGGCTACACTCCGAGAGTCCACGACCAAAACTTATTACCACATCTAAGAGCCAAGCTAGATGACGCCATCCACAAAACCGCCCTTGGCGCCGAAAACATGCTAGATATAGATTCATCCGATGACATAATCTCTACTCTTCAAGAATACCAAAACCAAGGCTGGCAAATCATCGGGCTAGAAAACAATATCCCAAACAATAATCTAATTAAGCTAAACGACCCCGCGCTTCAATCCAAGTTATCAGATCAAATCATCCTAATCCTAGGTGAAGAAGTCCACGGTATCGATTATTCGCTCCATGATATAATTGACCTATTTATCGAAATCCCCATGGCAGGCCAAAAAGAATCTTTCAACGTTTCTGTCGCTACTGGCATTGCTATTTATGGTATAATGAATTTATGATTAAAGTATATACTACTCCAACTTGCGCTTATTGTCACGCCTTGATGAGCTGGCTTGACGACATGGGTATAGAGTACGAAGAAAAAGATGCTACCAAAGAGCCCGACATTAGCGCCGTACCAGTCACCATAATAGGCGACAAGCGCATCGTCGGCTTTGACCGCCCAGCCATCAAAAAAGCCCTAAAAAATCTTTAAGGCTAAGTTAAACCCCCTCCGAAGAGGGGGTTAGTTTTATTGTGTGGTCTCCTTCAGAAGATCGAGTGTGGTCTTTCCTTGCCAGCCATCCACCGGCACTTGCAGATCGGTAATCTCAATGATCTTCGACTGTATTTCTCCGGCCAAAACCTGCTCTACGAAACGAAAAACCAACGATTTTGTCTCTCTAAATGCCGCATGCACTTCATGCTCAGCACCCTTTACGACTACTCGCCAGCAAACTCCGCCGGCCAGCCGAATCTCATGCTGCAAGCGCACGGGACCAAAGATATTATATCCCATCGGCACATATTTCCGGTGCGTCGGCATAATCTTGTCTTCGGAACCATACACTAGCATTGTGGGTGCCGGCGTCAGTCCGTAGTCGACGTAGCGCCCTTTGCACACAAGTGCTCCAGCGTACGCTACTACAGCCACTGGACTCCAAGACCCAAGTGTCTTGTTAACCGTCCCGACGCCGACCGAACGATAGAACTCCATCTGGAGTACTGCCATCGCTCCCGCGCCGCTCCCAAGTAAAATTATCTTTTCCGAATCAATATCGAGCATTTTGGCATTGGCGCAAATGTATTTAATCGCCGCCGCACAGCTCTTCGCCGCTGCCAGCACAGCAGCATAGCACGCCTTGCCGAGCTTACCGCGTATCGCCGCACGCTTGACTTCCACGTAGCCATGCCCCTTCAAGGTCAACGGATAATCCACCGTAATTACGGTGAACCCTTCGCACAGCAACGCCACGGCCGTCTCCAGCTGATCGATATCCTCTCTACTACCCTTAGCAAAACCACCAGCGTGCAAAGAAACCACGCAGGCTCGATCCTCTCTTGGCTTCAAAGGCTGATATACGTCCATCCTTAGTTTCTCGTCTTCCGAGAAGACCAAAGTCCTTGACTTAATCATATTCAGTCCACCCTTTCTTCGTATGGCTGCTCTATTCTTGGGGACCTCACAATATTAAAATACACCCCCCCATCTATGCAATTATATCACATTTTTATTCGGAAATCAAATGCCGATAGATATTTTCAAACTTATCTAGCGTTTTTTTAAAATCATGCTCATGCGCTATTTTTAATGAATTTTTTGCAAACTCTTTCTCGAGCTTCGGATCACCAATAATCTTTGCTATTGCCCTCGCCATTTCATCCGCATTCCCTGGCTCGCACAAATATCCATTCTTGCCATCAATACAAATCTCGCTAACCGCTCCCTTATCTACCGCAATCAAGGGCAATCCAGTCGCCGCCGCCTCAATTAACACTATCCCCTGCGTCTCGATCTCACTCGCCGTCGCAAACACTGCCCCTATCTTATATAATTCATACAAATCTGGTGGCATGACCCGACCCAAAAAATGTACTCCTTCGTCTCTCCCAAACTCCTTCTCTAATTTCTGCTTATCTACTCCATCTCCCACAATCACCATCTCTGATTTCGGAATCTTTTTACGCGCTTGCTTAAAGGCTTTTATTACTAGTCCTACTCGCTTTTCTGGGTCCACTCGCCCCACATATAATACAATCGGCACGCCCTTCGGAATATTATACTTCTCATAAATTTCAGCCCTAGCTTGACCCGGCTTAAAATTAGTCAAATCTACACCGTTCGATACGGCCGCAATTGGGATTTTAAGTTCATGTTCTGCTAGTAAATTCTGAATCGCCTGCTCCGTCGGCATCGTCACGAAATCACTTTTGCTCTGCCGATTCCGAAAATACGACACCAAGAGCGCATTTATCGGCCGCTTCACTAATCCAGGCACTTTCAAGGGCTCCGTAATCACTTCAGGCTGGTTGTGCTCCGTAGTCACTATCGGAATACCCTTCTTCCTGGCATACGACACCACCGATAGCCCAATCGGATCCGATACTTGCACATGCACTACATCCGGTCGACAATCTTCCATAATCTTCCGCACCTCGTGTCCCGGAAATACCGACACACGAAACCCGTGCCGATACAAAAGCCGCGGCAAAGACACCCCCGCCACCTTTTTCTTCTCTGGCACTGAATGAATCTGGTCCGGATAAACCTTCGCTTCCACCGACTTCAAATAGTGTACCTTCACACCATCTTCGGTTTTCACATAATTCTTTCCATTCTGACTCGGACAAATCACCATCACCTCGTACCCTCGCTGAGCTAGACCCATCGCCAAATTATGCGAAAACACTGCCACCCCATTAATCTGTGGATAGTACACCGCAGTAGAAATTAGTATTTTCATAATTTTTTAGCTTTATCCATTTGCGGATCGCGCATCGCATTGATATCTTCATAGCTCCGCTCTACTTCCACATCCGGCTTTATTCCTTCGCCGTTGATCGATCGCTCATTCGGCGTATACCACTCCGCCGTAGTCACCTTAAGCACTGTACCGCCCGACAAATCAAACAGCTGCTGCACTACTCCTTTACCATAAGTCGTCTCTCCCACTACCGTAGCCTTCTCATAATCCTGCAAAGCCCCCGCCACGATCTCCGACGCTGACGCCGTAGAGCCATTCACTAAGACAACCGTCTTCATGTCTTTTAAGATAGCCTTTTTCGCACTAGACTTCGACACCGAATCACCAAAATGCTTAGACTTCTGAATCAGTACCTTATCATCATCAATCCACAGGCTTAAGAGATCCTGCGCCGCGTTTACATAACCACCACCATTACCTCTGAGATCCAAAATCACTTTCTTGATACCTTTATCAGCAAACTCTTTCGCAAATCCTTGTACCATCGTACCCGTATCATTATCAAATCTAGTCACTGTCACAATTGCAGTATGACCATCATATTCCACATAAGCCGATACATTGTTGATTTCTTCTCGCTTCATCGTGAAGCTTTTTTCTTCACCATCACGCACCACGACTACTGTCACTTCCGACCCAGTCTCACCTCGCACACGTCTCGCAATCTCATCAGATGACAGAGTATACACTTCTTCACCATCTATTTTATAAATGATATCACCTGCGAGCATTCCAGCTCTCCTAGCCGGATTATCAGGCAGTGTCCTAAGCACTCGCACATATCCATCACGTAGTCCGATCTCGACGCCAATGCCACTCCCTACATTTCCATGCAAATCATCATAAAAATCACTCGATTCATCCGCATCCATATATACTGTATATTTATCACCCAGCGCCTCGGTTAAACCTTTTTTCGCCCCCTCGATCATCTTAGTTCTATCTAGCTCACCATTATAGGTATTGGACAATTTATCATACACTTCATTCAATTCTGACCAGTCGCCACTTGCCGATGCGGTCAAGCCATTTAGCCCCAAAAAAGGCGCCCAGCTATGCCAATTCAATCCTACAAATACACCAATTGCCGCAAATACCGCAGCCCCAATAATCGCACTACCTAAGCTAACTCGCTTCGCTTTCCACTCTTTTTTGTCATTCATGCTAATCATTATATCACAAATGTATAAAGTTGTATTGCCACACCTCTCCTGCTGGTATAGTGCGAGAGCCAAAGTCTCCATAATGCATACTACCAGAGTACAAATATGTAGCATATGCGTTATTATATTCTGTCACATTGATCGAGCCATCGCCATTCACGCTCTCTACCCAGAATACGTGCCCGTATGGATATCCATCTACCTGACCAATCGTATTAGCTTCCGGAGTCTTGTCTACACGATATCCAGCCGCCCTAGCACCATCATCCCATGAGTATGCATTACCCCAGGCTGCTGTCACACCATAATATTCATAGGCCTTCCAACCCGCATAGCTCACGCATTCACACACGAATCCACCAATCTTGTGCCAGCCATATGCGTCTTCCCAATACGTAATGTATTCATCCTGACGCCCCGGACAATCACCCTGCCAAGGATAAGTATTCGCGCCCGTGTATGCACTACCACGATACAGCTCTGGATGCGCTTCCTGCTCCGCTTTCTCAGCTTCGCGCTGCGCTACCTGTGCTGCCTTTGCCGCCTCGGCATATGATTCTGCATCATTCTCATACTTCGCCACCAAGGCTTCCTGTTCACCTTTTTTCGAAACTAAAGACTCCTTCGCGGACTGCTGTTCTTCCAGAAGCTTCTCTACTTCTGCCTTATTCTCTTCTAGCTCTTGCTTGGCGCTGCGCACTGCCGCCGCCGTTACACTAATCTGCTCCTTAACTACTTGCTCACGCGCCGCTTTCTCGGCAAGATCAGAAATCGAAGTCGAACCAGCCAAAATCCTAATTGGCTCCGCATCCGACTCGAAATGCATATTTACAAGTAATTCCGCCAAAGCCTCCTGATCTTCGTTTAATTTCTTCTCCGTCTCTTCAATTTGAATTCGAAGCGCCTTTACCTCTGCTTCCGTCTCGGCAATCTCCGCTTCCTTCTTAGCTATTTCGGCCGAAAGCTCCGACACTTTAGCCTGATAAGCATTCGCAGATTGTGCCGCCTTCGCTGCATTACTCGTAGCTTCTTTTTCCTTCTCTACCGCTTCACGACAAGCCGGCGAATTTTGACAAGCCTTCGAAATTGCCCCAGCATAACCCACCGGTATCAAACCCAAAATTAAAAGCACCGCCACCACTTTTATCGTTAATTTTTTGTTTTTCAGTATTACCATAAGCTCATTATAACATAAGCTCTAGGTTTTATGCAAATATTTCGATACGGCAAGTCGCGCCGAAATTCTTCCAATTAATATACCAGCCAATATAAATGCCAAAAACACTAGCATTAGCTTATTCGATTCCAAGATATTACTAATCGAACTCACATCAATGCCATAGCTAGACAACTTTGGCGCCAAGAATCTGAAGCTAAAATACGAAACGGTAGCCGAGACTACGCCAGCGATCACCCCACAAATCTCCGCCTCGACTAGAAACGGCCCTCGAATGAATGATTTATCCGCCCCCACTAGCTTCATCATGTAAATCTCTTCCCTCCGTGAGAAAATCGCCATCCTAATCGTACTAAAGATAATTAGTATCGAAATAATCAAGAACACTACGGCCAGTATTATGCCGCCCGTCCGCGCAATACGTGCCCACGAAGTAATCGTCGCAATCTCCGCACGATTTACGTCATATGTCGGCGCCTTTTCCTTGTCAGTATATTTACGGAACAGCTCACCATTCTCCACAATTTCCTTAACACTAGTCAAATCGTCCGGATTATAAACCTTTATCCGCATTGTCGCTTGCATCTTAGCAATCATGAGCTCCGTCATCTCATCATCAAGAATATCTAGCACATCATCACTCTCAGCATTCTCAGCCAAAAACTTCTCATATTCTTCTTTCGATGTAGAAGTCTCTACGCTCTTGATATTCGAATCTTTCGAAATTTCATCCGTTAATCCTTTCAACTCTTCCACCGAAGTATTAGGCTTGAAATAAATCGTGATATCAATTTTATCCTTCATCATTTCCGCAGTACTGGTCAAGATAACACTTGCCACTACCGTCACAAATAGAATAATCAACGTAATCGCCATCACTACGGTAGCTGCTGTAGACAGCCAAATATTCCGCCCAAATCCCTTTGTACCATATTTTACGATTCTTGTCCCATCACGAAAAGGATGCCGATTGCGGTTCTTCTGCATCTTACGCAAACTTTTCTTCGAGACATTCTTGATTTTCTTTGCTTTTGCTTCTTTTGTTTCCTTTACTTCCTTCGTCATATTGCCCACCTTATATTACTCTTCTTTTCGGTCGGAGTGCATGTCCCGGTACCTGCATTTTTCGCACCGGCTGCTTTGGCACAGGTGCACTATCAAGATTATAAATCCCATTATCCTTCTGGTCGCTTACAATCTTTCCGTCCTTCAATGTCACTACCCGTCTCTGCAAATTATTTACAATATTCTCATTATGTGTAGTCACCAAAATTGTAGTACCAAAATCGTTAATTCGCTTCAAGAGATCAATAATCTCATTCGTAGTCAGCTTATCCAAATTAGCCGTCGGCTCGTCCGCAATAAGAATCTTAGGCTGCCTAGCCACCGAACGAGCAATCGATACCCTCTGAGCCTGCCCACCCGACAACTGTGCCGGGAATTTATTCGCCTGATCAGCCAAATCTACTAGCTCCAATACCTTAGGTACCGTACGCCGAATTTCCTTATTGCTCATTCCAGCAATCTCAAGCGCAAATGCTACGTTCTCATACACCGTACGTCTCGGCAAAAGCTTAAAATCCTGAAATACTACCCCGAGCCTTCGCCGATAACCTGGAATATGACGCTTTTTCACGTAATCCAAATCAATCCCGCCAATAATAATCTTACCGGAGTCTGGCGTCTCCTCTTTCGTAATCATCTTCATCAAGGTAGACTTGCCTGCCCCAGATTTACCAACTAAGAATACAAACTCATTCGGCTCAATATGTAGCGACACATTATCTAGCGCCGGCTCAGTATCTCC
Source organism: Candidatus Nanosyncoccus sp. (assembly GCA_045629825.1). GTDB lineage: Bacteria > Patescibacteriota > Saccharimonadia > Saccharimonadales > Saccharimonadaceae > Nanosyncoccus. Next base: position 25,138 of record JAZQRY010000037.1, on the reverse strand, counting down.
ATGATATTTCTTAGTTACCGAATCGAGTAGTATCATGTATTATATTATAGCATAAGTAGCTTTAACTGCAACTACAAAATCTTATATCTTTTCGATATGGAAAGTAATATTGCGCGTCTTTTGGCCTGGTGCCTGATAAATTGGACCTGGCAAAATCTCCGCATCAGGATTATCTTTTTGCACCTTCTTTAGAGTCTCGCCATAAGTTTCATCCGTCGTCACCGTCAGATCTGTCGCCTTACGCTCACCAATCGTCACAGCCTTCTTGGTGCTCATCTTTTCGCACAAAACATCCAAATTCATCTCGAATCCCGCCACATATGGCGCCAACTTAAACGCGCTACGTACCGAATTCTTTGGTTCGCCGATGACGCCAATCCGCTCGCCGTCTACCACAATTTCAGCCGTCCGCTTCGGCTCAAATGGTTGCGTTTCCACCGCCATCTCGCTCTTAAGCGGTAGAAATTCCGCATCAATGCCAAGCTCCGCTAAAATCTTAGCTGCATACTTCTTTGCTTTATAATAAGCCGTCTCTCGTCCTTTGCGCTCCGCCACTACAAATCCAATTAAATTCTTTTCCGTCGGCACTTTTTCTTCGTCCATCCCCCATTCCTTACGATAAACTTTATTCATCTCATAAATCGCAAATGCATCCACCGGCAATTTTTCATTAACATATGCTTTGTCTAGCAGGCTCGGCACCAAACTCTGCCTGACATATTGCAATTCCGGCGAAATCGAATTAACAATCTTGTACGAATTCTTTGCATCAAGCCCAGCCTTTTCAAGGAGTCTTCCCGAAACAAAGCTATAGGTGAGTAATTCATTCGCACCAAGCTTATCCATCAAATCACGCAATTTGCGCTTCACTTCAAACATCGGATTCAAATTCGCCGTACCATGTAGTGGCAAAGTCGGCTCGATATTGTCATATCCAAGCAATCGCCCTACTTCCTCAATAATATCCTCCTTAATATGAATATCAGTCCGCCACTTTGGAGCCTTGACTTCAATATCTCCACTAATCTCAAATCCTACATTTTCAAGCGTCTTAATAATTAATTCTTTACTATATTTGGTGCCCAATAGATTATTAATCTCATCTGTTGTGATTTTTGCAACAATATCCTTTACCGGCTCTGGATACTCATCAACCGCATCTACCACCTTGAATCCGTCAGACAACATATCAGCGCAAGCTTCCGCTACTGCTAAAGTCTGATATGCTGGCTGCCCCTTTGTAAAGCGAGTAATCGCTTCCGAGAAAATCCCATGAGCCATCTGTGTCTTACGCAAATTATAAAGACTAAATGTCGCCGACTCCAAAATGATATTCTTGGTATTTTCATCAATCGCAGTAGACTTGCCGCCCATCGCTCCAGCAAGAGCGACCGGAGTATCACCCGAGCAAATAATAATATCATTGCTACTTAGCTCCACTTCCGTTTCATCGAGCAATACCAATTTTTCGCCATCTTTCGCGAGCTGCACTTTAATACTTGGCTTCTTACCGCCACCCACCTGCACGAATTTGTCATAGTCAAATGCATGCAATGGCTGCCCGGTAAGGAGCATCAAATAATTCGTCGCATCCACAATCGGACTAATCGGCTTCATCCCCGATTTCGACAGTATCGTATCCACCCAAGTCAAATATTTCTTCTTCAGCTCTCCATGCTTTTCCAATACAAGTGCCGTATATCTTTGACAAACGCTCAAATCCAAAGATACAGAGATTTGATGAGAATTTGGGCGCGCCCCCGAGCGAGACTCTAACGCTGCCTCGCTCAAATCACCTTTAAATTCCTCACCAAGTATTCCAGCCACCTCTCTCGCAAACCCAATCATACCAAAGCAATCCGGCCTATGCGTAAGTGATTTGTTTTCAATCTCTAGTATTGAATCATTTAATTCAAATACATCCGCGAGTAAATCTCCCGGCCGAGCATCATCAGGATCAATTTCTACTATACCCGAGTGGTCATCACCAAAATCCAGCTCATCCGCTCCCGCCAACATGCCGTTTGAATCATATTTCTTGAGCATTTTTCGCTTACCGATGACAAATGGTGCATCTTCGTGTACCGAAGCCGGCACAATCGCGCCAGGCGCAATCCAAGCCGCCAGCATCCCCTCTCTCACATTTGGCGCCCCACACACTACTTGCACTAATTCTTTCTGCCCACAATCCACCTGACACAAAGTCAAATGCGTATCCGGGATCTTCTCTGCTTTTTCTACCTTAACTACATAAATCTTATCATATTTATGCGTCTCGTCTATCACCCCTTCCACTTCAACTAGTCGCGCACCAATTAAGCGAATCAACTCATCATCGGAGATTTTAATATCTACATATTTTTTTAACCAATTCAAACTAATTTTCATACTAAAACTCCCTTAGAAATCTTAAATTACCCGATTCGAAATAACGCACATCGCCTAGTCCATATCTCAGCATTACCAATCGATCTATGCCACCACCCCAAGCAAAACCATGATATTTAGTCGGATCAATTCCCGCCATCTTTAATACATTTGGATGAATCATTCCGCACCCCAACATCTCCAAGAAATCACCCTTCTTACCACCCAAAGATTTCGGCTTCTCAATCATGAATTCGAGCGAAGGCTCCGTAAATGGGAAGTATCCTGGCTGCGTCCGGATATTGAGCTTCTGCTCGTAATACTTTTCAAAGAATTCTCTCAAAATTCCCAGCATATCCCCCATTGTACAAGTCTTCGACACATACACACCCTCACATTGATAAAATGTGTGCTCATGAGTAGCATCTACGTCTTCGTTTCTAAACACTCGCCCCGGCACCACCACAGCAATTTCCTTACCTTCATCCAAATTATGCTTGTACTGCTTCAAAACCCTATGTTGCATCGTAGAAGTATGCGCCGGCGGGATTAATCCTTCCTCCGTACGGAAAGTATCATACCCATCTCGTGCGGGATGCTCCTTCACGAAATTCAAGCTATCAAACATATGAAATTCATCATCAAGCTGTCGTGATTCTACTACGTCAAATCCCATCATTTGGTAAATTCCAGCCACCCGGTCTAACTCCGCCATTAGAGGATGTTTTGAGCCCATCTCCGCCGAATAAAATTTCGGCATTGGCTCATTAGTGCCCGACCACGCCGTCACATCAATCGGCACCGCCTCTTGATTAACTGACTCCTGCTCAAGTCTAGCAATCTCCGCCAGAATCTTTTGCTTTGATTGATTTAATTTGCGCCCAAACTCCGCTCGCTCCTCCGCAACTAGCTTCCCGATTTCGGCATACTTAGCATTCAGGGCTTTTAATTTCTGTTTTAACTCTCCAATTTTATCAACTTGTTTCATATTACATCTATTATAACTCTAATTGACGATTTTTACAAAGTATTATGTAATATATTTAGGCTACTTGATTACGGTTTCTAAGATCGGCAAATTCCATCTTACCCTGCCAGAAACCATAAATCGTCTCTTTAATCTCTGCATCATCTACTATCATTAGCGGCTGTTCAATTCTAAAGCCACCAAAGGCGAATCTAGTCGACGCATCATAATTATTCACCATTGCAAGATACGAAGCGTACCCCAACGCAATCTCTGCTTCCGCTTTACTCATTCCTGAATAACGTGCAATTCTGCCTGCTGGCGAATTGTCCTTCGGGTATTTCGCGTAATATTCTTCTCTAATTTTTGATACCGCACTTTGTTTTTCGCTCATCAAAGAATAAACCGTATTGTATAGCGCAAAGCCAGAGTATTCTTCCACGCTACCATTATCGACATTACTTCCACTTAAAGCATAGGCAGAACCGTTTGCAATATTTTCATCAATGCCGTCACAAGCCTCATAGGCCCCAATCAAACCTGCAAAAAATCTCTTGATATCTCCAAAAAGATTACTATGAGCGTTATAATAGCTTTCGCATACCATTTTGCTCTTAACCCCCACCGTCGCTTCCCGATCCATGCCATAAATAGTAAATTCTTTAAATCCTTCATCATTCTCCATGTCACCCCACTGCTCCTTCGTACGATCGATAAATTTAGTACTCAAAGTATTGTGCGCATTGCAATAAATATCACCCTCCACATTTGCTGCCTGCTTTACCGTAGCGCAATTTCCCTTAATTGTAGCATAGGTCTGCCCATTACCATCAGCAGTCGCAGTGCCCGTCAAATTATCAGCTGAAGTCTTAGCGGTATTAGCAATAGCACCCACCGCCGAGACTAGACCTCCTTCACCAAATGAAGAATTCTTAACATAAGCGGTAGCGAAGCTATTCGCAATACTACCTAAGAATGTATTCGGCGATGAAATATCGAATGGGCTAAGCGTTGCCCGCTCCGCATTTGCCTTTCGCGCCAACACCGTATCTACCTCATGCTGGTAATTGGCTATCGCCGCTTCATCCGAAGCCATACCGCCTAATGCTTTTTGATTAATTGTATTCGAAAGATATGATCCCCCGGATATTGCCCTATTGCCACCCACTATACTCGTCAGTGAATCTATCGTAAAATCCGATGTAGCCAAATTAACACTACCTTTCACCTGTGCGATTGCATCTCGATCTACCGCAGCCCCGCCATTCCCCTTTGTCAGAACTGCGTCCTTAGCGGTTGCGTCTTCATCGCCCAAAGTCGAATCCTGGATTACGCCACCAATATTATCATCGTCAATAGTATCTGCCGCCACCAAAGCCCTATCTCGTGAGAAATTATTGGCTTCTTCTTGCGAATACCCTCCACCCGATACCGCTGCCACGAAATTAGTCGTCTCGAGAATAGATTTATTTTGCGGTATACATTGCTTAGTATTCACGTCAACATAACTAACATACACACTTCGATTCAACATCGTCATTGTCTCATTGATTGGACCGGTACCATCTAATCTTGCCCGCTGAATTGGCTCTTCAATCGCCATAAAAGCCTTCGCCGCCTGCTGCGGCTCCGTGGAAGAAATCGCCATGTTTAGCAGTTGCGACGCCCTACCGGTCGAATCATCCCCTCTACCAGCCGCCCGCGTTGCACCACTCGTTGCACTCTTAGCATCAAACTTTGCCGAATCGCAATCTTTTCCAGCGCAACCCCCCATCGTCGCCTTTACCTTATCGCCCCCTAAGACTTCCTGCAACTTCTCATAATACACCTCCATATCTTCTTCATGGTTTCCCGACGACTCCCAATCCGAAAAGGAATCTCTGGCCAAATCCAATTCCTCATATACTTCATCCACATCTTCACTATAATAAAATCTCGCCGTAATATCTAGCGCTTCAGAATAATCCGCATATAGTACAGGATCCGATTCTACTGCAGCCACAAACTCATCCGCCTTAATTACGCGACCATTATAAAGTATCGCTAGCTCTCCCTCGCTACCATATCTATGATAGTCTATTCCAGTAGCTGCCACTTCTAGGGTGTCATCAATATCTGCCACGTAAGAATTTGTCCGCACAAAATCCCCCGCCTCCGTCACCTGCCCTACTAGCAAGCCAGATTTAGCAAAATCACCGGCTAGTCCACTCGGAAATTCTCCGTTAGCCGCCATTTCGGCAGTCACATGCTCTCCCACTTTCTCCAAAACAGCCGACGTCCCCGAAAAGCCCAACGATTCCTGCAAATTAAAATCAATCGCCCCAATTACAAGCATTGGTATACTCGGTATAATAATAATCGCTCCAAAGATTAGAAGTAGTGCCACTGTAGCCAAAGGCGCCACTTTCTTCATCTTGCTCTTACCTTTTCCCTTACCGGACTTCTTCTTATCGTCCAGTAAACCCTTTCCTTTCCATAAGCCACCCGAGCTATTCTCTGTCTTTCCCAAACCTCCAGCCACATTATTTTCGCCCACCGAGCTACTGGCTTTTTTGTCGGCCTCCTTTAGTCCATCTACTGGCTCAGATTTATTATTCTTCAAAAAATCCGGTCGAATACTTTTCTGCTCAGATTTTCGAATTGGATTATCCTGTTCCGCCATATACTATATATAATAGCACTTATTTTTATTTTTTACAAAAACACAATCGACACTAATGATATTACCGCAAGCACAACCAGTACTACCCACACCCAAGCAAATCTACTAGTCGTCTTAGAATCTCTCAGATATTCCGCATCGTCCACCAAATCTGGTGCCTCATTCTCTACTCGCGAATTACCGCTTAACTTCTCTCTCAAATCTGCATCAATCCTACGAGACAATTCATCGTTTGTGTTGTTTTCTTTGTTTACAATTACGCCCATATCTTTTCCTAAATAAATTTTATAACTTTTTCATTATAACACATATTTTTTGTGATATAATAAAACAAATATTAGAAAAGGAGGAAAATGGCGACTAAAAAGTCAAAGACGTCTAAGAAGAATTCCAAGTCTTCGTCAGACAAATCCAAAACCGCCGAGAAAACTGCGAAAAAGACAGAACTCGAGGCCATCAAAACTAACAACAAGGAGTCCGAAGATATCAAGAAATCTGAAGATACCAAGAAATCCGAAGATACTAAGAAAACTGAAGACACTAAGAAAGACGAAGATACCAAGAAAACTGTTACTAACGAAGCTAAGAAAGGCTTCTTCGCCCGCAAATATGAAGAAAAAGAAAGCATTCTTACCATCTTCAAGAGCCGCAAATTCTACGGTTCATTGCTCGGTGAAGTTATCGGCACTATGCTGCTTGCACTGCTACTTCTTTCGCTTTCGCTCATGGGTATCGCGAATATAGCTACTTATTCCTTTGCGGTTATTGCGGTCCTAATTGCAGTATACGCCTTCTCGGGCGCTTGCCTTAACCCATTAATTGCTGTAGGGATGATGGCAAGCCGTCGCATGTCTGTCATCCGTGGCATCATGTATATCCTTGCCGAAATACTCGGTGCTTGGTTTGGCTGGCTTATCATCAATGGCTTCCATCTAGCTGGTGGCGAGTCTGCTTATGATGTTCCGGCTATCGCCGAATTCACCGAAAATGGCTTCTGGCCAATCGCTCTTATCGAATTACTTGGCGCAGCTATCATCGGATTCTGCTTCGCTCGTGCTCTTACTTACAAGCGTAGCGTCTTCACCTTTGCAGCTGTAGTAACTGGCGGCATCTGTCTAGCAGTCATCATCGGCTATATCGCTTCGGCTGCTTTCCTAGGTGCTAACAATTGCTTCATCATGAACCCAGCTGTAGCACTTATGATGAAGATCTTCCCGAACGCCGGCGAAAACTTCGGAGAAATTCTAGGCGGTATCTGCCAGGCTCTCTCAGCCTACGCCCTATTACCAATGATTGGTGGCGTAATCGGATTCTATCTTTCCGATTTCACCGCTCATGTAGCCGAGACAGAATAATCCAAAAACCACATAAAATCACCCTCTCTGAAGAGGGTGATTTTTTTATCTGTCTTTAGGAAACAACGGCTCTTTAGGCGGAGCAATTGGATTATTAAATATCTCCGTTACCTTACTTGATGCATTTGGCAAAAACGGGCTCAACATGTAATTACAATTTCTCAAATCACAAATCAAACTCTTTAGGCATTTAGCCAATTTCTCTTCTTCTTTATTCTTCGCTAATTCCCAAGGCTTTTCATCATCAATTCTTTTATTCAGCGCCTGGATCTTTTCCCAGACATAGTCAAATGCCTCCGAATACCTAAAATCATTCATCAAATCCTTATATTGACTATCTAGTTCAAGCTTCGCATCATTAATTTCGATCTTATTTTTCATTACCATAGTCGCCAGTCGTTGCACAAGATTACCGAAGTCATTTGCAAGTTCATTATTATAAGCACTGGTAAATTTATCCCAAGTGAAATCCGAATCCGCAAAAGTATCTACGTGCCGCAGGAAGAAATATCGAAACGCATCTGTCCCATAGCGCTCCAATACTTCTACTGGATCCACTACATTACCGATCGATTTCGACATCTTCTGTCCATTCGACAACACCATCCCATGCGATACAATTCGCTTTGGAAGTGGCAAGTTTAATCCCATCAAAATTGTCCCCCAAATTATCGCATGAAATCTCAAGATATCCTTACCTACAAATTGCGCCGTCGCTGGCCACCATTCTAAAATGTCTTTATCTGGATAGCCTAATACCGTAACATAATTAGAAAGCGCATCGAGCCACACATACATCGTCTGCGTCGGATCATCCGGTACAGTCACGCCCCAAGTGAGCTGTGATTTTGGTCGCGAAATCGATACATCTGGCGTATCTTCCAACATCTTCAAGACTTCCGCTTTTCTAAATTCCGGCAGAATCTCCATCTCCCCCTGCTCGATCGCTTTACGTATCTTGTCTTTGAATTCCGTTACTCTGAAATAGTAGTTCTCTTCCTCCAAACGTTCATAAGGCTTCTGATGATCTGGACAAACTCCATCATTTTCATCATATTCCTTCTGTGTAATATATCGTTCACATCCAGTACAATACCAGCCGGTATACTTCTCAGGATAAATATAATCAGTCAACTTAGTCCAAATTTCTTGTACACGCTGCTCGTGATCAGCATCAGAAGTTCGCACAAAATCCGTATATTCGACATCAAGTAATTTTATAAACTCCCGAAATTTCTGCGAATTACCATTCACATACTCCTGTACTGGAATGTTCAATTCCTTAGCCTTCTGAAATATCTTTCCGCCATGCTCATCAGTCCCTGCCTGGAATCGCACCTCGTCACCAAGCAATCGATAATATCTTGCACAAACATCAGCCAAGCAATAATCCATCGCGTGCCCAATGTGCGGCAATCCATTCACATACGGAATAGCCGTCGTAATATATCTATTCGTCATAGAAATATTCTACAACGCTTCACAGACGAAGTCAAGTGACTCATAATTCGTCTGAATACGAGACAGGCTCAAAAATAACGAACCATCTTCGCTTACTGGCAAATAATAATCTAATGCGCTCGTTGCTGTTAATTCACCCGATGTAGATTCTTTTTCCAACACATTCACTGGTTCGCTTTGCGCAATATCTTCATCGCTATATACTACCGACTTTACTAATGACACAGTAGTCAGATAGTCATCAGCATCAAACGTTGCACTCACACTGATCGTCCCAGACACCGCATCGCTAAAATCAGCTAATTCCGTAGGAGTCATGCTTCTCGCACAGCTCATGGTCGTACTAGCATTTGTCGTTGTACCCTGAGAGCCACCGCTCTGCCCTGATCCACTCGTAGATGAACCGCCACTATCAGTATTCGTCGTATTCGAAGTATTCTGAGTATTACCATTGTTATTATTGGGAGATGGACTTGAAGCCGGCATCATTTGCATCACTAATACTACCGCCAAAACCACCACAATCAAAAGCGCCACCACAATCAAAGCAATCAAAGTTTTGCGATTTGTCTTCTTGGTACCACCAGGCTTTTGTGCACCATTGGCCATGTTAGGCTGAGCTGCCGGATCATTAAACGCTACGCTCGGAGTTTGACCACCAGCAGTAGCTTCTGCTGGTCCTGAAACCGCCGAACCAATCGAGCCTGGTGCTGGCCCCGCCGCTTTCATTGGTGCTTTAAGCTCTTCTTCTACCGGATCTGGCTCCGGAACTGGTTCCGGCTTCAACAATCCTTCCGCCGTTCCTACCCCACCAGGAGCCGCCGGATTAATCACCGGGTTTACCGGGGCGGGTGGTACTGGTGCAGGTGATGCTGGCGCAGATGCCACGCCTGGAGTCGCTGCTGCTCCTACTGGTGGTGTCACCGGATTTACTGTCGGCTGACCAGGCGCAGCAGGTGCTGGCGCAGGTGCAGGAGCCGGCTGAACTGGAGCTACCGCCTGCCCCGCTCCATCCGCTGGAGACGCTGGTGTTGGCGCCGGTGCAGGTGCACCAGCTGGAGTAGTTGGGTTAATTGGATTATTGTCTGTTGGATCCATTTCTTATTCCTCAAAATTAAATTATTAATTCTACTTATGCTTTTTATTATACCATAATTTTACAAAATACAATCATTTTTAGCGACCGGAAAATCCGCCGCCACCTCCGCCACCGCCGGAGAAACCGCCACCTCCGCCACCAGAAAAGCCCGAAGATGAACCACCACCGGAGCTAGACATTACCGTCGCCGTGTTGGCATACGATGCCGCACTACTCAAACTCCTAGCAATCTCATGCGCCATCAAATCATTCATCAGATAATCAGGCTCCTCAATCTCTTCAACTTGGCAATATTCTTTCATTTCATCCATCCAGCTCTCTTCCAAGCCAAACACTGCCGCATAGGGTAATAACTTCTCATATAATTTAACTATACCTTTAGCCGTCGTATCTGCCCCTTCTACACTCTGGAGTAATTTCATTCTCTCAGCTTCCGCCATCTCAATATATAGCTTTAGTCCTTCCATATATTTTGACGCCTCTAGTCCTGCATTTGTAAAACCTTTATATCTCACCGACCGATCGCCTAGGAACACGCAAATTATCACCGTCACTACAATTATCGCCAGTGCCGTCGGATAAAAATGTTCATAAAATACCATCACTCCACCATAGGTTGAGCTAAGCTCCAGCCAACCGTCTAATATCTCCATGATAAATACGCCAATCATTACTAGAACTGGCACTATAATAATCGTCATCGCTATCATATTACCTACACCCCGCCTCTGACTATCACCAAATTTATATTTGTCATCTATCAACTTATCGGCCTTCAGCTTGTTAATCACCTTATTCTGCATATCTTTCTTTAGATTTACTAGCTGATTAGTCGCCGTATGTCGCTCTACTTTAATTGTATCATCTACTGCCACCTTTGACCCACCATTTAATATCTTTAGAAGATCTGCATATTCGCCTTCCACATCCTGCTTGACCACGATACTCCACTTTTTCTTCTCGCCCTTCACTAGCTCAATTTTATGCTGCACTATCATCTCTAGGAGCATCGCCACTTTTACATCCTTTTTCTTACCCAGATATATTTCAGCCATCTCCGTCAAACCATACTCCTTATGCGGCTGGTACTCTGGCTTTACAAAAATCCCTTTATAATAATTTGCCTGCTCTCGAGATTTTATATATTTTCGCGCCGTCAAAATAATGCATAGCAGACATACTCCACCAAGTGCTACCGTAATCCATACATAGGCATAATTCTTTTCTGGCTCTGGCACGATAAATACTTTCGGCGCTAGCTCTACGTCAAAGGTCAAATTCTCATGCGATCTCAAATTCTTCGCCTTAAACTGTACGCCATCATCTATTTCCGAGATTACGCACCGGTCCTGCCCACTCTCGCCATATCTCCCCACATAACACCAACTTTTATCATTATAATTGACCTTAAGATTATCTGCAAAATGTAGTCTCGCCGTCACCGAATCAAACTTTTGCGTGGCTCCATTACCGTTCGTATCCCAATAAAGCTCTTGATATTCCCGACCATTATCATTAAACTCCGTCACCACCTTCTCGAATTCATACTCAAAGACATACGTTTGCTCACCTCTTACGTATTCATCCGTACCAGTACAAACATTGTAATATCCATCCTCTTTTGTGATGCTATAAATCGACTCAGGCTCCCCATTTCTAGTTAACTTCAAATTACTTCGCGTCAAGCTAGGCAATGTAATATTTGCTCCACCTTGATTCGTATAAGCAATCTGCCGGCAAATCCCCTTATTCTGGTCATAATCCGGAAATACTGCCGTCACACTTTCTACTACCTTTAAATGCGAAAGTGCATCTGGACCTTTATATAGATAATAATCCCCCGTAAAATCACTGAAGTGAAAATTATTCACATCGGCAAAAGCCGAGTGAAATCCCAGCCCACCGCATACTAGACAAATTGCCAAAAATATGATATAGCTAAATATAACACACTTTCTCTTCATACTTATATTTTAGCAGATTCTATCGCTTTTCGCAGTACATTTATTGATTTTTGTAGCTCAATCCCTTCATTTTCTGAAATCTTCAAATCTAGCCTTCGGACTACTCCTTCGCGCCCCAATACTGACGGAAATCCAAACGAAGTTCCCGAAAAATCGTCATAAGACGACACGCATAGCACTCTCATCTCATCATTCAAAATACAATTCAAAATTTGCGCCACGCATACTGCAATCCCGTAATAAGTCGCACCTTTTCGCTCAATAATATCATATGCTTCCTGCACCACAAATTTCGATATATCATCCCTTACGGCTGTCGGCAATAGCTCCGTCACCTTGCGCCCACCCATGTCCGCTAGCGACCACAAGGTCACCTCCGAATCACCGTGCTCGCCAATCTGACAAGCATGCACTGATTTCGCGTTCACATTCAAATATCCCGCGATTCTCTGCCTCAGTCGTGCACTATCCAGTACCGTACCCGAGCCAATCACTCGCTCAGCCGGTAGCCCCGAAAATTTCATTGTATAATAGGTCAGCACATCGACTGGATTTGTCACGACGAGGAATATTCCATCAAATCCACTAGCCATGATTTGCTCAATCATGCCCTTCAAAATATTCACATTCTTCCGAAGTAGCTGCATCCTAGTCTCGCCGGGCTTCTGATTCGCCCCTGCCGCAATCACCACCACATCGCAGTCTCTCGCATCTTTGTAAGTACCATTACTAATCTTGATATAGCTCGGCGCTACCGCCAAAGCATCTCTTAAATCCATCGCCTCCCCCTCGGCGTCTCGCGCTACAATATCCGTTAATACAATCTCATTTACAGCCGTCCGCTGGTTTAGTAGCGCAAAAGCGATGCTTGCGCCCACATTGCCCGTCCCCACAATCATCACTTTATTATTATCCATATAACTATTATAGCACAACCGCTTTAAAATTAATCATAATCCATTAGCGATTCGTAGTATAATTTCAATTCTTCTGCTATATATTCGTCCTTCTGATAAACTAACTCAAGTTCTGACAAGAAGCCCGCTGCTTGTCGCTCCAATCTCGCCTTTCTATACTTTTCCCACTCCGCGCTCTCGCTCTCCGATAAAGTCTTTGGGAAGTTACGCCCCTTATAATGTAGTAGTAACTCTGGCAATCTCTCATCTATAAAATCTGGGTGATAATCCGCCAATTTATCCGGCATCATATTTCGCACCACCGCCACCTTTACTCTATCGCTATCGTTTAGGAACCCATCATACAGCGCTGCCTCCGGCTCGATCGCCGGTGGGAACTCCAGGCGATTTTCGAGCTCTTCCCGCATCTGTTCTGCAAATTCCGGATGCTTCAGCAGAATGTCTAAGTTCCGCTCCACCGTCTCCTTATCTAGCCCAATCTTCTCCCATCCCCCATCATCCAGCACTCCAAGTGGCGCCACCGCCGGGCACTTATTGTAACACAGTTCTTTTACGATTGGGAAAAATGATGAACGACGGCGAGTAGCCGAATCCTGTTCCTTTACTTCTTTCATCAATTCTTCAAAATTATATCTCAAATCATATACCAACACATTCCCATTTCTTCCCACCGTCAGCGGAAACGCCACCGTAGTTTTGTTATAATCAGACGAATATCTTCCCGACGCATAGACGAACGCTTTTTTGTCATCCAAATTCACCAATTTCTTCACTTCGTTTTTGCTTCGCATCTTAAAGAGATAATCAAATAGCTTCGGCTGCTTTTCGCGAATCATCTTCGCTACAGCTATCGTCGCATATACATCCGAGAGTGCATCATGCGCATGCGAATGCTCTAATCCATTCAACTTCGTCAAAAGCTCCAACCGATTAGTCGGCTTACCCTTATCAGTAAACGGCCACTCGATCCCTTCAGGTCTAAGCGCCCGCGTCAGCCGCACCACATCTAGCATATCCCAGCGCGACCGTCCATCTTTCCATTCCCACTCATACGGATCGCAAAAATTCCGCCACAAGCACGCCCGCATAAATTCATCATCAAATCGCACTGTATTATATCCCACCGCCACCGTACCCGGCGTAAAAATCTCTTCCAATGTAATCTGCACAAACTCTGCTTCAGAAATTCCATCTCGCAAAGTATCCTGCGGCGTAATTTTCGTCACCATAATTGCCCCCGGACTCGGCAACGCATCGTCCGTCATCTTTACCAAAATATTTACTGACTCTCCCATCGGTTCCAGATCAAGGGTCGTCCTTTGCCCTGCAAATTGCATTATTCTATCTTCGCGTGCATTCAAACCCGAAGTCTCCAAATCATAAAAGAAATAATTATTAGCATCCATATGACTATTATACCTTATTTTTCAGAAAAAAGAGTGCCCCCTGGCCGCAACCAGGGGGTAGAAGTTTACCGCATCACCGAACGCCGATTTATCCTGGCGCGACGGAGATGACTCCTGCGATACTGACGGATAAAGTCAGTATGATGCAGGAAAGCCAAAAACGCGACCAGGATTATGAATCCGAACACCAGCGCCGTACCAAAGCTTCCAGCATACTGCGGAGTCTCGTAAGCCTCCGGGCGGTCGTAGAAATACTGGTACGTCGGCTGATAAATCACCACGCAGATAGCTGCTGCCGGGAGCCACGTGCTGATACCTGCACAGAGAACTGCGTAGTGCTCAGGCACCGCAATGTTCTCAGTCAGCATCTTCACCAGGCAGGCGCCGATAACAACCAAAAGAAACGACAGAACAAAAGTGATAACGATAACGAAAAGATCCATTTTTTTTCTCCTTTTCTATGGACGTTTTTGGATCTGCGAGATCCTTGAGCTTTTCTCAATGATCTATAACTACATTATACCACAAGAAGTATAAAAAGTCAATACCTATACCATATAATGTCTGTTTCTTCTCGCCCCACCCCTAATGAATATCTATTCTCCACTACTCTGAATCGAATCGTAATCTATACCATAATTAGCATATTGCAAGCGCATATATGCTGTATCTAACTCTTGCGAAAGGCTGTTTAGTGAATCTTCCTTCGCCTTTGCCATCACGATGAATTTCAAAGGCTTATTCTTACCCCCACAGATTTCCATCGAATCGCCATACGCTAGCTCTCCCGGTACTGTAATCTCCCGAATTCCACCTATTCGCATTCCTTCTATCCCCTGATTCCACCCCTCAATCATTCCAAGCGAAGCATCCAAAATCTTCACAAAAGCAGTTGGATTCTTCGCATCATCAAGCGACGAATCAAAAACCGACTCATCCGCACACCAGCCTATATAATAAGCCAAATATTCCGACTCAGAATTAATCTTATCCCCCGATCCTTTCAAAAGATCTCTCGTCTGCACACCACCCTCATTCGCGCTCGACTCATTATAAGCCTTTACTTCAGATTTATATTGGATGAATTGATTATAATCATCCTTTGTCGCTTCCTGGAACTTTTTTAGTACGTTATCATACGCCTCAGTATATTCAGCCACCTTAGCTTCATCAATTTCCGTATCGCTAGTAGCGGAACTAGAATTCCCATTCAAGATAATCGCCGCATACCCCGCAATCACCGACCCTAGCATCAATACTGCAATCACACCTATTATTATTCTTTGTTTTGTACTGGTTTTTAGTTCTTTTTCATCCATAACAACTCCTATTTCTCTAAAATTATACCACACCTAACCAAAAATAACCTTAAAAAAAGAGACCCTTAGGTCTCTTTTTTTAAGCTTCTTTTACTGGTCTTTGCAAAACTGCTACTTTTTTAAAGCTTCCCCCTGCTTTTTTGATAGCTTCTTCTGCAGTTCTCGAAGCGAACTGAGTCTCTAACTCGATCTTAGCCTTAAGCTCACCACGGGTAATTACTTTCACCTTCAAAAATGGCGAAGAGATGAGCCCCGCTTCCGCCATTGCGAAGTTATCTACCTTACCCGAAAGCTCATTGAGTCTATCTGTATAGACTACTTCAGCCTTAACATGATGCGACTTGAAACCTTTGAGCTTCGGTACAGCTTGCATAATTGCGCGCTGACCACCCATAAAGCCTCGCGGCATCTTGGCATGACCAGTACGAGCCTTTTGACCCTTAGTACCACGGCCGGCAGTCTTACCCTGACCAGCCGCAATGCCACGACCTTTACGCGAAGGGCGCGTATTTTTCGACACGTTTAATTCATTGTATTTCATTACTTGTCCTCCTTCTTAGTGGACTTCTTAGCCGGAGCCTTCTTGGCCGTAGTGGCTTTAGCGGTAGTCTTCTTTACCGCAGTCGCCTTCTTGGCTGGAGCAGCTTTAGCAGTAGCCGCTTTCTTAGCAGGAGCCTTCTTAGTCTCCGCCTTTTCAGCCTTCGCTCCGACCCATTCACTACGTGGCACCTGTTGGCGCAAACCTTCAAGCACCGCATAAGCAATATTTACCTTATTAGTCGAGCCAAGCGACTTCGAAATCAAATTTCTCACTCCAGTTAGACCCATAATTGACCTTACAGTACCACCGGCAATAATACCAGTACCAGGCGCCGCCGGCTTCATTAGTACGTCTGCACCAGTAGCCTTAGTACGCGTCTCGTGGCAAATCGTCTCACCGTTCATATTAAAGGTAATCATCGACTTCTTAGCCTTCGAAGTAGCCTTCGCTACAGCTGTAGTTACATCATTACCTTTTGCTACGCCTACACCTACCTTATTCTTGTGATTGCCAATCGCAACCAGTGCTTTGAAACGCATTCTGCGTCCACCAGCCACTGTACGCGATACGCGGTCAATCGAAATAGTAATAGTATCAAATTCTTTTGGCCCCACATCTGTACCACGCCCACGATCACGACGATTGCGCCTCTCCATCCGGCGACCCGAAATATCACGCGTCTGCCGAGTAGCGGCGGTCTTGTCATCCATCTTAAGCGTACCAGATTTGTTAATTACTCTTGGGGCTTTCTTATCATTTTCTGGCATAATTAAAACTCCAATCCTTCCTTACGAGCAGCATCAGCCAGTGCCGACATCCGCCCTGCATATAATTTTGCACCACGATCAAAGACTACCGTCTTGACCTTTGCGGCCTTTGCTTTCTTAGCAATTTCTTCGCCAATCTTTGCTGCTTTTTCGCTCATCGAGCCAGTCACCTTAGATCCTACTGTAGTAGCATAAGCCAAAGTAACTTTCTTATCATCATCGACTACCTGAGCAGTGATGTGTTGATTCGAAAAATGCACAGTGAGACGCGGTCGCTCTGCTGTACCGTGAATCTTCGCACGGGTTCTTTTTGCTCTAAATACTTTATTCATTACTTCTTACCCGCCTTTCCTGCCTTGCGAAGGATTACTTCGTCGACATACTTAATACCTTTACCCTTATAAGGCTCTGGCTTCTTCAAACTTCTAATCTCAGCTGCTACCTGACCTACTTTCTGCTTATCAATACCAGATACGGTAATTTCCATCTTGTTAGTAGTAAGCTGGATGCCTTCCGGCGCCTTGTATTTAACTGGGTGTGAAAACCCAAGCGCCATCTCAATCTCCTGGCCACCACCAGAAAGGCGATAACCTACGCCGTTAATCTCTAACTTTTTCTCGTAACCCTTAGTTACGCCCTGCACTGCGTTGTTAAGCAATGCTCTCTGTAGCCCATGCCAAGCACGGGACTTTGGCTCGTCATCCTCACGGGTGACGGTCAAGATATTTCCATCGATGCTAACCTTAGTTTTTGGCTGCACCGGCACTATGAGCTGACCCTTCGGGCCCGCGACAGTAATCTCACTCTCGCCGACCGTAATTGTCACTCCCGCCGGAATCTCGATGGGTTGTTTTCCGATACGACTCATATCTTTCCCTTTATTTTAAATTAATATTCCTTCCATTATACCACACCACCCCTAATAATTCAACCCTTAAGCAGTATTTTCCATAAAACTCTAGCAATATCTTCGCACTTGAGTTATAATATAATCATAAGAAGAAGCCTTCTAGGAAAACTTCTTCAGGTTGGTTGTCTGATTAGCTTCCGCTAATCAGACTTTTTACTTCGGCGGCTTTTACGCTTACGGAACACGATACGTAGTAAATTAGTTTCTACGGTCATTTTATCGCTCCTTTCTGGCGACCTGGATACCTATAATACCGTTTAATGATCCCCTCACCCCGCACGAGCGTTGCGCTCCTGCTTATTAAACCACCAAACTCCGAAGCCAACCCAAGCTCATATCTAACACATTCCATAATCTTTTGCAACCCCCTTGATGACAAAAATACTGCATAAGCGTTAAATAATTAAACATATCTGTATTAATTAAAAACAGTAATCACGGTCAACAAAAATAGCCCCCTTTCGGGGGCTATTTTTTACCAAACTCGTACGAGTATTTCGCCGCCAAGGCGATTTTTCTTGGCTTCGCGACCAGTCATTAATCCTTTCGAAGTAGATACAATGATCATTCCTCGTCCAGATTTCACCGTCGGCAAATCATCCGCCGATGAGTATACTCTCTGACCTGGCTTTGAGACCTTCGTAATCTCGTTGATCTTGGCATTTTGGCCTTCTTCGTTAATCACTACTTTCAAAATCCCTCTAGGAGTTCCCTCTTGGATTTCAAAGCTGACGATATAGCCATTCTTTTGAAGCACATCCGCCACCTGAGCTTTTAGCCTCGAAGTAGGGACAAGTATTTCATTTTTGCCAGCCATAATTGCATTGCGAATCCGCGTGATAAAATCTGCAATTTGATCTGTTGATTGTATAGACATATCTTCTCCTTTCTCCTTACCAGCTACTCTTAGTTACACCAGGAATCTCACCCTTGCTAGCCTTTTCCCGGAAATTAATACGACTTAGACCAAACTGACGCATATAACCACGTGGACGGCCGTCTAGCATATCGCGATTCTTCAGTCTCGTCGGAGAACTATTACGCGGTAGCTTCTGCAGACCTTCCAAATCCCCATTGACCTTTAGCTCAGCTCGCTTAGCTTTATATTTTTCATACATTTTACGCCGTTTTTCGTCGCGAAGTACAGCAGATTTCTTAGCCATCTATCTGTCTCCTTTCTTTTCGAACGGCATTCCGAAGAGTTCTAGCAATTTGTAGCTTCCTTCCTTTGAACCATTTTTAATAATAAACGTAATCTCAAGCCCGTGCAGAGCTGCTGCATCTTCAAATGTAATCTCTGGAAATACAGTTTGTTCTCTGAGTCCCAAGCTGTAATTACCTTGTGCATCAAATGCATTTCTCGGTACCCCGTGGAAATCACGTACATGTGGCAAAGCCACGTTGAGCAACCTATCAGCAAATTCATACATCTTATCGTTACGAAGCGTTACCAAGTATCCTACTGGTGCGCCCATACCTTTACGAATTTTAAAGGTCGCGATAGACTTCTTGGCTAGTCTCGACGTTGGCGCCTGACCAGTGATCTTAGCTAGCGTCAGCTCTACCGTCTCAGTAAATCTCTTATCTTCACGCTTCTTACCGACGCCACAAGATACTACGATCTTCTTTAGCTCTGGTACTTGATTAATATTCTTGAGCCCTAGCTCTTTTTTGAGTTTCGCCTTTAGCTCATTATTGTAGAGAGCCTTTAGGCGTGGTTGTGCTACGGTCTTCGTAGCAGCCGTTTTCTTTTCCGCCATCACTTAGCTCCTTTCTTATTCTTTTTATCGGCTTTCTTAGCCTTAGTCGCGTTCGACTTATATTCAGCCGCTTCGACTAATTTCAAATTCGATAGGTCAATACCTACATGAATTGTCTTCTTACCACCAGCTGGGTTGAACTGCGTCTTTTTCATGTGGCGTTCAATTACACCAATGCCTTCAAGACAAGCCTTACCAGCTTCGCGGTCAATCTTTACAATCTTAGCTTCTTTACCTTTGTTGTCGCCAGATAGTACTTTTACTTTGTCATTGATTTTCAAACTCTTTGCCATTTTAAAGTACCTCCGGTGCCAAACTTACGATTTTCATAAAGCCAAGATCACGAAGCTCCCGAGGAATCGGACCAAACACACGCGTTCCCTTCGGCGTCTTATCGTCATTGACAAGTACCGCCGCATTTTCGTCGAAACGAATAGTCGAACCATCCGGACGGCGAATTGGCTGACGAGTCCGTACGATTACCGCACGTACTACGGTCTTCTTCTTGACGTTACCATTTGGCGCAGCTTCCTTTACGGAGCAGGTTACGATATCACCTACTCTTGCATAGCGCGCTCTGGTACCACCAAGCACTCGGATTACTCCTAGCTCCTTGGCGCCAGAGTTGTCGGCTACTTTTAATCTACTTTCTTGCTGTATCATATTATGCTTCCCCCTTTTCTTCCGACTCGTCTGAAGAATCTTCAGCTTCAGCAGCCTTCGCCTTCTTGGCGATTTCGTCTGCGCCCACCTTCTCCGGCATTTCAATCTTCTCGACGTCGTCTTTCAGTTCAACTGTACCACGCGACTTCTCAAGCACCTTGACCAAAGTATAAGCCTTAGTCTTGGAAATTGGACGACACATCGTAATTTCTACGCGGTCACCCACCTTGGCTTGATTCTTTTCGTCGTGAGCAGTATACTTACGAGTCTTTGTATATTGTTTGCGATATAGTGGATGTGTTTCGCGACTAGTGATGGAGACGGTAATGGTCTTATCACGCTGATCGGAAGTCACTATACCTATAAGCGAATGTGCCATTTTAGAACTCCTCTTTCTTTATAATTTTACATTTGACTGGCAACTTGTGTGACGCTAAGCGCAATGCTTCGCGAGCCTTGTCTTCAGTTACGTCAGCAATCTCAAACATTACCGTACCAGCCTTCACCTTCGCTACGTAAAATTGCGGTTCACCTTTACCGGAACCCATTTTTACGTCGAGTGGCTTCTTCGATACAGGCGTATGCGGGAAAATCCGAATCCAGATTTTACCACCACGCTTTACATAACGTGTAATTGCCTGACGTGCTGCCTCGATCTGACGCGCAGTGATGCGTTCGTTATCGAGCGACATTAAGCCAAAATCGCCAAATGCTACCGTATTACAACGCGTTGCAATACCAGCATTTTTGCCTTTACGTACCTTGCGATGCGGTACTTTTCTTGGTACTAATATAGCCATATTATTTCTCCCCCTTATAAATCCAAACTTTTACTCCTACGATACCGGCAATAGTCTGTGCATGATGACAATAGAAATCGATATCTGCACGCAAAGTATGTAGCGGCACCGAACCATCGATAAATTTCTCACGACGACTCATCTCAGCGCCGTTCAAACGCCCGGCTACTTCGATACGTACACCTTTAGCTCCTGCATTCATCGTAGATTGCAAAGCCATCTTCACTGCCCGGCGGAAATTCATCCGCTTACCCAGCTGAAAACCAATATTCTCAGCTACTAGCTTAGCACTCAGCTCTGGCTTCTTTACTTCTTCTACATTAATCCGGATTGGACCTTCGATGATTTTCTCAAGTTGCTTCTTGAGCTCATTGATACCCGAACCTTGCTTACCGATCACTGCACCAGCCTTAGCCGTCAAAATGGTAATCGTAGTAAGATTAGCCGAGCGCTCAATGTTAATCCGGGCGATCGTCGGGCGCGCCTTGAAGCGCTCTTCGATAATCTTGCGGATTTTGTCGTCTTCATAGAGCCAGCGCCGAAAGTCACTCTTACGAGTAAACCATTTCGAAGCCCAATCCTTGCTGACCTGAAGGCGGTAAGAGATGGGATTAACCTTCTGACCCATATTACTTCTTCTCCTTCTTTTCTGCCGCGGCTTTCTTCGCCGGGGTAGACTTCTTAACTTTCTCTTCACCAGCTACTTCTACAAAGATGTTGCTGCTGACCTTCTCGTACGGCAAAGCACGACCACGCGATGCCGGTTTGTATCTGCGCATCCTCGTACCGCTCGTCACAAAAATCCTTGCAATACGTACGGTTTTAGGATCAATTGATGCTTTCGAATTATTCAATAGATTAGCATTGGCAGATTCAATTGCTTTCTGTACTGCCTTTGCTGCACGCCTCTGAGTGTGTTCTAGAATTACCACTGCATCCGCTACATAACGATCGCGAACTAGTGCCGCTACGATATTGGTCTTGCGTGGCATGGAATCAACACCTTTTTCATATGCGTGCGCGAAATGAATTTCTGCCATATTTTACCCCTTTCCTTTCGCCGCAGCTGCTTCTGCTGCTTTCTTACCACCATGACGTCTAAACTTACGCGTCGGTGCAAATTCGCCTAATTTGTGACCTACCATATTCTCAGAGATAAATACCGGTACATGGACTTTACCATTATGCACAGCAATCGTCCTACCAACCATTTCTGGCGAAATCGTAGACTGCCGAGCCCAAGTCTTAATCACAGTGCGATCTTCACTTGAGAGAGCGGCCACCTTTTTGGCGAGTTTATAGTCTACAAACGGACCTTTTTTCAAACTCCTAGACATTATTTCCTCTTTCCTTCGTGGCGACTGCGCACGATCATCTTATTAGTTTTCTTATTGTGACGAGTACGATAGCCCAGCGTCAACTGACCCCAAGGCGTACGAGGCGCCTTACCAGTACCGTGACGACCACCGTCACCACCACCGTGTGGGTGATCCGCGGCGTTCATCACTACACCACGCACCGTCGGGCGAATACCCTTACGGCGACGGCGTCCAGCTGAACCAATCTTTACATTCTGATGCTGTACATTCGATACTGTACCAATTGACGCTTCGCAACCAAGCAGCACCTTGCGTACTTCGCCAGATGGCATCTTGAGCGTAGCATAGCCATTTTCCTTAGCCATCAATTGCGCTGAAGCACCAGCTGCGCGCACCATCTGTGCACCTTTACCTGGAGCTAACTCAATCGCATATACGAAAGTACCTACCGGGATATTCTCAAGTGGCAAGCGGTTGCTAGATTCTACATCTGCATCCTTACCAGACTTGAAAGTAGTACCCTTGGTCATCTTGGTATCTGCAATTACATAATAATACTGACCATTTTCGTCTTTAATTCTTGCAATACGTGCGCTACGATTTGGATCATATTCAATCTCTTCTACCGTAAAAGTCAAATCTTCTGGTAGCTTGTAGGTTACAATACGATAATGTCGCTTTACGCCGCCACCGCGGTGACGTACAGTAATCCGACCCTTGTTATTTCTACCGGCACGTTGCTTCTTTGCCGTCGTGAGCGACTTCAAAGGCTTCTTCGTCGTAATCTGATCGTAATCTTCGGTCGTCTTTTGACGCTGCCCCGGAGTCGTCGGGCGATATACTTTAATTGCCATTACTTATTCTCCTTACCTGCATTCTTGTCTGCCTTTGCCTTTTTGTCAGCTTTGGCATCCTTTGCGCTGGTTTTATTATTTTTCTTGGGCTCTTCCGACTCGGCATCTTCAAATACCTTAATCGAATCGCCTTGCTTTAATCTCACATAGGCATATTTCTTGTCTTGGCGATGGGTAATGCCAGGATAAGCATGCTTGCCTCTGCTAAATCTAGTCTTCTTTCCCTTGCGAACCAAGGTGCGTACATCAGTCACAGTGACATTGAATTCTTTCTCAACCAACTTTGCAATTTCCTGCTTGCTAGCCCCACCATCTACTGGAAATACATAAATCCGGTTGGTCTGCTCAAGATAACTTTTCTCAGTCGCACGCGGCTCCAGGAGATTTAGCTTTATGTTCGTCTTATCTTCTGCCATTTTACTTCTCCTCTCCTAGTAGCCAATTCTCCGTAGTCTTTAAAGCTGCTTCTGAAAATACAATCGCATCCGCATTCAAAATGTCAAACACATTAAGATATGTAGCACGTACCAATTTTACATTTGGTAAATTATTAGTCGAACGAAGTACTTCTGGAGTCTTCTCATTGGCGACAGCTAGTACATACTTACCTTCTAGCTTCATGTCTTTGAGTACTTTCACAGCATCTTTGGTCTTGCCCGTTAATTTGACATCCTTACCAAGTACGAATACAGCTTTATCGGCATTCTTCATCGAAAGAGCTTGCCTTACAGCTAGTAGCTTAGCATTCTTCGAAATCTTCTTGGTGAAGTTCTCGTTGCCAGTGCGACCAAATGCTACGCCACCATGTCGCCAAATCGGGTTACGAGTGGAGCCAAAGCGAGCTCTACCAGTACCTTTTTGCTTCCATGGCTTCTTGCCACCACCACGTACTTCACCTCGCTTCAATGTCTTAGCGTGTGAACTACGCGAATTCGCAAGATATGCGTCATAAGCCAGCTTTACGAGTTCGTGATTATCTACGGTCAGACCAAATACATCTTTATTCAAACTAGCCATATTACTCCTTTCCCTCTACTGACACAATCCCTTTGCGCGGACCAGGCACAGCGCCTTTTAGTCCGATGAGATTGTTTTCGACATCGATATATGCAACTACGAGATTCTTTACTGTCACGGTATCATGACCCATCCGTCCAGGCATCTTCTTGCCCTTGAATACTTTCTGTGGGTACATCGAACCGATCGAACCAACACGGCGAATATTACCCTTAAAACCGTGAGTGTTGCGTGATTCGTTAAAATTGTGGCGCTTCACTGTACCGGCATAACCTTTACCTTTGCTAGTACCAGTCACTGCTACCTTATCCCCTAATTTAAAACTTTCGACCGTAAGTTTATCCCCCAATTTCATTCCCTCAGGTACTTCTTCGATTCGGAACTCTTTGAGTACCTTAGGACTGTTATTTTCGCCGGCTTTCTTTACGTGGCCAGCGACCGACTTGCTCAGATTCTTACCCTGACCGTAGCCCACTTGCACAGCATTATAACCATCGGATTCGATAGTCTTTATCTGAGTCACTGTGCACGGACCGGCTTGCAGTATCGTAACCGGAGTCACGACGCCATCTTCACCGATAATCTGGGTCATACCAACTTTGGTGCCGAGAATGACTTGCATCATTAACCTTTCCTTTATTATTTTTTGCTCTCCACGCCCCAATAAGGCGCCTTGTGCATTTTGCCTCTGTACACCAGGCAAAATTGCACTATTAAAACTAGACTTTTAGGCTGGTTTCCAGCGAATCTTGCCAGACCTAACCTTATGTCTAGATAACATTTCCCATTTTATCACACTTCTCCCCTAAATGCAACTATTTTTAGCGCCTTGGCGACAGTTCCTTGGTGTAGGTGATATTCATGTCGTCAATAGACGTCTCGCCACCAGTCCAGTTGCTCCAGGCGTAGTTGGTGCCATCGTAGTTGATAATCTCGGCCGGGATGATAGACTTATCACCCGTAGCTGCGCCGTAGGTACGGTTCACGATA